>PMYA01000112.1 GCA_003170935.1 Methanobacteriota archaeon
TACGTCCATATCAAGAGAGCTTTAACATCGTTAACTCTCTTATCGCGCTAGGTTGTGAGATAGTGTACGTCGTAGGTAACCACGACGACATCGTGCGCCGCTTTTACGTGGGTCAACATATACTCCCTAACTGGGCGCAAGTATATGGTGACCGATATCCTGATGCGAAGATTGATGGAAAATGGCAAGGGCGAATAGGAAATAAGACATACTTGTTCCTCCACGGTCACCAGTTCAGCTTTTTTAGAAATCAAAGCGTGCTTCGACTCGGCGACTTCGTGGGTTCTGCTGCTGCTGCTTCTTTAGGGTTCTGGAAGTTCAAGTGGCTTGGCGCATTAGTCTTTCTGCTTACCCTCGCTATCGTCGCCTCTGCGTTCTTTCCCAACTCGCTTTTCACGGTGCTCTCTGATTTGACCGCGTCGCTGAGCACTCAGTTGGGGGTGGGGTGGACGCTCATTGGCGGGCTGATCTTGGGATTTTTAGCGTCTCTAGGCGTTCTGTGGCTCTTCGGCAGTTTAATGATAGTGTATTCTGACCTGTACCGTCATCCGGGACACACCCTAAACAGATACCTTAAGCTTCGAATACCGTGGCAGACCATATATAAAGTCATTAGATCCCGTGGCTTCAAACGGGAGGAACTTACCATTGATGCTGACGTTGTCGTTTTTGGCCATACGCATTATCCAGAGATGTATACCCCTAAAAACCGGCGAATAGAACGGCTTATCAACACTGGTTCATGGATTGAACAAATCGCCCCCAACGACAATTATGACACCTTTGTTTATATTGATGAGAATAGGGGGCGTCTTTACAAATGGTGTGGTGGTGATGTGCAGGAATTACAACGCTGGAGCAACCGTTAACTACCCTCTTCCTTCAGTGTAAAGCCACGCTCCCCCAGCACTTCACATAGATATCATTCACGTGCTCAGGCAACGGATGTTTGTAGTGTTTCAAATCAATACCCTAACACCATGAGTCATTATATAGGCTCGATTTGACTGATCCCAAAGCAATATATCGCCCTGCTGCTCACAGAATTTTCGCAGATCTCCGTTGAGATACGAGCATTGCTGTGCAATAAGCGAACTTCGTTGCGCTTAAGCCACTCCTGAAAGGAAAGTTGCTAAAAACATACTCATCATCTTTTCGGTCATTTATTTTCTTTCGATTTCCTTTGATTCACGCACCCCATTCAGAGCTCAACCGCTGCGCCTCATGCACGCTCGCGAGGAAAGGGGCGATTACTCCGGCGTTACCTCTGCCGCCAACACGCGCAACCGCTCAGCGACGAAATCGAAGACGCGTTTTCTCTCCTCGAAAGACACCTTCCATTTAATAAGGATGCTCATGAGTTCGGTCGTACTCCTCACCGACCACGTGTCCTTTTCCCCACCCATAAAGATGATGTCCGCTTTGCGTTGCCGTATATCTTTATTCAGTGCCACGCAAACCGCGCCAGTTAGGGGTTTGTTGTCGCGCACGTAGTGCACGTCAGTGCAACTGTGCTGCTCAGTTTGTTGATTATTCATTGCAATACACCATTTTACATCTTATTACAGCTTAATACATCATAACTAATTATCCATAAATGTTACGGTAAAAATCTTGCAGCAACGATGAGCGCACCCCGTATTGTGAGGAGTCCCAGCGCGCCTAGCTCAGATTTGTAAGCTCACGCTTCCCCAGTATTTCATGTAGATGTCATAAACCGAATCAGGAAGCGGGTGCTTGTAGAAACGCCAGTCTACTCCTGAAACGCCGTGTGTCATTATGTAATTCTTGTTTGACTGCTCTCAGAGCAATACGTCGTCCTGCTGCTCACAGGATTTTCGCAGATCTCCGGGCACGAAATGAGCATCACAATGTAAAAGTTGGATTTTCTGTTGTTTCAGCCATCGTGGAAATAACAGTCGCCGAACATCGGTTAGTCATTTCGCCAGCCGTTGAGCAGCGATATGACGGCGTCTAGCACTACTAAGCAAAGATCTTCCACAGGCTTAGGTTATGGTCGCGTTTGTTCTTGTAGATGTTAGCCATTTCAAGCAGTTGTTCTTAGCTGATCAAAGTTATTAGAAGAAAGCAGGGCTTATCTCTTAGACCAGACTCTTTGAAGTAAATAGCGTAATATCCCCCTAATAGCATATAGACGTCGTACACATGCTCAGGCAGCAGATGTTTGTAGTGCTTCCAATCGATTCCCAAAATCGGCAGTATCGTGATCGTAGACGTGGTCGTAGGGACAGAAAATATTAAAATAAGCCCCATCAAGGACAACCACCATGAAAACATTGATTGTCTATGCTTCAGTTCACCACCAGAACACGGAAAAAGTTGCTAAGGCGATGGCAGAAGAATTGGGGGCAGACCTTGTCTCTATCGGTCAGGCACAACCCGAAACCCTCACGGCGTATGACCTGATCGGATTCGGATCAGGGATCTATGGCGGGAAGATCCATAAGACCCTCCGCCAGTTTGTAGAGGGGCTCACGACCGTCACAGAGAAACAAGCTTTTATCTTTTCTACCAGGGGCGGAAAAAAAGTGCAGGGACATGCTGCTCTTAAAGAGGTGCTGGTGAATCGAGGTTTCTCTATCACTGATGAGTTCTCCTGCAAGGGATGGGACACCGTTGGGCCCTTCAAACTTTTCGGGGGGATAAATAAGGGAAGGCCAAATGAGGACGATCTGGAGGGCGCACGGGCATTTGCACGAGGACTGAAGGAAAAATATACATGATCGCTTCGTCGTTACCTGTTCTCTTACTTTCATACAAATCGTTGCTCGGTGCGGGCATCTTCACACGCTAACCGCACATCCGCCCAATAATGCATATACACGTCATATACATGCTCAGGCAGCGGATGATGACAAGGTGTCCAGGAAATTTCTATTCGTGAAGGAGTTTGCCGGCTTTTTCTTTTTTTAATAGGGCCGGCTTTCCAGAGTGTATTAAAACAGCGCCCTGTCATTGAGTTCATTGGCGCCCCAATCCACAAACTGCAAGTACGGTGTAATCGTGTTTAGCGAAGTATGCCCTAGCATGAGCTGTAATCGCCTTAAATCTGTCCCGCTATGAACCATATTAATAGCAAAACTATGTCGCAGGGTGTGCGGATGTATGTTAACTCTTGTCATATTCCCATATTTTTTGACGATGCTAAATACTCGATTTCTTTGAATAGGAAAAACGGGCTGATCCTCTGGGATATTTAGTGCTAAAACATAGTCGAAGAGCATTTGAAGGGTATCTGGGTCAAGAGGCACTCTCCGCTGTCGCCCTCCCTTAGCCTTTCGGATGTTAACGACACCGTTCTTATATTCGATATCCTTCGGAGTAACGTTTATAACCTCACTGACGCGTACGCCGGTTCGCCACATAAACCGGAGCAGTAAGTAATCCCGATGATTACAAGTTTTAGCAGCGTTGAGTATCTCATCGACCTGTTCTTTCTCAAGATAATCGGGTATTTTAGTCACATGATACAAAAGATACGTTTTGTATCTTAAAGATTGTCATTTTGCGCTTCTTTTGGGGGCGAAACTATGAGTTTATACAAAAAGGCAAATTCCCGGCTACCGACTTGCTAGATATATTTTTATCTCGTTACTTAAATAAATCTCGCCAGATAAATTCTCACTAACTGATGAAGTCTAACAAAAAGTGAGAGTTGTAAAATGCCTCTAACGCTGCCAATATGTTTAAACCGAGCTGAACGTGTCATACATAGTTCTGAGACGTGGCCCATAATGAAGCCAGCTTGGACTTATTTGTATTACGTCGAAGTACAGAAGAGCTTAATATTCCGCCCTGGTGAAACACACGAGCCATATCCAGAGATTGAGGTATCGTATAGCCGCATTAAAGCCTCTAAGCAAAATAAGCCTTTTTTCTTCTTTGACGGTCGGGTTGCTCGAGCGGTGCCTGAATATATCAACATTCATGTCTCAGATAAACAGACTTAGATGCTTAACAAGTCGATGTAGTGCTAATTGACTAATTCCGTTTGAGCGCTAGCACATAACTTCGTGAGTTACGACATGCAAGCTCGATTGCAGGATATAAGAGAACCCACGCAGTGAGCTTATTGCAGACGCGACTAAACAAAAAAGGAGAGCGTATAAAGAAAAGCTTCCTTTTTGAGCAGTATAGCCCAAACTCAAGCGGTATCACCCAAACTGGAGGGGGGTATTTCAAATATGAGAGTGAAGTATATCAAGCGGATGCAAAAAAAAGTGCTGTGCACCTTGCTAATTATTGTCCTATTCGCGAGTGTTACGGCCGGATGTGCCAACACATCATCATATCCAAATTACCCGACCGCCCCTCAGAGTTCGCCCGTGACGCACGACGCGGTGCTCGAAAAATTCGTTGCCGCTGACTATAACGATACCGCGCGAAACATCACCATCAACAAGTGGGGGGTCACGTGGAACAACAGCACCGCCCTCATCGTTCACGCCGAGGGTGGCCTGAAGGGTGCAAACAACACGGTGTCCATCAATAAGACCGCGATGCGTCTGCCCTCTATTAACGCGTCAACCGCGTTTTTCAACGCTTACAATCTCACCGGCTATTCTCAAGTTCAGATCGCAAATGTGAATGCTACTATCTACCAGCAAGCAACAGGGCATAACGCAACGGTCATTAGAATGTACGAGAATACCTCACAAAGCCCTTCCAGCTTGATCGTCTCTCGGGTGACGCAGTTAGACGACATTGTTGTGATAAGCTCCACAACGACCACCCCCGCGCCAACACCGACTCCAACGCCAACACCGTCGCCGACACCGACGCCAATACCGACGCCAACACCGACTCCAACGGCAACTCCCACGCCCATACCACCGACGCCTACACCGACACCCGCGCCCATACCACCGACGCCCACACCGACGCCCACACCGACGCCGGAACCCACGCTGGAACCCACACCGACACCCACACCGACACCCACACCTTAGCTACCAGCAGAGTAAGGATAGCGTAACGTCCTTCACGCTCGCGATTGAAGGCCTCGTAAAATTTGAACGCTGTTCTGACCTGTTGCATTGTCGGCAGATAGTGATTGAATCTGTTTGAATACACGTTAAGAAGCCCTGATGCTTTTTTCTCGCAGATGACTCCCTTCACAAAAAGATCGTCATTACGTTGCTGCGAGAATCACGATGAATACGCACAGCTTATCGGGGGATATCACGAGCGACACAACGTCTGTCTTAGATCAGAAGCCGGTTTTTCGAATTCTGCGCATACCAAATTTTGCAGGCCAAATCAGTATTTAGAATAGAAATTGTACGTTTAGGATTGTGCATTTAAGGCATGCTTTTCTCTTCCCTTCTTTTCTTGACCTAAACGTTACCAGGCGCCGCAGGCTAACCTTAGTGATGGGCAAGCACAGGCATCATTCACCTTTACAAAACCAGGACAATATGTAGTCAGTGCGACTGCAAATGACCGCGCAAACGGGACGGTTGTGCAGATCGCACCAAGCGTAGGGCAAACTCAGGGAGCGGGGGGACAAACGGAAGCTCAAACGAGTCGTCCTCTGATTGACTATTGGCTCCTGCTCTTGCTGCCATCGTTTTTATCGTCATTGTCATCATTGCGCTGTTGGTGATGCATCACCGTTACTCCTGAGGCTGCAGAGCTTCAAAAAGAAGTCGAAACGTTAAGATCACGGCTTAAAACTCTGGAAGAGAGCTTGTCTTTCCGACTTAAAAAACGATTTAATGGGCGACATAGTAAATTTACAGAAACAACTGGACCTTACGCTTGCTTTCCGTCAAGGTTTGAATTCGTGCCAAGCTGTTTGTAGGATCGGAAAAAGAATAAGAATATAAGTGCTTTATTGAGTTTGCTAACTGATCGTGTGTAAGTCGTATCACGCCGCCTTTGATGGCCGGTACGGGGGAAAGGTTATCCTATCTTGGAAAATTGTTCCAAGATCTCAGGAAGGTTATCTTTCAAGGGTTTGGATTGCGGGAAAGCAACGAGCTTCTTGAGCGACATATGATCAACCAACTTCATCTGGGGATTGTCCCACATGCCCGGGGAGTACTTTTCCAAGACGGCTTTGGCTTCTGGGTTGGCTCTAATTTCTCTCATTTTTGAATTCTCATTGAGTACCATTTTTTCCTCCTTTTTCGATGGTCGAAAGCACCGATTTTTATCTTGTACATTCTGGATACCCTGCTTATAGGTGTGGGTTTGCCTGTGCCATCCTGAAGAGAAATTTGCTTGTTTACTTGCTACTTGTTTCATATATTATCGATAAATTTCTCAAGGACGCTGACAATCAATCCCCTATCTGTAGACTTATAGAACATAGAGAAACAGCCTGTCTGGAGGTGATGGTAAGTGTGCGGTTTGAACGATGGTCAAGGCGGAAGGCCCAGTTAGCTCCGTTTGATGATGAACCCAGCTGCATCGCCTGCGGCCATAGTGGTGGCCGATTTTTTTTGCGCGGCGCCCTTGACAGTCATTTTCAGAGCACAAGACTGAGGCGGTTTCGCTAAAAAAACCCCAAACTTTATATTCGTGCGGTCTCGGTAATTTAACTAGAGTGAAATGAGAAGCTCGAAAAAGCGCATACGCCGCACAAGGAGATCGGCCCATGGCAGAGGATGAAACGTATAAATATGAGAAAATCGGGCGATGGCAGATGCTTAGAAATGTACCGGCTATTTTGTCAACTATGAGGAAAATGGATCCTGATGAGCCGCGCTACGTCCCCTCGGCCCGTAAATTTGAACTGCCGGAGTACCGCCAAGGCATGAAGTACTGCAGGTCAAAAGAGTCGTACCTCAGGCCGGTGCGGTGGTGTAACCCCGGCGACCCACAGGTTGTCGCACGCGCCCACGACTTAGGCGCTTTTGAGCTCTCTGACCGGGAGTACGCGGAGGCAGCGTACTGGTGGATAAAGAACAGCATGTGGTGGGAGATGGCTGGCTGGTACGACGCCGGAGAGACTGTGAGGATAGGAAAGGGCTTCTGCTGGCAACTCAACAACGCCTACGCTGTCTTATGCAGGAGTGCAGGGATAAAGACCCGTTTTATGGATTTTAAGCTGGAGTTCGATCCGTATAGAGGAGCAGGGATAAGCGTAGATCCGTTCATGGAAAACGCTATGGATATGATGGGAGGTGCGGTTCCTGAATCAGAGGTCGAGGTATTGATCGATGGCATGTGGACGCCGGCCTACATACCACAGACTTGTTCGCTAACGGCAGCGAGCGGGCTCCCCATCAGTGAATTTGGCGAGTCGTGCCTCGATTTGTACTACAACGCGATTCCCGGATCGATACGCTATTATGAGGGAGTCCCCTTCAATAACGGACTACAGAGTCGTACTATGCAGTGGTTCGCACCTGCAACGCAGGAACGTATGAATGTCTTTTTCCAAAGTGCCGAGATACTCGGTCAGACGATCCTCGACCGTATGGGGGGTCCCGAAGAATATAACCGCGTAGCAAGGCAGAAAGCGAAGACAATGAAGAAAGAGGAGGTCGTTGCAGCGTGGGGGGACGACCTGGCTAAAATCCTCGCAGGGGACGACCTCGCTAAAACCCTCGCAGGGGAATAACTCCTCATTAAGACGATCACATACAAGCGCGATAGCTCGGACGAAGCCCGATAACATCGAACGCTAGACAGTAGCACACCTGTTAACTTTCAGGGCTCAGGCGCTATTTAGGCCATATCGACGGATCTTGCCGTTTGTGGTGCTCACTCGAGCTTAGTGGATTACGCGATTGCAAACGTAATCCTCCGCCACTCTCGCGAGATCAGCGCTGTAATATGGTATGGTTTGGCAGCACCCGTCGTCCGGTCGAGCTCCGCACCTACCTTCGTGGTGTGCAGCCAATCTTCTCATTTGTTAACAAAACGGTTGAAGGGTGTCTGTCAAATGCTGCTGGATGGCCAAGCTGTCCCTCTAGCGGCAACAAGGGTTATCCGCCCGCGTTCCCGTGACTACAAACACCCCTACTAGCGGGCGTTCTGCACGCCCTACAGCGTATCATTAATCTGATGGGAGTAGACCGTGTTGTGCAGGAACTGTCTCTCAATCACTCGGCGCCGACACAACAGAAACCTGCCGGCGTTGCGGTTCAAGTTTTTACTAAAAACATTCGTCCAATCCTGGTAGCTTCACGCTGCTCCTAATAAGCGTCCCAGCCGGCATCAGCCGCGACGACCGCACCGTTGATAAAGGTCGCCTCATCGGAAGCGAGGAACAGCGCCAGCGGGGCAACCTCCGCAGGTTCGCCAAGTCGCGGCATCGTCTCCAAACCCATCGAACATTGTTGCCCCCCCAGTTCACTCCATTCATCCATGTCTCGATTAATTTCGGTGTTAACGCCGCCAGGGACAATAACGTTCGATCGAATGTTCTGGTCAGCGTATATAAACGCCACGTTTTTCGCGAGTCCAAGAACCCCGTGTTTTGACGCCGTGTAAGCCGCTCCCGCGCGCGCTCCGTGTAAGCCGCCAAGAGACGACGTGGTGATGAACGCCCCCCCGCCGTTTTTGAGCATGTGTGGAATAGCGGCTCTAAAAAAGCGCATTGGCCCAGTTAGATTGGTGCCGAGTACCGAATTCCATAATGCGTCGTCCGTTTCCGTAACAGGCTTCATTTTATCCATCACTCCTGCATTGTTGACGACGATGTCGAGTTTTCCGAATTCTTGTACAGCCGTGTTAACAGCATTCTCGACATCTTCTTGATGAGTGACATCTCCAGGCACGGCAACGGCCTTTCCACCGTCAACTTCTATTTGAGTTACTAGGGCTGCCAATCTTTCTTTTCTCCTTGCGATTACGACGACTGATGCCCCCTCTTTTGCAAAGAGTTTGGCAATTTCATATCCCATTCC
>PMYA01000064.1:0-1554 GCA_003170935.1 Methanobacteriota archaeon
GTACTCTTTATACAGAAGATGGTAAACAAAGGGTAAGCACAGAGTTTAAAAACAAAACTGTAAAACCTTGGGGATATGAGAAGGTACAGATAATTACTGAGCTTTATTTGCTAAAAGAGCTGTATATTCGTGAAGGATACCAATCGTCTTATCACTTTCACAAGAACAAAGACGAAACCATGCTCATTATGCGAGGGACTGGTTATATTGAATTTGACGATCGAAAAGAGTATTTCGAGACCGGAGACACGATCCATATAAAACCTTACGAAAGACATACGATTGTCGCAAGTACTGATACCATCCTATATGAAGCCTCAACGCCATTTTTAGACGATACCACACGCGTCAAGGACTTCTATCCAATCAGGTAGCTGCAGGTTGTAACGCTTGTCTTGTAGCTATCTCTTTTTTTAATTTGTCTATCGTCTTTGTTAGCGCATCGACTTTTGCGCGGAGCGGGCTGGTAGGCTGTGCTTCTAAAAGAAGATGGATCGCGTTGAGTTCACGATAATAAGGTCCAAGCCGTCGGTTAAAGCGTATGCCTTCTTCGCGGCTAACGTAATTTTTGGCCTTAAGCTCTTTTTGAATCGTTTCAACTTTGCGAATAACGTTATTTATCTTTCGATTGATATATGCTACGTCATCTCTCCGCGGTGCATCATTAACGTCCAAGCTGTGCATAAGGGCATTAAGTGAGTCGGCAACAGTCTTGCCGTGGTCTGTCAACCGAACGTATTTTACCCTGCCGACCTTTTCCGATTGGACTAAGCCGAGCTTTTCCATGTTCCAAAGAGTTTTCACCGCATGAGGGTACGTACAGTCACATTCCTTAGCTAACACTGAAATATAAGTTCGATCGTACGTTCGAATAGCAAGCAGCAGTAACGTTGGCATTTTGTGCAGGAAAACGTCTGCGAGCACACTTCCAACCATTGTTTTTTTTTAGGGGCTAATGCTATATATACGGGTATCTGGATGGAAAATCTGTCAGCAATTGACTTAAATTGTGCCCCTCTTTAATTCCTCGCTCTATAAAGCGTTCCTTACCTAATATCTCTTTAACACTTTTTGCGACTGACGCTACTTCGTTCGACGGAATTATAACAACTCCGTGAACGTCAGCTTTTGTTAGATCACCCGGTTTTACCACTAGTCCTCCGACGCATACCGGAACGTTAACCTCTCCCTTATTTAACGGTCTTCCAGCTCGTGCAGTAATTCCTTTTGCCCATACCGGATAATGAAGGGTTTCTATGGTAGGAATATCACGACAGCTTCCATAAACTATTGTTCCTGCGACCCCACGCTGTTGCGCAGCGCGCGATGTGAGTCCCCCCCAAACAGCTACGTTTGACCCAGAACTGTCAATAAAAAGCACGTCACGCTGCGAAGCAGCTTCTATTGCACTCACTACAGTTCCCCAGTCCGTCGGGTCGGTTTTTACAGTTACCACAGGGCCTACAATTGCCATACCTGGTAAAACAGGTCGTAGACAACTTAACGTATTACGGCCGTCCATGGCATCAGCGATTAAAGGTGTAGGCGTCTTTA
>PMYA01000064.1:1560-6949 GCA_003170935.1 Methanobacteriota archaeon
ATATACTCAACTAAGCCTCGCAGGGCCGCCTCAGGATTATCTGCCTTAGTAACGCCTGAAGCAAGAAGCACACCATCGGTTCCAAGCTCGATCGCAGCCTTCACATCTTCTCCTTTTGAGATGCCTGCGCCACAGAGGACTTTTACACCAGATGCTGCTTCCACAGCCCCCGTAACCACTTCTGGATTTGCTTTTGATACTGGTATCCCCGAGCCAATTAGCTCAGGAGGCTCAATAGCCACGAAATCTGGGCCAAGCGAAGCGGCTGCCTTGGTCGTTGTTATGTTGTTAGTGCAGATTACGGTAGTTAAGTGAGCACGCTTAGCGGCTTGATTTGCTGCATCTATTTCTGCTAAGTTAAGGCGCCTTTCAGAGTGGTTAATCAACGTCCCCTGTGCTCCAGCCTCTGCAAGTGCTTGAGCTAGTATATGCCCTGTATTGCCCCCAAATTGTATCCCATCGACGTGTTGCGCGTACACTGGAATGCTTACTTGATGCGCTATTTGAAATACATCAATCACTTGCGGGACAACAATCATTTCTACGCCTGATTCTGCTGAGACTTTTTCTGCGATCGTTGCTAGTTGCACGGCGTTGGCCCCCGTGCTCTCTGCATACGTCTTAAAATTTACTACAATAAGTGTTTTCACGCTTAAACCTCCATATTGGGCTTAGCAGCTGTTTTAGCGTTGTTCGTTAGTTAGCTACTACGAAATGTTGTCCGTTCCTAAAAATTATCAAGACTACATAATTTGACACTTGTTTTCCGTATGTGCCAGCTAAAAAAAATAAATGTTGATATAGGGCGAAACCGACGTGACGGAACTCGCACTTTTGACCTAAAAATCAGTTTTAACCCTATATTGATCGATATCGCTCTGCTTTAATCCTTCTAGAAAGACGCGCGCAGCACCTTCCACGTCTCGTGCTGCCGTAATGGCACGTCCAACTACCAGGATGTCCGCTCCCGACTTTAGAGCATCTTCTACGTTATCTTGTCGTACCCCTCCTGCTACGGCGACTAATTTTGCGTATTTCTTTATGTTTGCGATGTTACCCCAAGCGTGTGCCGTATCTTCAGCGTCTATTGCTCGGTGAAGTTCCACGATATCGGGTTTATTCTTCAGCGCCTTGAGTACGTTTTCTGGCTTATCGACATTTAACATGTCTATTATAACGTAAATACCAGTCTTGTTTGCTTCTTCTATAGCATTATCAATCGTTGATGTAGGCGCAAGTCCAGAAACCACAACTGCATCCGCAGCCTCATCCGCAGCCAATCGCGCTTCTAGGTTCCCGGTGTCAAGGGTTTTTAGGTCGGCTACGATAAAGGCACTCGATCGAGCTTTTCGCATTTCTTTGATGATCCCTAGCCCATAACGCTTGATAAGGGGCGTTCCTGCTTCAAGGATTATATGATCGCTTATAGGCAGTTTATCTATAACGTTTAATACTGAGCTTAACTCAGTCAAATCTAATGCTACCTGCAGGTACGGTGGGTCCCATAGACGCGTGACTTTGAATCCCATGACAGGGTGGAGCGACCGGTCTTTTTCGTAGAGAACCTTTTCCACCGAAGGAAAGTCGCTTAATGCTCGTTTTATTGCCAACTTAGTAGCTCCGTAGTTATAACGGTAAATTTTTTCATAGTCCTGCGCATCGGGATGCACATAGACTGATACGATAACTACGTATTGCTCGCACAATTCCTTTGCGATAACTCCGTCTTCGACAGCGTCTGCGACTGCTTTTGCAACAGCAGCTTGAGCGGGGCCGAATACCTTCGTTATCTGTTCTGAGTCTTGTAGCGTAACCTTAGGCACAATAAGGGTTGCAGGCTTTGTCAACAAATTTGGTTTAATTACAGCAAGAAGCGGGGTGTGCCCCTTAGAAAGGTGCGATAATCCGCTAGCAAACGCTTGCCCGACTGGGCCTTCCTTCTTTCCTATAAGGAGATCAACGTGGGCCATTTCAGGTTCGTTGCCAATTAAAGCTTCACCTATGTGCAATTTGAATTCCTCAGCATTTTTGAACAGAGGTAGTAGAGGACATTTGGCCTATAAAGCTTTCCTTTTTAGCTACTTCGCTTACTATGCAGCACTAAGTCTTTTTCCCGTTTGATAGACCTGAAGCAGCCTTTTGCTCAGTACATGGACATCGTGAATTTGTGCAGTCTCTCGAGCATTTTCGCCGAGCGCTTGTGCAACTGACTCGTGTTTTATAAGTTCCGTGATTGCAGTTTCAAATCCATCAACTGTCGTGAATTTGATACAATTTTGCCTATCAACGAAGTCGCTATAAACTGGTAAATCGCGTAAGATTAGGGGTAAGCCACATGCAGCTGCTTCAAGAACAGCAATCCCTTGATTCTCCTCGTAGCTGGGAAAAACAAAGACTTTAGCCGCACTTAGAGCTTTGCAAATATTGCTTACTCTGCCGGTAAACAGTACATTTTTCGGAGCAGTTGCGATCACTTTTCTAGCAGCGCGGGGGAAAAACGGCCATGTAACGATTCTTCCAACCCAAACAAACTGAAAATGCGGGAGCCGCTTAGCGACGGTGACGAAGTCAACTATGCCTTTTCGCAAAAAAACTAATCCTAATGAGAACACCACCGGTCGGACATCCAAAGCGTATTGCGTTTTAAATTCAGAAGCGCGCCTCTCATTGCACACATAAAGGCTCAAATCAATGCCGTTACTTATTACTTCAATTCTACGCTTAATTTTCAGCGTTTTTATTAGGACGTCTTTAGTGTGTTTGGAAGGAACGATACAGACGTCTGCTAGATTATAGTAAAGGTGTAGATACCCTTTTAAGCAGACGCTGATCAAGTTTGACGCAAAATAGCTGTTCGCAACATCTTGTGGCGTCGTATGTGCATGCAGTATAACTGTTTTGTGTAAAGCTTTGTGAAAAAGCACTAACAAAAGTGCTATCGGTCCGAACGTGTGTGCGTGCAATACATCGCAAATCTTAAAAGCGTTTTTGTAAAAGCGCACTCCGTCTGGCTCCAGCAGTCTCAACATCCGCTTGGTATTTTCAATGCTGGTTCGGATCCCGCTCTCACCGTACGTTCCATAAATCAGGTTCACGCTTAACATAGTGGATGTGGGAGCTACACGGGTGCAAGCTCTATTTAGCCCCTCATACTGTCACTCAAGGTATTGAGACTCTGCTTGACAAGTTCTAACGGGAATGTTAGCTTGTTATCGCCAATTGTTATAGAGAGGCGCCCCTTCACGACAGTTCCAATTGAAGCGAATGTGACGCCCCGCGCCTCAAGTAAAGTTAGGATGGAAACGAGATCTTTGTTTCTAACGGTCAAAATCGCCCTTCCACACGTCTCTGAAAACAGCTCGTTCTCTTCCCCCAAGATATGAGTTAAGTCAATGCTCGCGCCAAAACCTGTACACATGTGTGCAAGCGCAATCAGAATACCCCCGCGTCCAATATCGTTAGCAGAAGAGATTTTTCCGGTTTCTATAGCCTCCACAAGCGCTTTAATATTTTTCTTGGTATCCATACGTGGCTTAGGAGCGACGCCCTCTATCCCAAAAAGTTCAGCGAACTCTGATCCTCCATATTCTGGATATGTGTCGCCGACTATTATTATGGCGTCTCCTTCTTTGTTGAAAAAAGCTGAGGGGACCTTAGATATGTCGTTAAGAATTCCTACCATTCCGATTGAAGGTGTTGGGATTATGGCGGTGTGGAACTCTTCGCTTTCATTATATAGCGAAACATTTCCACCAACAATGGGCGTTTCGATGATGCGTGCAGCGTAAGAAAGTCCGTTTACAGCTTGTTCAAGCTGGTAAAAGATCGCTTCCTTTTCTGGATTACCGAAGTTGAGACAGTTGACAAAAGCGATTGGTGTTGCTCCCTTTACCGCTAAATTCATTGCATTCTCTAAAACAGTGACAGCCGCTCCGTTAAATGGATTTACCGCCACTTGCGTAGGATTACAACCAGAAGATAGCGCGATACCTAGAGAAGAGTTTATCGAGATAACTGCAGCCCCTTCGCCTGGCTTGACAATGGTCCGCGTTTGGACCTCATGATCATACTGGCTATAAACCCACTCTTTTGAAGCGATGTTTAACGAGTTAAACACTTCCAATGCCTTTTCTTGAAGCGTCACTCCACGGACTGCCGGCTTTTTGCTTCGTTGTTCCACTTTTGGGAACTCTGGTATACAAAGCGGCGCCCCTTCAGTTAGTAGTTTTATCGGGATATTTGCAACAACATCGCCACGAAACTCAACGATATAATATGGTTCTTCGATCACTTCGCCAATGACGGCACCATTTAAATCATATTTATGGGCGATGGCAAGCACATTGTTAACGTGCTCCGGCGAAACCTCTAAAACCATGCGTTCTTGTGACTCTGACACTAATATCTCTCGAGGCGTCATTCCGGTCTCTCTCAAAGGAATGGCGTCTAGCGTAATACGTCCGCCAAGCGTTGAACACATCTCGGAAGATGCACCAGACAAACCAGCAGCCCCGAGATCACGACATGCCAGAACGTAACCTTGGTTGATCGCTTCTAGCGTTGCATCGATGAGCAGTTTTTCGGTATAAGGATCGCCTATTTGGACCGAAGGACGATCAGATGCTTCTGATTCTTCACTGAGATCACGGGAAGCAAACGATGCACCACCAAGGCCATCGCGGCCAGTAGATGACCCGATAAGGATAATTTTACTGCCAACCTTTTTTATGCGGCCGGTAACATGTTTTTCAACTTGGCAAAGGCCGACGCAAACTACGTTAACAAGCGGATTTCCATCATAACTCGGATGAAAGAAAACTTCTCCGTTAACCACAGGGACGCCTATGCAGTTACCATAGTCGCTGATACCTTGAACGACGTGCTCAAATAGGTACCGATTCTTCTCTTTTTCCACATTTCCAAAATAAAGGCAGTCCATGAGGGCTATTGGTTGAGCTCCCATCGAAATTACATCACGAACGATCCCGCCCACTCCGGTAGCAGCTCCATCGTACGGATCGACGTATGAAGGATGATTATGACTCTCCATAGCTATGGCGAGTGCGAGTCCGTCGTTTACCTTGATGATGGCTGCATCATCACCAGGGCCTACAACGACCATTTCTCCGCCGGACGGCATTTTCTGCAAGAGTGGTTTGCTTGTTCGATAAGCGCAATGCTCCGACCAGAGATTCTCGAATATCGCTGCTTCGACTTCATTCGGCGGGTGACCAAGTGCTTCTGTGATTATTCGAGCGTCCGACTCTTTTAGTACCATCTCTGGTCTCCTATAGCCTCTTCATTAGTTAAATCTTAGCAAAGCTTTGCATCATTTAATTAAATTTTGTTTTAGCTGCGACTCGATCGGGTAGAGTGAGAACCATAATTT
>PMYA01000040.1 GCA_003170935.1 Methanobacteriota archaeon
GTTATATATACTAATTTATGCCACTCATATCGTACTAGAAGACAAAACTCGAGACATTGTGACTTGCACCTGCCGTCCACTCACAAAGCTAAATAACGCGTCACGTGACGCTAAAAGCACCCAGAAAGTCACGAGAGCGGGTCGTTCTGGGCGGCACAAGTCGCTGCCGGTCAAAAACGTGAGATCACGTACGGACGGTCACGTGGCAACGGCTGCGCTCGTTACATTCAACCAAAGGCGACAGGTCAAGTATGGAGTGTCTAAGGCGTCGTTCTTATACAAAAGGAAATCCACCCGCAACTGCGCAGCATCGATTGCCGGCCGTACTGTAACGTTTCTTTCAGCGGTTTGTGAATCGGTCAAGGTAAGTCGTTCTCGATAAAACGGAATAGTTTGATTATCGCTGCTGTATTGCGCATACAGCGTGTAATTCGTATCTGTCTTCTCGCGATTGGTTATGACAACGTGGACGAGTGTTTCACTGCCTGCAGTCACATTTTTTGGGTAATCGTGCATCTTGTTGTCCGGCCCCACTAGGTAAAACTCAGTAAAGTTGTCGCCGCGGTTTGGCGCGGGTAGCAAGCCTGAAAAAAGCACCGCTAGGAATACAGCGACCAACAGCACCAACGCTACTACCGCAAGTTTTCCGCTACGGAAGCGTTGGTTCGCCGGCATGGCTGTACACACTCATCTACAACGTCGAGTCATCACGTATTCTCACGCAGTCCGCTCTTTGAAGTCGGTATCCCAGTCGACCACGCAAGCCGGAACCTGAAAAGACCCGTTCTTATATCGGCCCGCTATTATTAAATTTCTTGGTCTAGTGAAGCAGCAGGACGTGTGTAACGAAAAGTGACTCGGCAAGCGCGTGAAAAGGGATGACACTTGTTGCCTTCAGGTAGTAGGGGCTGAGGTTTGTACATAATAAAACGTAAGGCAATTGGTACTCTGACAAGCAGCCCTCGCACCGCCCGGGCAATCTAGTTGAACGCTCTTCGTAGAGCCTCGTACTATCCAGTCTCTCCAAACACACGTCGAATCGCGCGTCAAATCCAGTGCTGCCATTTTGCATATCCGACGGTTATTAAGGCGATGATCGCATAGGTTATGAACCAAGCGTAACCGACGCCAACCACGTTAAAGCGCAATATGAAGAAATATGATAGACCTAGGAGTAGTACAAAACCAACGAGATTCAACAACGCTATGCTCTCCACGCGCATCCGCACGTTCTGAATAGGAACGAAGATGTAATAGATCGCAATGAAAAAGCTTGAAAGCGCTAAAGGTCGCAGAATGTTGATTGCTTGGACGTAGTTCGGTCCAAAAAGCCCTAACAATACTCCGCCAAACAGGTAAGCGACCGCAACAGCAGGTACAAGCAACGCGAACGCTGCTATGAGCGCTTTTTTTGCATTGGCTCGCAGACTTTCCCCATGGCTTCCTTCGACGAAGAGCGATGTACTGAGCGCGTCGGGTATTATGAATAACACATTAGCAATCGAACTGACAATGTAGTAATACGCGGCATTTGCCGGCCCGACCATGGCGAGAATCATGATAGGGAGTATGAGGAGGGGGCCTTTTCTGAACAGTTCTGCGATGTAGTTCCACCACGAGAACCGGAGCGATGTTCTAAAAAAATCCTTGTCGATTCTGAAATTCACTTTCGCGTACTTCGCGACGAACGCAAATGATACGACGGCGGTAATGAAAAAAGATACCCCCCACGCGCCAAAGATGCCAAATGTACCCAGGATTGCCAGAGGGATCAATAGTGGAATGCGTGCCGCTAGGACAACGTTTTGTAAGAAGAAAAGCTCGGATTTGCGCAGCGCTATGAATGCGTTTGATAGGATAAACACCATTGACTGCGTGCACGCTAACGCGATGAAAAAGATGCCAAAATTGAAGCTGCCCAGCGACGACGACGCGAAGCCAACGTAGGGTGAGACGAGGATAAACAACAACCCTACAAGAAACGAGCCAACGACGGTGACGCTTAGGCACGTATTGAGCACTTTAGCTTTGTCCTCTGAGGGGAAGAAACGTATGAGGGCATTATCGAAACCCAACTTCGCAGCGAAATATACGAGGTTTAACGCGGAGATGAGCGCAGTTGCCACCCCCACCTCTTGGACGGAATAGGATCGCGCAGCTACAAGCCAAAAAAGAAAGCCCGCACCAATAGAAAAAACACTTCCTAAGCTCAAAAATGATGAACTGCGATACACCGGGTCCCGAATGAGTTCAGGGAATCGCTTAACATAATGAGGAATCCGCGTAATCAGCCCCCATAAGGCGTTGGCGTAAACGGATCTTTTCGTTTGAGACATGTTTTTTGTGCCTTAAACGACGTCAGGGCATCTCGGTATCTATCCCTTGTTGGAGCTTAAATACGTATCTAATCTATGAACAAAGAGCACTGAGTGTTGTTGTTTAAATGAGCCTCTCGTACGTGTTTTTCCGCCTAGTAAAAAAAACCAGCAATAGCACTTTCGCGGAGCGCTGCGCTAGCTCACCGCATGGTAGCACTTCTGAGTTCACGACCAACCGGTAATAGCTCTTTGAAGAACAATCGTCGTCGTGATCTGCTGATTTCAGCCGTGAAGCGGCAGGGCGATGCAGAACGTCGAACCTCGGCCGAGGTCACTCTCGACGGTAATGGTCCCGCCGTGAGCGTCAACTATGGATTTCACGATGGCTAAGCCGAGCCCGACACCTCGAGATTTTGTGGAGAACAGCGGTTCGAAAAGTTTGCTTATATTTTCCGGCGGGATGCCCATTCCCGTGTCAGCCACCTCTATGGAGGCGCTCTGTCCGTTTTTCCTGGTCACGATGCTAAGGGTGCCGCCTTCAGGCATTGCTTGGAACGCGTTGCCAATAATGTTTGTCAGCGCGCGCTGCATAAGGAACGGATCGACGTCGATATCGGGCAGGCTCGGATCAAGCTTCTTTTGGATCTCGACGTTGTTCGGCGCCACAACGCGACCAAGGGCATCGTCGATGAGTTGGTCTACGCTGGTGTGTGTGATTTTCGGGTTCGGCGTTCGAGCAAAGTCGAGCAGATCGGTTACCATGGAGCTCATGTACGCGACTTGTTCGTCGAGCTTGTCCAAGCCGCCGCGGAGCTCCTGCGCGCTCGGAGCCTTGCGAGGCGCGAGGTACCCTTCGAGGAGGTCGACCTGTTTTCTCTCGAGGTAAATAGTGTTGAGAATGGCCTGTAACGGGCTGCGGAGATCGTGTCCGACCATTGCCGCCATTTGTCCGATAGCCGCCAGGCGTTCCGCTCGCTTGAGCTCAGCCGTTTTTTGCTCCACCAGTTCTTCAAGGTGCTCAGAGTACTGCGTAAGCTGCTCTTCAAGGTTTTTGCGCTCTATAGCGTAGTACATGGCTCGTTCCAGGGTATCTGCCGTCACCATACCTTTCACGAGGTAGTCCTGGGCACCCTCACGCACAGCGTGCACCGCCAACTCCAGATCGTTGAGACCGGTCAACACGATGATCGGCACGTGCGGTGCTGCGGCGCGCATCGTGGCGACGGTGGCGAAGCCCTGGCTGTCAGGAAGACCCAGATCGAGCAGCACAACGTCGACACTCCCATGGCCGCACCGTTCTATCCCAGCATTGAGACGATCCACTGTTTCAAGCGCGTGCTTTGTCGCGGATGACTTAGTCAGAAGCCGCTGTATGAGGTGAGCATCACCAGGGTTGTCCTCGACGAGAAGGACGTTAAGCGCTCGATCACGTGCGTACATTCTCAGTGCGTCCGCTTCGGAAGCTTCACCACCGTGAACCAGTAATCTTCGATAAACCGTATTACGTTCATAAATTGTTGCCAGTCAACAGGCTTGGTGATAAAGCTGTTGGCGTGTAATTCGTATGCTTCCAGGATGTCCTCCTCAGCTTTGGACGTCGTCAATACGACGACCGGTATGCTCGCAAGCGCATCGTTGGATTTGATCTTTTCGAGCACCTCGCGACCGCTCACCTTTGGCAGGTTGAGGTCGAGCATGATCAGATCGGGGCGCGGAGTTTGCTCATATTCGACATCGTGCAAGAAGGCAAGTGCGGCTTCTCCGTCATTTGCGACGTGCAAGTTGTGGAGCACTTTGCCGGCCTTGAGAGCGCGCCTGGTCAGAACGACGTCACCTGGATTGTCCTCCACCAACAAAATTTCTATGTAATTCACGTTATTTCGGTCGCTCATAACATACTATCCCCCCTTTTTCGAAGCGTAAAGTAAAACGTCGAGCCTTTTGCTGGCGTTGATTCGACCCATATACGCCCCCCGTGACGCTCAACTATCTTCTTAACGACGGCAAGTCCGATGCCCGTTCCCGCGTATTCCTCACGCGAGTGGAGGCGTTGAAATACGGTAAAAATCCGTTCTGCGTATTTCATGTCAATGCCGATGCCGTTGTCGCGCACCGAAAACACCCAGTCGTCTTTTGTTTCCTCTACGCCAACGTGAATTGCCGGGGCATCATCGCTCTTAAACTTTATAGCATTGCCTACCAGGTTCTGGAAAAGCTGAATAAGCTGGGATTCGTCACCGAGCACGGTCGGCAATTGGTCATGCGTGACAACTGCGTGGCTCTCTTCTATCGCGACTTCAAGATTCGCAATCGCTTCGGAGAGGACGCTTTTCATGCTGGTGGGCATGAGCGGCTCTCCCCGCGTGCCCACACGCGAATACGCTAAAAGGTCATTGATGAGCGTTTGCATTCGTTTCGCGCCTTCGACGGCAAATGCGATGTATTGGTCAGCGTCAGCGTCAAGTTTTTCTTTATAGTCCTCCTCAATTAGTTGAATGTAACTCGCTATCATGCGAAGCGGTTCTTGCAGGTCGTGTGAAGCGATGTAAGCAAACTGTTCAAGTTCAGCGTTGGATCGTTGGAGATCAGCGAGTGTGCTGTTGAGCTGGTGCTCCATTTTCTTGCGCTCAGTGACGTCTCGTGCGACTATGAGAAGCGCGGCCGGTTGTCCCACAGCATCTTCAATCACGGAAATATTAGCTTCTATGTCAACACTTTCTCCATTTTTCCGGAGCAATTGCGAGTCGGTGCGGACGCCTCCTTTTTCCCTAAGACCAGGCATTGTTCTGGTGAGGATAGATCCGACGAGGAACTTACGTGCATCGGGGATCTGTGAACGAAATTCAGGAGCGAGGAGATCCGCTGACGGTTTTCCTATTATCTCTTCCCTCGATCGTTGGGTGAGGCGTAATATGGCTTCATTGCAATCTATAACCTTCTCGTCCAACCCGACGATCACTATTCCGTCTGCCATAGTCGCGAAGGTGATGCGCAGCTTTGCTTCAGAATCTGCGAGCGCCAACTCCGCTTTTTTGCGCTCGGTTATGTCTCGGATGACTGCCAGAAATGCTGTGGGCTGTCCCGCAGCATCTGTAATTAAGGAGACATTCGCTTCTACGTCAACACTTTCTCCACGTTTCCTGAGCATTTTGTCGGTGGTGCGGATGGTTCCTTTCTCCATAAGTTCGGGTATCGTTTCGAGGATCTGCGAACGAGCCTCAGGAGTGAGGAGATCCGCAAATGGCTTTCCTATCACTTCTTCCTTGGATCGTTGGGTGATGCGCAATATGGCCTCATTGCAGTCGGTCACCTTCCAGTCCAACCCGCCGGTCACGACTCCGTCCGCCATAGACGCAAAGGTGGTGCGCAGCTTTGCTTCAGAATCTGCGAGTGCCAACTCCGCTTTCTTGCGCTCAGTAACGTCACTGCTTATTTCGAGAATAGCGGAGACATTGCCCTTCTCGTCCTTCAGCAGGGTCCAACTGCTCGTGACCGTTACCGGAACACCATCGCGCGTTACGTGGAGCAGCTCTCCTTCCCAAAGTCCGCTCTTCAACAGCTTAGGCCACAGTGCTTCGCGCGATTCAGGGAACTGCGTACGCAGCAGCGCGTTCGCGTTTTGACCTTTTGCCTCTTGCTTTGTCCATCCATAGAGGCGCTCAGCGCCACGGTTCCAGTAAGTTATAGTCCCTTCTGGGTCCAAGGTCAAGATAGCGTCGTGCGCCGCATTAAACACCGTCGCATCCTGTCTTAGCTCTTCTTGCGCCTTGTGAAGTACCGACTCCGCTTTCATGCGCTCAGTGACGTCCCGGGTGACTGTCAGAAATGCCGTGGGCTGTCCCGCAGCATCTTTCATCACGGAGACATTCGCTTCTAAGTCAACACGTTCTCCGTTTTTCCTGAGCAATTTCGAGTAGGTACGGACGGCTCCTTTCTTTAAAAGCTCAGGCATCGTTTCGAGGATCTGCGAACGAAACTCAGGAGCGACGAAGATATCCAAAAACGACTTTCCTATTATCTCTTCTCTCGATCGTTGGGTGAGGCGTAATACGGCGTCATTGCAATCGGTAACCTTCTCGTCCAACCCGGTCAGCACTATTCCGTCCACCATGGTCGCAAAGGTGGCGCGCAGCGTTGCTTCAGAATCTGCGAGTGCCAACTCCGCTTTCTTGCGCTCAGTGACGTCTCGGGTGACTGTCAGAAATGCCGTGGGCTGTCCCGCAGAATCTTTAATCAAAGAGACATTCGCTTCTACGTCAAAACTTACTCCATTTTTCCTGAGCATTTTCGAGTTGGTACGGACTGCTCCTTTCTCTAAAAGCTCAGGAATCGTTTCGAGGATCTGCGAACGAAACTCAGGAGCAATGAGGTCCGTGAACGGTTTTCCTATTATCTCTTCCCTCGATCGTTGGGTGAGGTGTAATATGGCTTCATTGCAGTCGGTAACCTTCCGGTCCAACCCGTTGAGCACTATGCCGTCCGCCATAGACGCGAAGGTGATGCGCAGCGTTGCTTCAGAATCTGCGAGTGCCAACTCCGCTTTCTTGCGCTCAGTGATGTCACTACTTATTTCGAGAATAGAGGAGACATTGCCCTTCTCGTCCTTTAACAGGGTCCAGCTGCTCATGACCGTTACAGGAACACCATCGCGCGTAACGTGGATCAGCTCTCCTTCCCACAGTCCGCTCTTCAACAGCTTAGGCCACAGTGCTTCGCGCGATTCAGGGAATGTCGTCTGTAACAGTGCGTGAACATTTTGACCTTCAGCCTCTTGCTTTGTCCATCCATAGAGGCGCTCAGCGCCACGGTTCCAGTACGTCAACGTTCCTACATCGTCGAAGATCACAATGCAGTCGTGCGCGGCATCAAGCATCCCCGCCTGCTTTCGCACAGCCTCTTGAGCAGTCTTGAGAGCCGTGAGATCAACAATGGAAACCACACTCCTTTGGGTTCCTGGAATCAGTGCTACTGTCATAAAGGCTTCTCTTAGCCTTCCATCTTTTGTAAGGAGTCTGAACTCATATCCTTTCGGAGCGCTACCTTCATCGCGTCGACGTGTGCGATGATATGTTTTCATTAGCTCAAGATCTTCCGGAGCGACGAAATCTGTCCACGGTTTCAGACCTTCAACTTCGTTCTTGCTATAACCGGTGAGGTGCTCCAGTATGCCATTTACCATTGCAACGGTCATGTCTTCTTCCACAATGGCCATGCCCGTCGCGGTGCTCTCAAAAATGGCGCGGTAGTACGCTTCGCTTTCGAGCAGGGCAAGCTCCATTTGTTTGCGATCACTAATGTCTATGAAGCTCTCGAGCAGGTAAGCGTGCCCCCCAAGCGTAATTTTGCTCACTGATTTGAGAATCGGACGGCTCTTCCCGTCTGCCGTAAGCAAAACACGTTCCGCGTTGTCGACGGTTTGCCCGAGATCAGTTATCGGGCAACGTCCCACAGCGGCAGGACAGATAAATCGATGGCAGACTGAACCGATAATAGCTTCCTTAGACGCTCCAAACAGGTGCGCGGCTGTCGTGTTGACATCGACAATCCTGTGCGTTTTTGGATCAATAAGCGCGATTCCCGTTTGCACTGATTCGAAAATCGCTTTCTGTTGTGCTTCACGTTGTTTAATCTCCTGTTGCGCGGTCCATCGTGACTCCTCCACCCCTATTGCCGACACTGTAAGCTGCACTATCCGTAAATCCTCAGTGCTGGGACTTCTGTCGTCGGTGAATATCAAGGCGAGCGCTCCAACGGGTTCAGCGGCAGCGATCGCTAAAGTGCCGATGTACGTCTGCCAGTTGTAGCGCTGAACACTTGGGTCTGTTTGCGCGAACTCCGACCGAGACAAATCTCGAATCACGGCTGGTTCAAGCGCGCTCCGTTGAGCTGATTCGAAAAGAAGCTGCCCATCCGAAAACTCTCTGAGGCCCCAGCCTTCGGGTGCGTTCCAGCGCCCCCATGCCTCGTTTTGTTCTCCAAAATGCACGTAGAACGCACTTGATGCTTCCAATAAGTCGCCGCATAACGCTGTCAGGCTGCTAATATTGCGTATAGGGTCTGGCCCAAATTTAAGAAGACACTCGTTAAATGAAGCGAGCCGTTCCTGCGTGCGTTTTCGGTCGCTTATATCGTGAACGAAGGAAGTCGCAAATTTCTGACTATCAATGGTCCAGGGCGCATAAGAGGTTTCAGTTTCAAACAGACTCCCGTCTTTTCGCTGCGCTTGGGATTCGTGTGTTCCTCTCTGCGAGAATGTATCTTGCACAAAGTGGATGAAAGCTTCAGAAGCGGATTTCTGCATCTGCTGCGGCGCGAGCGACACGAGCGGCTTGCCACGGGCCTCCTCAGCTGTATAGCCGAACATCTTTTCTGCAGCAGGATTCCAGAACACAATATCTCCGCTCGCGTTTGTGGTTATGATGGCGTCTGTTGCGGTCTCCACAACGGAACGAAAGCGCGCCTCATTCTCGGCGATTGCCGCTTCCATCTTTTTTTGCTCGGAGACATCGCGGACTATTGCTGTTGCGAACGTGCCCTCTTTTGTTTTCCACGAGGCAAAGCTAGGCTCTGCAGGAAACTCGGTGCCGTCTTTTCTGCGCCATAGCGTGAATGACGGCGGCACATAGGTTTCACGAGTGCCTAGCTCAGGGAGCATCCTGAAGAAGCCAGCTTTGGCGGATTCTGGAATGATTGCCGTGACTGATTGGCCTGTGATCTCATCGGCTGTCCATCCGAACGTTCTTTCTGCAGCCTTGTTCCAATAGGTGACGTTGCCCTGCATGTCCATCGAAAAAATGGCTTCCACCGCCGAATCGGTGACTGCTCGGAACCGGCTTTCGCTCTCCTTGAGTTGCACCGCAAAGGCGTGTCTGGTCAACGCCATTTCAACGGTGGGAAAAAGTTCCGCTGTGTCGATCGGCTTCAGTAGGAATCCATAATGGCTCGTGTCTCTCACCCGCGCTAATGTGGACTCATCCGCCTGGCCCGTCAAGAAGATTATCGGGATTTCAAACTGATCATCGATCTCGCGAGCCGTTTCTATCCCATCTTTTTCACCTTTGAGCAGTATGTCCATAAGAATGAGATCTGGATGCAGCTCTTCTGTCATCCGTAGAGCGGCTTCACCGGTTGCGGCCACAGCCGGAACGTCATAACCGCTGCGCTTGAGGCGTTGCGCTATATCTGCGGCAACAACGGCTTCATCTTCAACGACGAGGATCGTAGTCATTCTCCCCCACTCTTTTCAACGCGCGCACCCTCTGATTTAAACGTGATAATGAACGTCGTCCCTTTCGTGCGATCGAGCGTGATGGTGCCTTCGAGCTGATTGACGAGCGCAGTCACGAGCTGCATACCCAACGAGTCGGTCGCGCGAAAGTCCAAATCAGCGGGGAATCCCACGCCGTCATCCGCTACGGTCAGCGTATGTACGCCGTTCGCACGCTGTAGTGCGACGGTAACGTCGCCCGTGCGTCCGTCCGGAAACGCGTACTTTAACGAGTTTGACACGAGCTCGTTGATGACGAGCCCGCAGGGAATGGCGGTATCCACGCCAAGCTGGACGTTCTCTATGTCAACAGCGATCGTGATTGCTCTCCCGGGGACGTTGTACATCCGCAGAAGGTCGTCAACCAAGCTCTTGACGTAATCACCGAAGTCAATCTCTGCTAACGAGCCCGAGCGGTACAGCTTCTCGTGAATGAGCGCCATCGATCTGATCTGCCTCTGGCTCTCGTCGAGTATTTCGATCGTTTCTGGCTCAGTAGCTTGAGCCGCTTGCAGGCTGAGCAGGCTTGACACAACCTGCATGTTGTTCTTAACNNNCTTGCGAGAAGGTATGGCGTTTAAAACTCCCCACGTTGAATGCCCCGATAATCTTATCATAGCGGTACAACGGTACCACAGCGAGAGACTTGAGTCCCAATTCAGCAGCATGAGGCACGCGCGACACCTCGTGACCATCGAGAAAAAGGGGTCTCGGCTCAACAAGGAAAGAGGCGTACGGCGTTTCATCAAGGGGGATCTCCCTAACAGCCTCAGCGGCGGTGTCGGGAATGCCGGTTGCGTCGCGCAGTTTCGCACGGCGAGCGTCATCGTCGCCGAGGTAGATCGTTCCGACATCGAAATGCAGCAGTTCGAGAGTCAAATTTGTCACGGTTTCAGCAAACGACTGCACGCCGGCGGCTCGGTTTCCCTCAGTCATGACAAGGTTGAGCATCTCTATCGTGCGCGTGTGTTCTTTCACCCTCTCTTCTGCCCGCTTTCGCTCGGCAATATCAACTATGATACCACGCATCCCGACAACAGCACCGTCTCGCCTCATTAGTACAGCACGGATTACAACAGGGAACGTGCTCCCATCCTTCCGCAGTCCGGCGTATTCAATCCGCCCTACGTCTTCCCCACTCATTCTCCGACGAAATACCGCGTGTGCCCGCTCTTGGTCAGCGGTTGCGATCAGTTGAAAAATAGACATCTCCGCCTCGTGCTCTTCTTTCGTGTAGCCGTACAGGTCAAAGGCCATCGCATTCACGAAGGTGAGGCGACCAGTTGCATCTGTTTCATACACGACTACCGGTAGCGCGTCGGTGATCTCACGAATGCGTTTTTCGCTCTCTTTAAGCGCCTCATCTGCCTGCAGCTTAGCGATGACCGTCCCTACTTCGTTACCAATGGCGATGAGTAGATCTTTCTCCGCTTGAGAAAAGGTATACCGAGTTGCGCTCCCCACGTTGAGCGCTCCAACGATCGTATCTTGAGAATAGAGCGGCACGCTCGCGAGTGACGCCGCTCCCAATGGCGCGTGCTGCGGCAGAAACGATACGTAGTCTTCAGCAAAAAGAGGGTTTCCATCGATCAGAATGGCATTATAGGGGGCGTCATGGTAGGGTATCTTCTTAATGGCATCTCGCGCGGTCTTAGGGAGCCCCTGCGCGTACCGTAACGTGGCGTAGCGAGCATCCGTATCAATGAGGTAGATGCCCCCGATGTCGAAATGCATCAGTTCACACGCCAACTTCGTCGCTGCTTCTGCAAATGACTGCACATCAGTAGCTCTGTTTCCCTCAGTCACGATATGGTTGAGTATCTCTATCGTGTGCGTGTATTCTTTCACCTTCTCTTCTGCCTGCTTTCGCTCGGTAATATCAACGATGATACCGCGTACGCCGACGACTGCACCGTCAAGCCTGATCGGCGCGCCACGGACTGAAATAGGAAACGTGCTCCCGTCCTTCCGCCGTCCGGTGTATTCTACCCGACCGACATCGTCCTCACCCATTCTTAAACTAAACATCGTGTGTGCTCGCTCTTCGTCGGCGTCTATGACCAATTGAAGGATAGACATCCCCGCCTCGAGCTCTTCTTTCGTGTAGCCGAACAGGTCAAAAGCCGTCGCATTCACGAAGGTGACACGACTAGTTTCGTCTGCTTCATACACGACGACCGGGAGCGTGTCGGTGATTTCACGAATGTGTCTTTCACTCTTTGTTAAAGCCGCTTCAGTCCGCTTTCGTTCCGTAATGTCGACTGCTATGCCGCGAGCCCC
>PMYA01000057.1 GCA_003170935.1 Methanobacteriota archaeon
GTGGTTTATGGGCAGCCTAACAAAGGCATGGTGATCATTGCTATCACCCAAGAGAGGAAAAAAAAAGCGAAACAATTAATGCATGAGATATTGAAAATTATACCTAAAGATTCACAAGAAAGGAGTTAGTATGCAAATCGAATTTATCAAGGAACAGCAAAACGCACTACTGGATCGAAAAGAGCTGCAAGTCAAGATCACACACCCTGCAGCGACCCCGGCGCGGATCGAAGTCAAAAATAAAGTGGCAGCGGACTTAAAGGTCGAACCTGACCGGGTGATAATAGACAATATGAAAACCGCTTTTGGCAAAAAAGAGACGATAGCATATATCAAAGTATACGAATCCAATAAAGTCGCGCTGCAAATTGAACGAGAGCATATTCTAAAGCGGAACCAGACGCCGACTGCGGAACCAGCTGAAGGGGGGGAGGAAAATTAAGACAAGTGAGCTTTACGAAGTAAGTGGAGATAAGGCACAGAGGCGGCGCCAAAACTGTCCGCGCTGCGGCGAAGGAGTCTTTTTAGCCGAACATAAGGATAGATCGTCTTGTGGTAAGTGCGGGTACACGCAGTTTAAAAAATGATCTTCGTTCTCAGGAATGATCGTCCTAGGCCTTGAGGGGACTGCTTGGAATCTTAGCGCAAGCCTAGTGAGTGATGATGAGGTTTTATTCGAGGCGAATTCAGCATATATCCCAACCTCAGGCGGAATTCACCCAAGAGAGGCTGCCCAACACTTCGCTAGTAACGTTATCGGCGTGATTGGCGAAGTTCTAAGTTCAACAGATCCTCGCTCTATTGAAGGGATAGCGTTTTCGCAAGGCCCAGGTTTCGGGCCGTGCTTGCGTATTGTTGGTACTGCTGCCAGAGCCCTTGCTTTAAAGCTCGGCGTGCCTTTGGTTGGGGTCAACCACTGCATTGCTCACATTGAAGTAGAACGATGGAAAACTGATCTCTTGGATCCAATGGTACTCTATGTCAGCGGGGCGAATTCGCAAGTACTTTCGTACCGCCAAAAGAGATATCGCATTCTTGGAGAGACTTTGGACATCGGAATCGGGAACTGTTTGGACAAATTCGCGCGATCAGCAGGATTACGGCATCCGGGCGGCCCTAAAGTGGAAAGACTCGCACAAGAGTCAGAAAGGTACTTACCCATGCCGTACGTCGTCAAGGGAATGGACTTTTCGTTTTCCGGGATCGCTACTGCAGCTCAAGAGGCCATGAAGTCCGCCTCCCTCGAAGATATTTGTTACAGCTTTCAAGAAACTGCTTTCTCTATGCTCGTCGAAGTTTGTGAACGGGCCCTTTCGCAAACAGATAAATCAGATTTGCTCTTAGCAGGCGGGGTCGGGGCAAATAAAAGGCTCCAAGAGATGTTAGCTATTATGTGTTCTGAGCGCGGCGCGCGTTTCTTCGCGCCTAAAACGGAGTATTTACAAGACAATGGCGCAATGATCGCGTACACCGGTCTACTGATGTTATCAAACGGGGTTCACACGCCGATTACCGATTCCGGGGCCAATCCGAACTTCAGGCCAGACGAGGTCGAGGTGCTATGGATCAAGGGATAATCGAGGTCGTCACAGGGGCGGAAGCGGCCGTCTATATTCAAACCCACTCAGTCATTAAAAAGCGCGTTCCAAAGAAATACCGCACGGCAGAACTCGATATAAAATTGCGAAAAGAACGGACAAAGCTCGAAGCGAAGATTCAATCGGATGCGCGAAAAGCTGGTGTGCCGACGCCTATAATACGAGAAGTCAATGGCTTTGATATTACTATGGAACGAGTAGAGGGCCAACCTGTCAGCTTAGTTATAAATGAGACAATTGCTGAACAGATTGGCGAAGTTCTCTGCACGCTTCACTCAGCAGGTATCGCTCACGGCGATCCAACGACACGTAACATGATTGTCTCAAATACGCGGATTTATCTCATTGATTTTGGACTGGCCTCGTATGACAGAAGTCTCGAGGCTCGCGGCGTCGACGTGCATGTTTTTTTTCAAAGCCTTGAAGCTTTGCACGAGAATTACCGTGCGCTCAAAAAAGCGTTTCTAGCAGGCTATGGCAAAAAATGCCAGGATGTAGAGCAGGTAATCTCCAAAGTTGAAGAGATAAAAGGGCGAGGTCGATACCTATGAAAGAGATTAATTTTATCACGCAAAACCGCGGTAAGGTAGCTGAACTGCGGGTTACGGCTAAGCAGTTTGACCTGAAAATTAACCACATTGATGCGTCCTACCCAGAGCTTCAAGCTGACACGCTTGAAGACGTCGTTCGTTACGGACTTGCTTACTGTCAGAACAAGTTCCCTGCACCGTTTATTATTGAAGACTCTGGGCTCTTCGTAGACGCTCTTCGCGGGTTCCCGGGCCCGTTCTCTTCGTACGTCTATAGAACTATAGGCAATAGCGGCTTGGTCAAACTTGTAGGCGACGGGGCACCGGCCCGATTTAAGTCACTCATAGGAAGTTACTATAACGATTTTAAGCTGTTCCACGGACAGGTCAAAGGGCGCATAGTCGCTTCAAGAGGCCGTAGCGGTTTCGGATTCGACCCCATCTTCGAACGCGATGGTCGTACTTTTGGGGAGATAACGATCGATGAGAAGAATGCCATTTCGCACCGCAGCAAAGCGGCAGAACTGTTCGTAAAATGGGCAACGACAGTTATATAAGAGGGGTTCATAGAATAGACACCTACACCAAATAGAAATTATCTGACAGGAATAAGGAGCTTAAATGGCGCGAATGCATGCAAGAAGGAAAGGAGTGTCTGGATCGACTAGGCCGCTTGAAAGTACTGTTCCCATCACGACAACCCCAGAAGAAGTACAGAAACTGGTGGTTGAGCTGCGAAACAGCGGACTTTCTTCAAGCCAAATTGGCATCGTTCTAAGGGACACCTATGGCATACCCGATGTAAAATCGGTGACAAAGAAGAGTCTAACGCAATTACTTCGCGATGGTGGGGTCGCGCCTGAACTCCCTGAAGATTTGTTCAATCTTATCACTAAAGCGCTAAATCTCAGAGATCACCTTGAGGAAAATAAGAAGGATCTCCATAATAAACGAGCCCTTCAACTAACAGAGTCAAAAATTCGAAGGCTTGTTAACTATTACAAGAAAACTGCTGTGCTACCGCGCGAGTGGTCGTACCGGTTAGATACTGTAGAGATGCTCATCTCACGATAGGGTGAGTGCCGTTCGTTTCAGGTTTCTAGAAGCAGACGTGCGACTTGACGTGAGAAAAAGCTGCCAGCGGCAAATGTAAGGATTTGTCGCAACTATTTTTCGCCCACGCAAACAATGATCGCTGCCATTATCGTTTACGAACATCCGCAGGCATCCTTACTTGTCGACGTTCTCCAACCTGATAACACACCTGAAATACTAATGAAGGCTAAGGGGAACAAAGTGCTCACAGTACTGAGAGCTAGCAAGCTCCGGACCGTGATAGCTTCGTGTGATGATTTATTTGCGAATCTCCAGATAGCGCAAACAATGCTTAATGACAATGAAGAGTCGACAGAATCCTAAAGCCCTCACGTAGCGCTTATGTTCGACCTTTTCGCTTCAGGAGACATTAAAAGATCGGAACGCCTCGAAGGTCCTATCTAATCTGCTTAAGATACCGAAGCCACCTTTTTTGGGCTTCGTTTCTTTTTTCAGATTCTGTCTTCACATAATTATCAAGTAGCTTACCTTGCTCAAAGTCTCGCAGTTCGATAGCAGCGCGAATTAGACCTTGAGCTTCTGTGTATAACTCGAGGGCTTGGTGCTCGTCGATATCTTGGCTTTTAATTGCCAATTCATCTTTTTGGATTTTCCTCTCAATCGCTATGTAAAGCCTTTGAACTGCCGAAAACTCCTCAGGAGTAAGCTCCCTTTTGTGATTGATCAAACGCCACATAACTTCGTGGAGCGCAACGACTTGGCCGTCAAGCTCAATCTCTTCTGGAATTTCTGTCCCGACGAACGTGAAGAGTCGATTTAACTTAAATAGAAGCTTTTCTCGTTCCTGCTTTGTCAGATTATGCGAGTTCGAAAAATGAACCCCCCAAACGGTAGTTTCGAGAGGTTCTTTAGAGTTTTCGGTCTGCTTCATAGGTGCTTCAGTCATGCTATATCCTAACTTTACTACGTGCTTATCAATAATCGTTGCCCCCTATAGGAGATAAAATCGGAACGGACCTGTAAACAGCTTTGCTAAAATTGGGTGCCGCACAAAAAATCGTGCACATTTGAAACAAATGATGTCAAATCCACATATTCCCTTTGATTAGCAGCTGTGGACAGTCCCCTTCGTTGCGAACTTAAACAAGCATTTAACATTGATTTCAGTCGCGCTAAAAGCTTAGAAATTGTTCAAAGTGTCAAATAACTCGCAAGAATGCACAAAAACGTTATAAATGCTGGCGCAAAGACTATAAACCTGAGGAAGATGACGTCGCCACTTGTTTTTTAAAACTCAATCATCACATGGCTAGAATACCACGTCATATCGGAATCATTCCCGACGGGAACCGCCGCTGGGCAGTCGCCAGGGGTTTGCCAAAAAAGGCGGGTTATGAATCGGGTTTGCTCCCTGGATTAGAAGTGCTCAGGTTGTGTACGAATATTGGTGTCAAAGAGGTCACAACTTACGGCTTCACTCAAGACAATACAAAAAGAACCAAAGAGCAAAGGCGAGCATTCCAAAAAGCCTGTATTGACGGCGTCGAGATGCTCAAGCTTGAGGACGCTTGCCTGCTTGTCGTGGGAGACTCAAACTCCCCGATGTTCCCGCAAGAGCTCCGCCCATACACAAAAAGAACCAAGTTTGGCACAGGAAAAATTAAAGTGAATTTCCTGGTCAACTATGACTGGCAATGGGACCTGAGACCTCTCTTTGCCCAGCCAAAATCCACACCGCAGAGCGGAAACGTCAATACCCAGATACGATCGTCCGATGTGTCACGAATTGATTTAATAATTCGGTGGGGGGGTAGAAGACGGCTAAGCGGATTTATGCCGGTCCAATCTGTTTACTCTGATATCTATATTGTCGACGATTACTGGCCTGATTTTAAGCCTGAACATTTCTTTGCAGCGCTCGATTGGTATGATAAGCAGGATATCACGCTCGGCGGATAAAACCACCGTCGTATGCTACCTGTGTCCAGATAACATTTCCGAACATCCTTTCCTTGCTGTTAGCTTAGGCAGAGCTCTTTTTGCCGAGATTCGAGTATGTCCTAAGTGGTCAGTTAAGCGTCGCAAGCGGTTAAAGAGAGTAAAGAGTGATCCCGAGACGTTACAGCAAAAGAGCTAAATAATTAGAGCTTTTTTTGAGGTTTATGAAGCGGTATTTCCACTGCACGGTCTGTGACGACGTCCATTTTGGAGAGAATCCTCCTGAGGTATGCCCTACGTGCGAAACCATGAACTCCTACAAGGAAGTCACAAAAGACGAAGCTGAAGGGTACCTTTTATAAATGGGATAATAGCACTCTGAAGTTTTTTTCAAATATTGCTGATTTTTTTCTAATCTAACGCTCACGTAGATTAGACATCAACGTTAAAAAGTAGCAAAAAAAGACGAGCGCTGCAGATAATAACTTCTGCAGCACGCTAGATTAAACTTGGTCCATCATTGAATCGGACATACCGGCCATTTCCTCTTCTGATGGCCCCTTCGAAAACGTGGCAGCTTGAATCACGTCATCGATTCGAAGGATCATGTTCGCCGCTTCAGTCGCTGAAAGGATAGCCTGCTTTTTAGTTCTCAGAGGCTCTATAACGCTAGGCCACATGTCGGTGGCTTTTCCTGTTGAAATCTCAAGCCCCATCGTTTTATTTCCCGATTCGTGGGCAGTCCTCAAGGCAACGAGCGAGTCCATCGGGTCTAAACCCGAGTTTTCGGCAAGCGTTTTAGGGATTATCTCGATCGAGTCGGCAAATGCGATGACCGCGAGCTGTTCCCTCCCACTAAACGTTGAAGCATATTCACGCAGCTGCATGGCAATCTCTACTTCAGGAGCGCTTCCGCCTGCGACGACCTTACCGTCTTCGATCGCAGCTTGAACGACTCGAACCGCATCATATACAGCCCTGTGCGTCTCTTCGACGATATGATCAGCGCCTCCGTGAACGACAATACTAACGACCCGCGGGTTCTTACAGTCTTTTATTGTTATCATTGTGGGGACCTCTCTCTAATCAATGCCACAGGTATCACAGCTTGACTCGATATCGGTAGTTTCTTCAATCTCGCCTGCTCGGCCTAAGTCAGATCGGCTCAGATCGTCTAAGCTGGATACAACCCGGGCGCCGGTCACTTTAGAGATCGTCTCAATATCCTCTCGTTTGACGTTCTCAACTGCCATCACATTCTTCCGCGCAAATTGCCATTGGACAAGATCATCGATGCCCTTCTGACAAAACACGACGTTTGCACCGCTTGCAAGAATCTTACTAGCCTTCTCGATAAGCGTTTCGTGATCGCGTTCCATAAAGAGCTTCATCTGAGTAGGATCTTTTATTTTGATTTTGGCATCAGTTTTGGTTTTGGTTAGCTCGAGTGGCTGATCATAGACGAGGACCCGCGCATCGCATACTTTTCGTGGCATTCCCTCAGCGGCGCGTTCTTTATCGATAACAACGCCTTCTACGAGTTCCGAGTCAGAGACAGAACCAGATAATTTCTTTTCAATTCTGATGTCTTCCTCATCGACTTTGAATTTCTTATTGTCCTCTTGAGCGACTTTTTTCGCCGCTCCAACCACGATCTCGGCAAGAACGTCTGTTCCCACATCAGTCCCCTTGCCCGTGAGCGCCGTCTGAGCAATCTTCTTCAAAAGCTCGTCGTCGTCTATCGAAACGCTGCGAGACATCGCTTCCGCAACCTTAACCGCCTTTTCTGCGGCGAGGCTGTAGCCTTTTTCAATGACCGTAGGGTGAACGTCTTGCTCAAGGAGCTCCTCTGCGTTCTTTAATAATTCGCCTGCTAAGATAACGGCTGTTGTTGTGCCGTCGCCTACTTCATCATCCTGCGTCTTAGCGACCTCGACCATCATTTTTGCTGCGGGATGCTCGATGTCCATTTCCTTCAATATCGTAGCACCGTCGTTTGTTATTACTACCTCGCCCATTGAATCAACGAGCATCTTGTCCATGCCTTTTGGTCCAAGCGTAGTACGCACTGTTTCAGCAACGGTCCTGCTTGCGGTAAAATTCATAGACTGGGCTTCTCTGCCCTTCGTCCTTTGTGTTCCTTCACGGAGAATAAGAATCGGTTGACCACCAATCACTGTGCTAACCTCCAACTAAAGTAGAGTTGTTGTTCTATATAAAATTTCTTACAGCGGCTATCTTTGTTCGTCAAAAGACCCGGCAAACGGCGCTCTAATGCTGGACAGAATCAAGCGTTGGTCGCACAACGTCGGTTGAACTTACGGTCGCAGAATCATAGCGCTGTTGCCCGCACTGCTCCGCATGGCGCGCTTGGCTAAAGCCCTTTTAGCGGTACTTGAAGCAGAACTATGTCATGTATTGATCGGTCGATCGTTACGCACAAAAAAGCCGATTACAAGCAAGGCGGTTACGGCCATGAACGCCCCGTAGAGAAAGGCAAACGTAGGGCCAACGGTTTGCCAGAGCGCACCGGCGATCAGGCTTGCTGGAAAGGCGACGACGCCGACAACAAAATAATACGTTCCGAAGGCGGTTGCTTTTAGGTGCGGAGGGGCAAGATCGGATACGAGCGCTCTGGATACTCCGTCAGTAAGACCGTAATAGAGCCCGTACAAGGGAAAAAGAACCCAGATAACAAGTGCAGATGAAGCGAATGCAAATCCCAGATAGACTATGAAGAAGATCACCAAGCCCATCAATAGAACCGCCTTTCGTCCTATTCTGTCGGAGACGATGCCAAACGGAAATGCAGAAACTGCATATATAACGTTCATAAAGAGGTAGAGCAGCGGTACTACGAGCGTTGGGACACCGAGGTTTTGCGCACGTAAAAACAGGAAAGCGTCGCTTGAATTTCCAATAAAGAAGATGCCCAACCCCAAAAGAAAGGTGCGAAAATTCGCGTCTAACGATCTAAAGGATACCTTGTATAACTGTTTGCTTCGTGGCCCGGCAGCAGTCTCTTTGACGAAAAAAACCACTAGTGCGGTGGCAAGGATACCTGGAATAAACGCGAGTAGGAACAGCCCCCTATAGCTCAGGATGCCGAACAGTGCGACCGCGATAAGCGGGCCGATAACTGCCCCTAACGTATCAAGAGAGCGTTGAAAGCCGAAGGACCTACCCGCCCCGAGACTCTTTGAATCAGATATGATTGCATCGCGCGCTGAGCTTCGTATGCCCTTGCCAAAGCGATCTAAGAATCGAATCGCCAAGACTTGTTGCCATGCGGTTGTGAATGCCAACAGGGGCTTTGCGATCGCAGCAATCGCATAGCCAGCGTACACTAAGGACTTGCGTTTCCCAAACCTGTCGGAGAGATAACCTGAAACAATCTTCAGTATGCTTGCTGCGCTTTCAGCGACGCCTTCAATAAGGCCCACGTCAATGAACGTTGCGCCGAGCGCGTTAACGAGAAAAAGAGGAATGAGCGGGTAAACCATCTCTGTGCTCATATCGGCAAATAGACTTACAATCCCAAGGACTAAGACGTTCATACTTACGCCGAAAATCAGGCCGTCCTTGTGGAATCGCTTCCCAAACATCCGCTCTAAAATGCGACTTAAGAGATTTAAAATTGTAGCGATAAGCTAGCATGCACATCGGCCATTTTGCAGCCGGCCCGAAGCACTTATGGCGACTGTTTTATGCTATGGGCAAGAGATGGACACCTCTGTAGCGAAGGGTAAGAAGACGTTAGGGCGCAAGACCTCATTCGTATCGCCCAGCAACGTATGCTTACTATTAGGGACCACTTTGAAGGCAGCTAGACGGTTAAGGTTAGCGATAAGATTAAGATTTAACAGCATTTAAGATTGAACAGCACAAAAGATAGTGGAATTATGTTTGAAATCGAAGGAATTTTGGGAAGACAAGTGCTCGATTCGCGCGGAAATCCTACGGTGGAGGTAGAAGTTCTCACGGGTTGTGGTTTCGGCAGGGCAATCGTGCCTTCCGGTGCATCTACCGGATCGAACGAAGCGCTTGAGCTGCGCGACCACGAAACTGAATTCGGTGGAAAAACCGTGTTGCGTGCGGTCAGCAACGTTAACGAAATTATCGAAGAAGAACTCATCGGGATGGACGTACGTGCGCAGCGACTTATAGATCAATCCATGATCGATCTCGATGGAACCCCGAACAAGTCTAATCTGGGAGCAAATGCAATCCTAGGCGTGTCAATGGCAGTTGCTCGTGCGGCTGCGAATTCAGTCAATATGCACCTTTATGAATACTTGGGCGGCCCAAATGCGTGCAGGTTGCCTGTTCCATTAATGAACGTGATTAATGGGGGGGCACACGCAGGCAACGCGCTGTCGATTCAAGAATTTTTTGTAATACCTGTAGGAGCAGAAACGTTTTCTGAAGCCCTCAGAATGGGCGTTGAGACCTATCACGAGCTTAAAATGGTTTTAAAGGCGCAATATGGACAAGGAGCGACGAATGTAGGAGACGAGGGGGGATTCGCCCCACCGCTTCATTCATCTTCTGAGGCGCTTGACGCCATTACGACTGCCATCGACAGGGCAGGTTATGTTCAGGAGATGCGGCTTGGCGTCGACTGTGCTGCATCTGAGTTCTACAACGACGCCACAAAAACGTATTCCGTAGACGGCAACCGACTATCTCCTACTGAACTGTGCGATTACTATGAGGATTTAATCGACCGGTACCCTGTAATACTTATCGAGGATCCACTCAGCGAGGACGCTTTTGACGACTTCGCCCAACTGACGTCACGACTCCGCGGAACGGCCATTGTGGGAGATGATTTGTTCGTCACTAACGTGGAACGACTCTCTCGAGGCATTAGTCTCGGAGCGGCAAATGCGTTGCTCTTGAAGTTAAACCAAATTGGTACAATGTCTGAAGCTTTCGATGCCGCTACGCTCGCCTTTCGGAATGGATATTCAGTTGTGGTAAGTCACCGATCAGGAGAGACCGAGGATACGACGATTGCCGACGTTTCAGTCGCGCTGGGCTCAGATTTCATAAAAACGGGCGCGCCAGCCCGGAGTGATCGGAACGCGAAATACAACCAGCTCTTGAGAATCGAAGAATCCCTCGGAGATACTGCGTTTTACCAAGGCCGCCATATGCAGCTTTAACCTCTCGCCGCGAAGCGTAAGTTTCCACAGAGTGTAAAGTCAAGCGAGGGCGAAACACGCACTGTCGACACTAATGAAAAGAAATACCTCGCTGCTCATCGCAAGCTTGTTTACGGTCTTTCTAATAACAACCTGCGTCACTGTAGCTTTTGGGACCGGAACGGTCGCGGACAGCCAAAACAATCCACTTCAAGACGCCGTTTCGCAGAAAGCAACGTTATCCCCTCGCGTATTGTTATTGCAGTCTGCTGAACCAAGCAATTCAACGCAAGCAGGCGGCGCTTTGACAGCTGACAATATAACCCGTATCATCGTTCCAATATCAAAAGTCGAAAACACTTCAAACAGCAACACACAGCTTTTCAGCGGATTTGAGTTTCCAACGTGGCTTTGGGTTCCAGTAATCCTTGTTCTGCTAGTGATTTTGGCATATCTGTTGTTGAAACTGCTTCGTGAGGGTGACAATGGGCCACCCGTCGACAAACGACCTCTTGGACCGGGATCCACTTCTGAAGCTCGCGCACAGCAATCACGGCAAATTCCGATAAATGAGTC
>PMYA01000132.1:0-32823 GCA_003170935.1 Methanobacteriota archaeon
GAGATATCCGTCTGGGATGTGCACCTATATCACCACAACGAAATGCGGTGACAGTTATAAAAAACTATCGAATCGTAACACGAAAAACATATAATTATCTGAAAAGTAATAACGTAGCTACAGAAGAGTTCATCATAATAACACGCGGATGTAGTTATGACGATACACTCCTCCCTTTCGGATCAATTTCGTTACCACAATGCACGAAGCCCGTTAGATCAAAGTCACAAACTAGGGCATATGTACTTTAAGCTGAGACATCGCTATATGCCCACGGTGGTTGTGTCATTTGACAGATCTATGGGATCCCTCAGATTACTACAAGCACTCGTATCCACAATACGCGTTCGCGTTGGGCCTAGTGGGAAGATTGGCACTTCGTGGTGACGAGCACATTTTAGATGTTGGCTGTGGCGACGGGAAGATAACAGCTGTGCTTTCCGCACGCGTATCACACGGTTCCGTGCTCGGCATTGATATCTCTACTGAAATGATCGCATTTGCCCAAAATATGTTCTCTCAAACTGCGTATCCTAACCTCTCATTTAGCTATGGAGACGCTTCGAACCTCACTTTTCAAAAAGAATTTGACGTTATTGTAGCATTTGCCTCTCTCCACTGGACCGCAGACCTAGTCACGGTGCTGCAAGGCATCAAGTCCAGCCTCGCGCCAGGTGGTCGGTTCGCAGCACAGCTCATGGCGAAACGATTTACAACACAAGGGAAAAGTGGGTCCCCGTTGCACCAAGCGCGAAGAGAAGTCATGGCTCGTCCTGCTTGGAGACCCTATTTTCGGGAATTTAAGAAGCAAGGGTTGGTTTATAGTGCCGATGAGTACGAAAAGCTGTTGCGCGATGCTGGTTTTACCCCACACCGCGTCGAGTTCGTTACGGAAGATGTGACGCACCCTGGGATAGAAGCGCTAAAGGGGTGCGCTCGAGCAACGTGGCATCGATATACTAGCCGCATTCCGGCCGAGCACCGCGACGCCTTTCTTGATGAAGTCGTACAGCGCTTCATTGAGCAGTACCCCCCAGATAGTGGTGGCCAGATACATGTTCGTATGAAAATATTGGAGGTCGAAGCAACAGTAACGGGCGACTGACTTACCTCAAGCTTCAGTATAGGCAGCTAATAACACGCATCAAGGAATAGACACGGAAATGACTTGCGCGCGAGCTTTACCGCACGAACAGTCGTAATCAATCGGCCGCCATCAGGTTGTTGAGGACTTATCTGCGAGTTTTCTAAGTAGAACCGAAGTATTATTCACCTTGCCTGATGGCAGTACCCTCGCTAACTCTTGAAATTCAGCCAAATCCCTTGTGGACAATCCTATATGCGCCAGTGATAAGCAAAGACCTAACGGGGTTTCCAGAGATGGGACGGATGCTTCAGACAGGTAAGGTCAACAATATCTCGGTTCTAATCAGGAAGGATCGGAGCAAGCACTAAGCTGAGAGCAACGTGGACGGGTAGATAGCAAAACTTGGCCTGCGTGCGTATTTTGGTTTGTTTGGCCTCAACAAGCGATGCAATGACGATCTTAGCGCCTTAGCAGCGGAGGTAACCATTTATACCAAGATGACATCGTAGCAATTTGAATCAGCTAACCTTTCCTAATAGGTTTGCGTTATTTCCTTGTTACAATCATTCAGCAACACACTAACTCAGAATAAGCGTTATTATGGCTCACGTGCCCCTTTTTATCGATCTAAAAGACAGGTGCATCGTCATATTCGGCGGAGGGCGCGTTGGCGAGAGAAAGGCCAAGATGTTTTGCGCCTACGGGCAAACTACAGTTATAAGCACAAGCTTTACAGCTGAATTATTAAAAATGGCAGAAAGTGGCCTAATCGACGTGATTGCAGACGACTTGAAAGATGTGAAGAAGTACCTTACAGGTGCTTTTATCGTCGTTCCGGCAACCAACAATCGCCCCCTCAACGCGTATATCGCCGACCAAGCGAAGGCAATGAATATCCTCGTCAACCAAGTAGATGGCATAGGCGAGGTTATCGTGCCGTCGATTATCAATAAAGACGATATCCACGTCGGGATTTCGACGATGGGGAAAAGTCCCGCATCAGCTCGATATCTCAGACTGCGTATCGAAGAGCTCATAGAAAACGTTGCCCTGATGGTGGCTCTCCAAGACAAACTGCGAACCATTTTAAAAAAGAAGATTGTTAGTCAACTCGAGCGAAAGCGCATCCTTGAAATAATTATAAACGACTCAGGAGTGTGGACCGAACTTGCGCGTAGCTACGACGCGGGACTTCAAGCGGCACTTGAGATCGTAGAAAACGAACAATTGATGCTGCAGACAAAAACAAAAGGGGGCCATACATGAATGGGATATGCAACCTTTCAATAACGCACAAGTGGGCAAGCCTAAATGACCTAGAGTGCGCACGCATTGACAACGTGGAGGGCGCATTGAAGGCGATGCACGCTACCGACGGCGTTAGCGAATGTGTTATCATACAAACCTGCAATAGGATTGAGCTCTACCTCTATGTGACGAACGAGTTCGACGTTAACTCATTTATAACGCGTTTCTTCCCATCTGTGTCGCCAGAACTCATTGGCCGATACGAGGCGCGCGAATCACTCAGGCACTTAATGCGACTGGCATCAGGCCTCGATTCTATGATTGTAGGTGAGGACCAGATACTCGGCCAGCTTAAAGAGGCGGTCGAAATAGCGACCAAAGAGGACACATTAGGTCCTGATCTGGGCTTAGCATTATCCAAAGCGATTAAAGTCGGAAAGCGTGTACGAACAGAGACGTACATCAACCGCGGCTCAGTGTCCGTCGGCTCAGCAGCGGTTGACCTCGCCGAACGAGTCATGGGTACCCTTGAGGACAAGGCGATTCTGAGCATCGGAGCCGGTGAGCTGGGAACGCTCGTGGCGGTCGCCCTCGCCGAGCGAGAGCTCAAGGCGATGTTTTTCTCAAACCGGACCTTTCGGCGCGCGCAAACCCTCGCCAAAAGGCTTGGAGGCACTGCGGTCCGATTTGACAATATAGACGACTATCTGTGTCAAGCAGACTTGGTAATAAGCGCTACCGCAGCGCCGCACTACATACTTACCTATGATAAAGTACGTCGCGCGATGCAACAACGACACGGCCAGTCACTCGTCATCATCGACATCGCCAATCCGCGTGACGTTGAAGAAAGTGTCGCTACGCTCGACAACGTCGACCTACACAACATCGACGATTTACGCAAGATCACCGAACAAAACCTTAAGAAGCGACGTTCCGAGATCGGAAAAGTGCTCGCGATCATTAACCAAGAGCTCGACCTGCTCGAATGGCAATACAAGAAGGATCGCGCGAATGACCTTATTGCGAGCTTGTATCAGAACGCAGAAGAGCTTAGAGCGCGCGAGCTCGAAAAAGCGTACAACCGTTTACGATGCGAGGCAGACCTAAATAACTACGAACAGATCCTTGAAGACCTTACAGGTTCAATCGTGAATAAACTACTTTTTGAGCTTACTGCATCACTCAGAGAGGCAGCCGCTAACGACGATTATGACTTGATGAGTTCAGCGCATAAACTATTCAAACGCCAGGAGGTTTAAATGACCAAGCGACCCGCACGGCTTCGTAAAAAGGGCGTCAGAAAGTTGGTCCGAGAGACGTCACTGCTCCCAAGCGATCTGATATGCCCTCTATTTGTCGATGAGAACGCACAAAAACCTATAGCTATCCCCTCCCTGCCGGGATTTTATCGTCACACCGTCGAAACGGCAGTATCTGAGGCCGAGGCGATCACGGAACTCGGTGTTCCAGCGGTCATAGTATTCGGGGTGCCACGCTCAAAAGACGAGACGGGGAGCGCTGCGCTTAGCGGCATCGTGCAAGATACTATCAGGGCGATAAAAACGCAGGTCCCAGCAGCCACGGTCATTGCCGACGTGTGTCTGTGTGAATATACGAGCCACGGACACTGCGGCATCGTCAACGAAGATGGTACGATCCTCAACGGCCCGACGCTTGAGATGCTACGTGGTGTCGCAACCTCATACGCTCGCGCTGGGGTCGATATCGTCGCACCTTCGGGAATGATTGACGGGATGGTCGGCGCTATACGCGCGCAGCTCGATGAGGAGCGGTTTGACGGAGTCGCGATTATGCCTTACGCAGCTAAGTACTACTCGAGCTTCTACGCACCGTTTCGCGATGCTGTGGATTCAGGATGTGCTTTTGGAGATAGGTCCGCTCATCAAATGGACCCAGCAAATACCGACGAAGCGGTTCGTGAGGTACGTCTGGACCTAGAAGAGGGCGCCGACATTATTATGATCAAGCCCGCATTGCCTTATCTTGATATCATTTATCGAATTAAGCAGACCTTCGGCGTTCCTGTAGCCGCATATAGCGTTAGTGGAGAGTACGCAATGTTGCGAGCTGCAATAGATAACGGGAATTTGACTAATGATGCCATTCTTGAGACGCTCCTTTCCATCAAACGAGCCGGAGCCGACATGATCGTTACCTATTTTGCCAAAGAGGCGGCAAAGACCCTGGCTTATGAGTGAGAGGTGGCGATGCAAACAGACGGGTCTGAGAGACTATATAAAAAAGCTTTGAAGCTCATGCCTGGTGGCGTTTCAAGCCCGGTTAGGGCGATAGATCCCTATCCGCTTTACGTCCATAAAGCAAGCGATTCGCGAATATGGGACGTGGATGGAAACGTGTACATTGATTACTGCATGGGCTACGGCCCACTCATTCTCGGTCACGCTCACCCTGCCGTGCAGGAAGCAGTGACCCAGCGTCTAAAACTAGGATGGGACTACGGAACCCCCATTGAGGCTGAGATCGCTCTCGCAGAGCGCATTCAAAAAGACCTCCCCTCAATCGAGATGCTTCGATTCGTGTCAACGGGAACTGAGGCTACGATGAGCGCTATTCGCGCCGCCCGTGGGTTTACAGGAAAAGACATTATCGTAAAAATTGAAGGGGGCTACCATGGCGCCCACGACGCAGTGCTCGTCAAGGCAGGATCGGCTGCAATCTCCACTGCGAGCTCACTCGGGGTGCCGGCCGAAGCTATAAAAAACACTCTTCAAGTCCCGTTCAATGACATTGATGCCCTATCTGACGTCTTAGAAAAAGCTGAACCTGGGTGCCTTATCATAGAACCGGTGATGGGGAATATTGGTCCAGTGCTGCCTGAGACGACCTATCTCACAGAAGTTAGAAAAGTCACCGAAGAGAACGATACGCTCTTGATATTTGACGAGGTGATTACCGGATTCAGGCTGTGCACCGGAGGCGCTCAGTGTCTTTACAACGTCACTCCTGATCTCACAACGCTAGGGAAAATTGTCGGTGGCGGATTTCCGATTGGGATATTCGGAGGCAAAAAGGAGATTATGGAATGCGTTGCTCCATCAGGAGGGGTTTTTAACGCAGGTACATTCAGCGGGCATCCAGTTTCGCTTACAGCAGGAATTGCGACGCTTAACGTGCTCAACGAGGAGGGTTACAAACGCGTCAATGGTTTGGGTGACCTCCTAAGGAGGATGCTCGTCGACCTCCTCGAAGAACTTGACATCCGTGTTACGGTGCAAGGAATCGGCACGCTGTTTCAGATCTTTTTTACCGAAAAACCCGTTAAAAACTATCAAGACGCGCTCACCAGTGACGTCGACGCTTACAAGAAATTGGCTGCTTTTATGCGCGAAGAGGGCATTTTCTTAGCTCCTTCGCAATTCGAGACGAACTTCATCTCACTTGCACACTCAAACGAAGACGTCGAGTACACCATTCGTGCGTACGCTAACGCGTTTAAACGGCTGTGTAACCTAGACGTCGACACTGCGGGCTACTAACCCCAATAACGACCGCAAACAACTGGTAGGGCGTGATCTAAATACTGCGTATTGGCACCAGAGGCAGCAAACTCGCATTGGTTCAAGCTAAGATGGTCAAGAGCTTACTCGCCAAGAATGGCGTTGAAAGCGAGCTCATCATCGTTCAAACGAGCGGCGATAATTTTGCCGATAAGCCCTTCCGAGAGGCAGGTATTGGCGCATTTGTGAGAGATATCGACGACCTCATGCTTAAGGGCGAGATCGATATTGCTGTGCATAGCATGAAGGACGTACCCACAAAAAGGCCAAAAGAGATTGGCATCTGTGCCGTTATGCCACGTGCAGCCCCATACGATGTTTTAATTTTCGAGCGTTCGTTGCCTAAAGGAGCTACTATAGGTACCTCGAGCTTGCGACGACAGGCGCAACTTGCTCGATATTATCCATCCTACAACCGCAAACAGATTCGGGGCAACGTCGACACGCGAATAAGAAAACTAAGGGCAAACGAGTTCGACGCGGTGATTCTCGCCAAGGCGGGACTAGACCGTCTCGGCATTAGCATCAAAAAGAAACGTTTACCATTCATTCCATCACCAAACCAAGGGATTATCGCCGTGATGGCGAATCAGGAAAGTGACGATTTCGATATAGTCGCTAAGATCAATGACGAGCAAACATTTATTGAAGGCATGGTTGAGCGAGTTATAATGGAGACTTTAGGAGGTGGGTGCCTAGTCCCCCTAGGCATTTTGGCGCACCTAGACAGTGAGTGGGTGAACGTCGTTGCCGAGGTGCTCTCGCTCGATGGAAAACGTATAGTGCATCTTACCGATCGCATACCTATTGATAGCTACGAACGAGCCTCGAAAGAGTTCGCCCAAAGAATGAAAGAAGACGGAGCAGCCTCGTTGATTGCTGAAGCTGTTGTATCTGTTTCAGCGCTTGACTGAAAAAGGAAACAAAAAAACATGTCTGAAGGGAAGGTGTTCTTAGTAGGGGCAGGACCTGGTGACCCAGGCCTATTGACCCGAAAAGCCGAACGAATCATAAAAAGCGCTGATATTGTTCTCTACGACAAACTTGTCGATGACCGAGTAATCGCGCTTGTTCCTAGAAAGGTAGAGCTTATAGACGTGGGGAAGGACCCGAACCACCATAAGGTTCCACAGCATAAGATCAATGATCTGCTTGTCAAATACGCGAAAAAGGGCAAGACGGTAGTACGGCTTAAAGGTGGCGACCCCTACGTATTCGGTCGCGGTGGAGAGGAGGCCGAAGAGTTAGTCGCCCATGGAATCGATGTGGAGATAGTTCCCGGTATTTCATCAGCCGTGGCGGTTCCAGCGTATGTAGGTATCCCTGTTACGCACCGAAAGTACGCTTCCACATTTACTATCGTCACGGGCCACGAGGCCACGGGCAACGAGCTTAAGTGGGATGTTCTCGCTCAACTAGATGGCACGCTCGTTATCCTGATGGGCGTAGGCGCCCTCAAAGAGAACGTTGCGAATCTTATAGCTTTTGGCAAGCCTGCGCAAACACCGGCAGCGATCATTGCACAAGGAACTACCAGCCGCCAAAAAGTCGTTTTAGGCACCTTAGATGACATAGCAATCAAAGCTGAAACAGCCAACGTGGAAGCTCCAGCGGTGCTAGTTGTCGGTGACGTTGTAAAACTCGCAAACAAATTAAGACCCCAATATGCAGACACTAGCGATCATTAGACCTGATAGACAACTAGAGGATTCAAAAAAAGTCGTCGAAGCCTTCGGTTATAGAGCGTTGGCAACCTCTATGGTCGATATCACCCCTATAAGCGGCTCGCTTTGGTCCACTTTCTTAGACGACCTAGCGAAAGGCGAGGTGGACTACCTAATACTCACGAGCGCAAACGGTGCACGTATTTGTGCGCAGCTCGGACTCAACGCTGCTAGCATCCCTAAATCCACGCGCGTCGTGGCCATAGGACCCGCAACCAGATCTGCGTTGCTTAAAGAGCAGCTTCGCGTTGATCTTATGCCGTCAGAGTATAGCTCACACGGCATCGTTCGGACGCTCAGCAACATAGCAGGAAAAAAAATCTGGGTCTTACGCAGCGCTTATGGCAGCTCTGAACTAATCCAAGGTCTTAAGAAAGGCGGCGCAGCCGTTAACGAAGTCGTGCTTTATACGCTTAAAAAGCTCTGTGGTCCACTTCAACGAAACTTTATACTGGAGGTAACAGAAGGTGATGTGGCGGGCGTGCTATTTACGAGCGCCATGACGGTAAAGGCTTTTTTTGACTGCGCTGACCTAATGGGAACTCGCGACCGGCTCATCGCACGACTCGCGCATCAACTCGTTGGGGCTATTGGAATTCCTACAGCCGATGCGCTTCGTTCGTACAATGTGGAAGTCGACGCTTTACCAAAAGACGCCACATTCAGTGCGCTAGTCTCAGTAGCACATGCAGCCCTGAAGAATCGCGCATTGTAGCGCGCGAAAAATTCTCTATGAATATACCCGTAGCTATATGCACAACTGTAATGGCTCCAAATCTCGCCGATGAAGGGCGTGTTATGTGCGACTGGCAAACATTGGCTCGCACCGCACCGTTGAACGAGAATTGCAGGAGGTATGCATAAACTATTCGGGTAGACCAGTGAAGCGCGCCGGAAGCACAACCACAGCTACTGATCCTCCGCTTTAGCAGAGCCTAAGACGATGATTATTAGGGAGATCGTTTACTGTGAGCTGTTCGGTCCGAAAACTTCGCGCACGATCTTGCGAAGTTGGCAGCAAGATTGGGGTACGAGAGCGGATGGACGTGAGTGAATGAAGCTAGGGTTTGTCCTACTTGTATTCCATCGCGACCGTCTGAAATACCAGTTCCTTTTTGCAGCTGAAACGCAAATTGAGGCTTGTTATCTAGATCAGTAAGTTCGGAATAGTGAAATTCGTGGCCTCGAAACTTGGTTCCTTTTAGTCCAATGACGTTATTGCAAACAGTCGTGCCAGCAACATAACCGATAACACGCTTGTTGGCCATATCGGCATTTGCTGGAATGACGCCTACCATCTTTGAGCTTCGCCCGCCGTATGTCAGCGATTCGGTCAGATACATGAGGCCGCCGCACTCTGCGAACACGGGCAAGTCTGCTTGAGCGTGTGACGCGATCGAATCGCGCATCGAACTGTTGCGTTCCAGCTCATCAGCGAAGATCTCAGGGTATCCCCCACCTATATAGAGGCCATCAACGTCGGGAATCTCCTCATCATGTAAAGGACTAAATGGGATGATTTTTGTGCCATTGAGAGAAAAGAGGTCAAATAAATCCCGGTAGTAAAAGTTAAAAGCCTCATCGCAAGCGACGCCTATACGCACGCGCTTCTTATTTCCAACCCCTTCTTTTGAAGAGACAAACACCTTGGGCTTAACTCTTGGCAGCTTCCCAGCGCCTTTTGCGATTTGGAGCACCTTGTCAACATCGATGCTTTGAATTGCGTCCTCAATATTATCAAGTTGTTTTCTAAAATTGCCGTCTCGTTTAAGCCCTTCAGAAGCAGGGACGAGACCCAAGTGGCGCATCGTTAGGCGCATTGAATCCTTGCGTGGGACCTGTCCTATGACCTCAATACCGGTGTAATGTTCAATGGCTTTTTTTGCCTTAGCCGCATGCGTTAGGCTGCCAATTTTGTTGAGTATGACCCCTCTTATGTCAATTCGCCTGTCAAATGAGCTATAACCCTTAACGAGTGCTGCCGTGCTCCGTGTTATGCTTCGTGCGTCGATAATGAGTATGACGGGGCAGTTGAGCATTTTAGCGATTTGCGCTGTGCTTCCAACGTCACTTAAGCTTTCTAAACCTTCGTAAAGGCCTCTTACACCTTCTATGATTCCGATATCGGCACCGCGCATTGCGTGATAGAAAGTCTCAATAATCGCATGCCGGTCCATTAAATAGCCGTCGAGGTTACGTGAAAAGCGTCCTGTAACCTCTGAGTGATAACTCGTATCAATATAGTCTAACCCGACTTTGAACGGCTGGACAGTATGTCCTTCCTTGGATAAAACTGACATCAGCCCGGTTGCGATTGTCGTTTTTCCCGCGGAACTCCTGTCAGCGGCGAGAAGTAGTCGGGGTACGCTACTATTTGTGTGTTCCATTGTATATTAGCGCGGCGTGCAAATAGGGGGGCTCTGAGATGTCATTCCGTTTTTGCAGTTCTTTCGCCCTCTTCTAAAAACACTGCTCGTAAAGTCTCTCCAAGTTCTGATGGCACGATGTGACTTACGCCGAGCGTCTTTGGATGTAGGTCTATCTCGACCGTTACGTGCTCGTGACCAAGTTGTTTTAGGGGCTCCACTTGTCGAGGTCCATTGGTGACTGAAAAAATGGTTTTTTCCCCTAAGCTCTTCATCGGAACAGCGTGCGGAACGCCCAGAAGGACCGCAAAGTCATAGTCGCTGTAGCGCTTTTCAATCAAGCGTCCAGCATTAACCCCTGTGATAGGATACTCATCTAATCCGCCTGTGATGTAGTCAACGGATACGTCTCTTGCTGTCAAGTCGTTTAATATATTCTCTGCGTGCTTTCTAAGTCTCGGTAATCCAACGTTAACGTCGAGATTGGCAAAAGTCTTAAGGTACCCATTGCCTAAGTCGCGTGCAATGGTTGAGATTGCAACAAGAACGTCAACAAATTGATAAGCGGTCTCTTTTTTAGCATTTAAAACGACAAGCCCTTTCTTTTTTTGTTCTAAAAGCTCAAGCAACTTCTTAGCAGTCACGTATTTGATGTCACCACGCGAAGGGGCTATGTACTCCTTGCTTGCCACTCCAGCCATTTTTTCAAGATTGGTCGCTTCGACGAGTAACTCTTTTTGTCGGAGATACTCTGCTTGATCGATCACCCCTGCTTGAACCGCCGCGGCAAGCGTCGCAATGGCGCCGTAAGTGTTGTCTCGGTAACCGGCGTGAATATCAACTTCAATTACAGGGCAGGGTGGGGTTACGTCACGCACAGCCTGATGGATATCTTCGCCAATTATCATGCTTGCACACGAGCCGATAACGCCCATAAGTTTTGGATCGAAAAGCTCCACTGCTCGCGTAATTACCCTTGCAAGGATTTTATCGCCTCCGAACACGAAATTGGTCTCATCCATTGCTGTCGTAATAACGCGAATCCCGTCCTCCTCGAGGAGCCGGCTATGCTTGAAGCAACAGCCTGATGGCCCGTGTATGATCACGACATCAGTTTCCAGATCTCGAAGCGTATAAAGCGCGGCGACGATTGAGCTTGGTCGAGGATGGATTACCTGCTCAGTAGTTTTGTCTACTCCGCGCGCGTTTGATGACACTTTTTGCTACCTCCACATTTTTACACATGAAATAATGACGTCACTGATACCGGTAAGCTCGAGAGCCTTGCGTAACGCACTCTCGAGGTTATCCGCTTGTATGACCCCTTTCCCCAAAGTTCGTTCTTGATCGCTTACGAATACGACGTGGTCGAGTGAATCACTTTGGGCAAGTGATAAGAGAGCCTCTATAGCTATTCCTTCGCAGACGTTTGACTCTAAACCGATTATTAAGACAACTTTATGGCCAACTTTCTTGAATGTAAGTCCATACAGTATTGCTTGTTTAATCGACGCCTCATCGAGACCAGAGTTTGAGTTATCGATGAGAAATCGTCCGTTGAATATTGCTGCTGACATCCTCCCTAATACTCCCTTGAAGTGCGACAGCTGACTGCTGATCGTATCAGGACTAAGGTTCGCCGACAGTGCTGCAGCGGTAAAACACAATAGGGCGCTTTCATAACTCTTAAAGTCAAAGTCGCCGGACAGGGCAAAGTGTATTTCTCCCGATTCCAAACTTCCATCCATACGCTCTAAATCGGAGTACGCCATCGTTGCCTCATTGCTTCTTCTATCCTCGTATCGCACGTTTGCCCCCCCATCGCCAAAGGTATTAAGGCAGCATTTCTGTTTTATGGGGGGCGCTACATCCATTGGCGCGACAAGACACGAACTCTCCTTAGCGTTTGTTATCATCTGCAATTTTGCCAACGTTGAAGTCTTTGTATGTTGCGCAATTTCGTACTCAGGCAACAACGTCGTAATGATGTTTACATCGGCAAGTCCGGTTCCACCAAGCGACACCTCAAAGATGTATACCTCAGGATCGAAGTCGAATTTCTTTGTTAGGTCTATCGCAGTCAATATGCTTGCGGGGGTGATGCTCAGCCGTCTTTTAGCGATATACCTGCCATTTTCAGAAACCTCAAGTCCGAGACTCGTTAACGTAAGCAGCTTTCCATCCGCGTATGCGTTACCCAAAAGCGCTGCAGTCGACGTTTTTCCTTTGACGCCGGTCACCTCAAACACAAGAGCGTCGTTCAACTCTTCCGATTGTCGCACAAGCTGTCCTACAGCTTGGTGGTGCGTCAACACCGGGATATCCAGAGCTTCAGCGCGCGCAACAAGTGGGGTATTAGCGTGAACGGGTGTTATCACCACGTCAAAGGAGTCGACTACGTCAGGCGTCGGTGTATTGTGATAAATATTGAACGCAACTGCGGCCGCTCCAATTTCGCGCAGTTTTTTGCAGATCTCGCGCGCCCCGTGAATTGTATCTAAAACAGCTACATTCTTTCCGCTGAAGTCCATGAGGGCTTTAAGCCTCTTCAAGCCTTTTGAGCGCTAAATCAGCTATACAGGGGTCGATACCAAGTGGCTCAGCATAGATAACGTCAATAGTTCTATTGTCGAACGAATGCGTGGTTCGGCGTTGGCCGTCTGTCAACCCGAGAATCTCAGGGATATCCTTCAAGGTGTGAATCCCGTGAGCGAGAAAGAGCGGAAGCACGTAAAGCGTTTTTACGTCGGTAGAGGAAAAACTTTCAATACCCTCCTCAACGGTTGGGCGATCCATATTAAGATACGCGGTTTTTATGATTGCGTCGTTCATTTTTTCTGCTAGCATGTTTGCCACAGCTTCTACGGTATTTTTGTTATAGGTTAACTTGCTCCCGTGACCTAGCACGAGTACCCCAAAGTTCTCTTCCATTAAACTCCTCCAACTAGTGTGTGCGAATTGTTCTTTTTGATATTTAACGGTAAAGCTCACCGAACATAGCGCGATTAAGCTCGAATACGTGGTTAGGTATTTTTGGATAGCATCAGCCAATTTGGGGAGCCTCTTCATGGGGATGCCGACTATAAGTTGATTTTCGCTCACTTTTGCGTATTTGCGAGAACATAAGCTCACAGAAAATTATGCTTAGATCATCTATCATGAAATGATAGCTGCCGCTTATCCACGTCATCGGTCCCATAACAAGCCTTTAATGCTTCTTTTACCCCCGCTCTAACAAGTTTCGCAACCCTACTTCCAAACGGGGTGGCAGGTCCGCCGTATAAAATCGGGTCATCCTCGTTACTGTTTTTATATGCGATAATAATCGCATCGCTCGTCGTACCTGTGAATTGCAGTCCTTTGTCGATCAGGGCGCGCGTCTTTGCTTCCGTGGCGGTAATTATCGTCCCTGCGATCGCTCCTTCGCTCAACGTTTCAGATGATATGACGATTATGTTTATAGTGCCAAATGACGATGGGTTCGTGAGCCCCGCAGTCACAAAAACGCGGCAATCAATTCTATGAGCGAGAATAAGCGTTAGCGTTTGCGACAAACAAATTGAACTCGTGCGGCATCGAATAGGCGTGCGCGTGGAGATATGACGCCACGACATTGCCCTCTACGATGCCATCGCGTCCATCGATTCCGTCACCTTGTAACACGCGATAGACGAATCGCGCGTCAGCATCAACGGATGCAGTCGAGTAGTGATATTCGTGTCCGCGAAGGATATCGCCGCTGCGCGCAATTGCACAATCCTCGATGGCCTCTACTGCGACGTGTCCCAATGCTTGTCTTTTCTTTGTCATTTGGACGTCCAACGGGAGCACGTTTCCAAGTGAGACTCTTTTGCCCTCAACCGTGGACAGTGAGCGCGAGAGGAACATAAGCCCCCCGCACTCGCCGTACATAGGCATGCCGTCTTCTGCGTTCGATTTAACGTCTTTAAGAAGGTGCCTATTGGTGCTCAATTGTGTGGCATAGAGTTCGGGATAGCCGCCGCCGAAGTACAACCCATCTACCTCGGGCAGCGCGTCGTGAATCGGAGAGAAATAGACCACTTGTGCACGCTTTTGTATCGATTCGATGTTTGAACGATAATAGAAGCAAAATGCGGCGTCGTATGCGATCCCGATCAGTGTATCGGTTGTGTGACGTAGCTCCTCCGGCTTATCGACCGTGATCTGCGTCGCTACCCGTTGGATGGACTCGATATCGAGTGAGTCGTAGATTGACTTCAAGGTAGCGTGTGGCAACGACGTTTCGGACCCCATGTACAGTCCGAGGTGCCGTGACGGAATTCCTTCAACGTCCGTAGCAACGACTCCCATGAGCGGGACATTTATCGCAGCTAACGCCCGGCGAATGCTTTCAGCATGTTTTTGACTGCCGACGCGGTTTGCTATGATCCCAGCGATCGTCAGTCGGTAAGGGGTGTAAGAAGAATACTTGATGAACCCCAAGGCCTGTGCCGCAACGCTTTCAGAAGAAGCGCTCGCGTCAATCACAAGAAGAACCGGGACTCGTAGGATGTCTGCAATCTTAGCGTCGCTTGATATCCCGTCGTACATGCCCATCGCCCCTTCTATGACTGCATAGTCCGCGTTACATTTTGCAAGCTCTCTCTTGATGCCTTCCTCACCCATCATGAACGAATCTAGATTGTAGCACGGTGCGTTGGTCACCCTTTCGAGGTGACTTGGATCGATATAATCTGGACCGACTTTGTAGGACTGAACGCTGTATCCTGAGTCCTTAAGCGCTTTCAGGATGGCGAGTGTAATTGTGGTCTTTCCGATCCCGCTTTGAGTTCCAGCAACGAGGAGGCCGTGCATCACCCGTCCATGCAGGATTCAGGTTAATAAACGTGCCTTATTAATCCACGGCCGGCACTAACGCTTGACGCGTGCAACGGGACAAGGGCTCAAAAAACACGCGTTTTACGGTGGGTGCTACAAAGCATTAGCTCTCGATACGTTTCCCGTGCCGCAACTTATATCGGCAAAGGTTTCACCATTCTCAATTTGTCGTTTGTCCAAGGTGAAATTTCAGCTTTTGTCGGTCTACCTCTAAACATTAATCTTAGAGTAGTCCTAAATCACCACGTTAGCGTGCACGCAATTCGGCAACCTTTCCTAGCGGCACGCTTTTTAGGTGCGCGTTAACAAACTGGATATAGCAGGTGCTTCGCTCGTGTCCGTACAGAGGCTCCAAGCCAGTCAATCTAACGTACATCATAGACGGGACCCCTTCACTGCCTTGAAACATCTGCCAGTATACTTACAATTAACAGAACAAACAAACCTTTCGTGAGTCTCGCGTCTCGATAAAGTGGTAAATCTAGGAAGAAAGGAGCGATCCTGCTGCCGAAGACTGATGATGTCGCTTTCAAAGTGTAGCACATAGCAGCGTATACATCACCTTGTCTATCTCTCGAACGCCTTAATACACGTCGATCCGCTCAATGCGTCAGGCGAAAAGTACCACTATGTGGGTGGACGCGACTACGGCGACTTAACCACGCACCGGCACTATAAGTGATGCCAAGCAAGTGTTAGCGGTGACAGCGGATTGCCTCGAACTGGAGACGTGAACGGACGTGCCGATAGCGACGGAAACGAGCGTTACTAATATCCTATAACGTAATGGTATGTTATGGCATTACAGGGACCATTTGTTAACGTCATCGCTCCCATAATGAGCCTTTAATGCTTCTTTTACCCCCAATCTAACGAGTTTGGCAACCCTGCGTCCAAAAGGGGTGGCAGGTCCGCTATATAAAATCGGCTCACCTTCGCCAGTGCCGTCATATGCGACTACAATAGCATCACTTGTCGTGCCTGTGAATTGCAGTCCCTTGTCGATCAGGGCGCGCGTCTTTGCTTCCGTGGCGGTAATTATCGTCCCTGCGATCGCTCCTTCGCTCAACGTTTCAGATGATATGACGATTATGTTTATAGTGCCAAATGACGATGGGTTCGTGAGCCCCGCAGTCACAAAAACCGTAACGCACGCATCGCTCAAAATCCGTACGTGTTTCATCTCAACTGCAGTGAGAAGCGCGACGTAGCCCCCCTCAAGCGTCATTGATGCTGCCATTCCCTCAACGTAGCTCTTCGGATCGTCGTGAGAAAAATTGTGGGGTACTTGGATGTTTAGGATATTGTTTACCGCTCTTCTGCCGCCGTCGACACCACTGCTTAGGGCTTCAAAGTTGCCTTTTAGCACTAAGACCCGGTCGAATACCTCATATTCCACGTTTGTTCACCTTCAAGTAATACACATTGAAACGTGCTATCCGATGTGTGACTCTACGTGTTCTACGAGCGTCGCAAGCTCTGTGAAAACGAGGCATCTTTCTCGTAAGTCTCCATATAATCGTTGTGCAACGCCTGGCGTAAAATCGCGAGACTCTATAGGCGTCTCTTCCAATATTACGAGTTTATCTCCTGCAAGAGCTGCAGCTTCGAGGTTCTTTAAGTTCGCCGGCCCGAAGCAGATATTCGGCAGCACAACGATGCATGCCTCCTGAATGAGTTGCACGTTACGGCTGTCCACCTCACTCGAAATTGGTGAGAACGGTGCTTCGACGGCGCACTCAATGCCATAGTACTCCGCTACATCATAATCTGAGTCAAGTGTGTTGACCACGCCGGCAGAGACGCTTAAGCCCTTTTGGACAAGCGCGTGGATGATGGGCGCCCCTTTGCCCCCACCGGGAATGACATGCACCGTTTCAGAGCTGCGCTCTCCAGGTGTGTGATGAGGGAGAAGTGTTATCGAAAAAGCGTTTGTAATCGGGTGTTTTCTGACGAGCGCCGAGACGCCAAACGCTTCTGCGATGTGCTCTTGAGTTAACACCTCTTCGACGGCGCCGTCAGCGATGATCTCTCCACGATTTAACAGCAGCAGTCGATCACAGTACTGAGCTGCGAGATTGAGATCATGAATAGCAGCGATAACCGCAATGCCAGAAGCTGCGAGGCGCCTTACAAGGTCAAAGATCTCAATTTTGATCCCAATGTCGAGCTGAGAAGTTGCCTCGTCAAGAAGGAGTATCTTTGGTTCTTGGGCCAAAGCCCGGGCAATAATGACGCGCTGCCGCTCCCCACCTGAGAGCTCGGCAATCTTGCGATCAGCAAACTGAGCGACATCGGTCATCTCTAAGGCCTTTCGTGTCACGTCATAATCATTCGTCGATTCGGTTCCGAGGAATTTGATGTGGGGGCTCCTGCCCATAAGCACGACCTCCTCGACGGTAAAATCGAAAAAAAACGTGTCAGTACTCTGGGGCACGACCGCCATCTGTTGCGCGAGTCGTTTCGGCTTTATTTGATAAACGTCAACACCATCGAGCGTTATGATGCCGACTTGTGGCTTCAGTACCCCGCTGATTGCTTTAATGAGCGTCGTCTTTCCAGACCCGTTAGGGCCGACGAGACCAATCACCTCGCCGGGCCTGACCGTCAGTTGTGCGTTATTGAGCGCATGCGTCTCAACGTAATAGCAGTCCACGCCATCAACCCGTACACGTCCAGGTCCTCCTATTTCGGAGCCACCTTCTTTTTCGAGTATACCCATTAACCGTTTCCTCGTCCGTTGTATGTGCGGCAGCATTTAAAAGATGTTTTTCCTCCTGCTCCAGACCAGATACATAAAAAACGGGGCGCCAAGTAACGCAGTGATAATCCCGACGGGCATCTCAGAACCCGGTATGGCGGACCGTGCGATAATGTCAGCCCATATGAGTAAAATACCGCCGAAGAGCGCGGAAGCAGGAATGAGCGCTTTATGATCCGGACCCGTAAACGTCCGAACCACGTGGGGCACGATGAGCCCGACAAACCCGATGATGCCGCAGAAGGCAACGGCAACCCCTACCACGAACGACACGGTTACCAAGAGGATTTTCTTGAGGTTCTCGACTGCCACGCCTAGGTGCTGCGCTGATTCTTCCCCCGACAGCATCAGGTTCAAGTCACGCGCGTATGCGTAGATGACGATCGTCCCGATGAGAATCACGGGGAACGTTATCTCCACGTACTCCCATCTGCTCGCCCACAGCCCTCCCATGAGCCAAAAAACGAGTTGGTGCAGATTCTCCCCTGCGACGAACATGAGGTACGAGATTAACGCTGAAAAGAGGGTTGAGAGCGCAATGCCCGAAAGCAGCAGCAGCGAGACTGAGCTTCTCGGGCCGATCATGGACAGCGCGTAAACTGTAAAGGTGGCGATTACGGCGCCGGCGAATGCCGCAGGCGGGACGAAGATCGCACTAACCAGCCCAAGTGAGATGACGAGGGCCGCCCCAAACCCCGCACCGCTTGACGCCCCAAGCACGTAAGGGTCCGCCAACGGATTCTTAAAAAGGGCCTGCATTGCGACGCCTGCGACGGCAAGACCCGCCCCCACAAGGAGCGCCATGAATGTTCGGGGGAGGCGTATCTGATACACAATAATCGCCTCAGCCTCAGACCACGTGCGATTTGTAGGCACGACCAAGTTTGTAAGAATTGCTGCTATCTTTTGTGGAGGGATCCATACCGGACCGACAGCCACACCTATAACAACAGACGCGAATAGTATGCCTGCAAGCACTAAGAGCGTCGCGTTTCGTTTCAAGCTAATACAGTCCGCTTCTTAACGCCGGACTTCGTGCACTTGCATCACTACGATGCTTGGGTTATGATTTCGATTATCTGTTCCATAGCATCGAAGGCGCGCGGCCCGGGCCGGGATATTACGTCGCTGTCCAAGATGAAAACTTTGCCGTTCTTGATGGCATCGACTGTGGCAAGGGCTGGGTCTGACTTGATCTGTTCAATTACTGTAGAATTCATCGCACTGTTCGCGATAATTACCGAAGGGTTGAGGGCCACAACCGACTCTTTGCTCATCGTACCATACCCGTTCACATTAGCCAAATTCGCGACATTTATGCTCCCGGTACGTGCGATGATATCCCCTTCAAAGGTGTCCGCGCCTGCCGACATTATTGGGTCGTTCCACACAAGATAAAGCACACGCGTTTGAGACGCGTTGCTTGTCGCGTTGCTTTTATTCAGCCTTTGCGTCAAGTTCGCTACAAGTGCGCTGCTGTTTCCGGTACTAGCGGTCACGTTGCCGATCAATGAGAGGTCGTTCAGTATGCCGGTTAGGCTGTGTGGGTTGAGGACGACCGTCGGTATCCCATAACCACTAAGCGTCGACAGCACAGTATCGTTGTTCAGGGAACTTGCAAAGACGATATCAGGCTTGAGGGAAACGATTTTCTCAATGTTAGGCGTGCTGAATCCGCCTACTTTCGTGATATTGACAGCCGCTGGTGGATAGTTGTCATACGTGGTGTCGCCAACAATCTTGTCGCCCAGTCCGAGGGCGAACAAGTCTTCTGTAATAGAAGGAGCGAGTGACACAATGCGATTAGGTGTTTGAGCGATGGTGACTGTTCTTCCGGCATCATCGGTAACCGTGATGCCGTCCGATTGAGTTGTTTGGTTTGAAGACAGCTGTGTGCACCCCGCCCCCAACGTAGCGAGGAGTACAGCGCAGATCACGAAGCACGTTACTTTTTTTTGTGTTACGTTCATTTTTAATACTCCAAACAATGCTCCAAAATCGATGGAGCCCACCTTATGATTTTATAATCTGCCACGGTTTCACAGACGGCCAGAGCCGTTTATAGATAGAGGGCTACACTCGGCCGGTGCGACAGGAGATGGCGGCGCTACATCGTGCGAGCAATTGGAGGAGATTATGGATCCGCTCGCAGCTTGATAATGTCAAAGACATCACCCACAAAAACGATTGCAGCCGCCCGCCATTCCCGTGCGGAAGCCAGTCCTATCCAACGCTTTAGAGCACCTTATCTTATATCAATTTATCTTGAGAATCCTCAATTTTACTTGATAAATTGGCAAGCAGGCGCCAAAAGTGAGGCGTACTCGTGAAGCGTTGTCAAAGTGTGTTGTCTCGTTTGCAGTTTCATGGTCCAAAGAGTCTAACACCGTTCTGAAATGACGGAACATTGGCGATTAATACTTTCATCCTTCTTTCGGACAATACATACAGCTTTAAAGAAAGAGACAAAACACCCCTAACTTTATCGTACAGTTGGGTGGATTTCCTTCGAAGCTACGTGCTTTAACAGGGCAGTACGCGCTTTGGGGGGCTGGAGGCGTTATTACACACGTATTAATCGAGCAGGTGCAGGGATGACCCATCGAAGCGTTTCGCCGCCGTACGAGTATGTCACCACTGAAGGGCACCTTGCCGCCATCCTTGAGCGTATCGCGCCTTCGTCGGTTATGGCTATAGCGCTCGGAACCACGGGCCCTGACACCTTTGTTGACCGCATACGGGCCCTCCAATTGGCAGTACCCGATCACCCCCCGGTAGTTATTGATTGTGCCCAGGTGCCTCAAGGGGGATTGGCGAAGCTGCAGGAGCTCTTTGAGCTCCCGGTCGTCAAGGTAGTGCATAACGGAAAGCTCGCCCTCAAGTTCCTCTGTCAGGCCGGATTCGACCTATCCAGTCTATATTTTGATACGATGCTTGCCTCGCAACTGCTTAGTGGTGGGTTGATGGATGTACGACACGATCTGAAAACCGTGGCAAAGGCATATCTTGACGAGTACTTGCCGGAAACGTGCGGCATTATTCGGGCCGCCTCCCTTACCGATAAGCAGCTTCGAAGTGCCGGACAAACGGTCAGCGCGGTCTTGAGCCTCCATGCGGCGTTATCCGAGCGCATCGCGAGCGCCGGCCTCACCGACTGCATGCGTTTAGAGTGCAACTGCCTCCCTGCGGTTGCGGCAATGGAGTGCAACGGCATGCTCATGGATATGGGGCAATGGCGAACGTTGCAGGACACATATAACGAGTTAGAGGAGAGTCTCGCGCATGAGGTGCGCCGGGAGCTGACGACGTCGGGGCAGCGTACCCTCGGTGACGTTGCCGCCATCAATCTCGGTAGCCCCCATCAGGTGAAACATGCCCTCAGAAGCGCCGGGGTTCCAGTTCGCAACGTCCGCGAGGACGAGTTGATCAAGTATGAGGAGGACCATCCCGCAATCCCTTATTATATTCGCTACAAGCACGTCTTAAAGCTCAAAAACGGCTTTTTGGATGCACTTCCCCGGCACGTCAATCCGTTGACGGGGAGGGTACACCCTACCTTTCTTCAGGTCGGCACGGTAAACGGGAGATTCGCATGCCGCGACCCTAACCTGCAGCAAATTCCGATAGACGGGGCGGTGAGGGGGTGTTTCGTTGCGGCACGCGACCATCGTCTTGTAATCGCCGACTACGCCCAATTTGAGCTGCGTGTCATAGCGGACATCAGCGGCGACGAGACCATGACGCGGGCGTTCCAACGAGGGGAGGACTTACACAAGCTGACCGCATCGCTCGTGCTCGATACGCCCCTTGACCAGGTGACGAAGGACGAGCGCCTTATCGCAAAGGTGCTGAACATCGGTCTTATCTACGGAATGGGCGCACGGAGCTTACGGCGATACGCGAATTACATCTACGGTGTCCACTTCACCCTCGAAGATGCGTATGAATTTCGTAGGCGTTTCTTTGATGCGTACTCAGGCGTGCGGGCGTTCCACCGGCGTATGGGCACCACGCCACTGGTATCTGTCCGGACCCTTAGTGGGAGAATACGTAGGTGGGCAGACGGCCAAGATCCAAAGCTGACTGAACTGCTGAACACCAGGGTACAAGGGACTGCCGCGGATATTATGAAACAGGCCGTAACCTCCCTCCACGAAGCGCTTAGTGCGAGAGCTAAAATCGTCTGCTGTGTGCACGACGAGTTGCTGGTCGAAGCGCCACAGGCACGCGCTGCCGAGGTCGCTGAGACCGTCGCCTACCAAATGCGAGCGGCGGGGAATGAGTTTTTGCGAAATGTCCCCCTTGACGTTGACGTGGCGATTGCCCGGAGCTGGGCAGGGAAGGCGTAACGGGGGCTCCTTCGCACTATTACCGCGCTAACTCTCTGGCGCGTGGGCAACTACCGTCGGAATAAGGTGCCCTTTCTATCAAAATCACACTCTTCGGACTTTTTTGAGCTCAACTGGTTTAAACCGTGCACAACCCTCGGGACGATAAGACTCGTGGCTGGCAAACCGCCGCGTCGGCTCCATTTTTTCAGGCACCGGGCAAAGCTCATAGAAGTGCTTACATGAAAGACACAGCAACATCGCGATCTACTCGGTTTTGCGTGCAGTTGGGTCTTTCGTAAGCAAGCGGTGAAACTGACAGGGCTGTGCGACTTCGGAGCGACGTGTTCACTCTTGTCAACATCAAAGCTCCTCGCAAATGTTATCTCCGGTGGAGGAGGACAGAGGCTATGAAAACGATCGTTGTCTGTGTTTCTGTTCACTATGGCAATACAAAACAAATCGCGGATCCAACCCTTGGTAAGAAAAGGGCTTCAAGTTGTTGCAGAGTATTCCAGTAAAGCATTGGACGCGCCAGGTGTATGCGACTACATCGGCGGCATAAACAATAATCGGCCAAACGACAATGACTTGCACGGCGCGCCGGAGTTTGCTCGTCCGCTCCTCGAGCACCCTCACGAGAAACGGACTGAATCGCCGGCCTGATTTAAAGGAGTACTCAGATGAAGCAATGGTACGAAGAACTATTCGAAAACTCAGCGAAGTCATATGACCAACAGCCGTTTGTCAAGGGCACACACGGCGAAGTTGACTTCATAGAAGAAGGGCTCGGATTTAATAGAAGCGCCACCATCTTGGACATAGGGTGTGGAACTGGTCGACACGCCATTGAACTTGCAAAAAGAGGGTACACCGTAACCGCCGTTGATTTGTCCGCGTCGCAGTTGGACCTTGCGCGCGAGAAAGCCGTAGCAGCAAACGTGACTGTTCAGTTTGTGGAAGCCGACGCTTGCCATCTTAACTATAGCGGTCAATTTGACGCTGTGATTATAGTTTGTGAGGGTGCGTTTCCTTTAATGGAAACGGACGAGATGAATTTTGAGATATTAAAGAACGCATTCCGTGCACTCAGACAAGGCGGCGTGTTTATCCTTACCACGCTGAATGGGTTATTTCCTTTATTCCATTCTGTCAGGGACTACATTAACGAGCATCAAGATCACGACAGCATCAAGGCGAGTACGTTCGATCTTTTGACGTTTCGAGACTATTTAGAATATAAACTCGTTGACGACGACGGAAACAAGCGCCCAATCAAATGCAACCAGCGCTACTACGTTCCGTCTGAAATTATGTGGCTGCTAAAAATGGTCGGGTTCTCAGCCATCGACATATATGCGGCTGAACTCGGAAATTGGAGCCGCGACAAAAAACTGACCACAGAAGATTTGGAAATGTTAATGGTTACAAGAAATGAGTAAGAGGATCGCAAAGGGTGCGTGAAAATGAAATCATTGTGGAAAGGATCAATTGCGTTTGGACTTGTGAACATTCCCATAAAACTTTACTCAGCGATCGAACAAAAGCCACTTAAAACGCGGCTCTTGCACAAAGATAAGCTCTCACCGATACGATATAAGAAATGGTGCGACGCGTGCACCGAAGAGGTACCATCAGATGAGATTGTACGAGGTATCGAGGTTGCCCCTGACCAATATGTCGTCATCAGCGAAGACGAGCTCCGATCCATCAGACCGGAAAAATCAACACGGATAGAGATCGTCGAGTTTATCGACTCCCATCAAATCGACCCCATCTTTTTCAACGCCCATTACTACGCTGGTCCGGAAAGGCCGAAGGACAAGACATATTTCCTGTTTAGAGACGTGCTTCGCCAGACTGCCAAGACCGCCATTGGCAAGTTTGTCTTGCGGGACAAAGAGCATGTGTGCGCGATCGAAGCATATCGAGAGGCGTTACTTTTAACGACGCTGAACTACGAATACGAAATTAGGGACATCACGCGAGTCGACGGTCTTGCGGAAGAGCCGCCAATTTCGCAAGCGGAAATGGATCTGGCGAGACAACTGCTCAATCAGATCACCGTCGATGAGTTTGACATCACGCAGTTTCACGACACGTTTGAGGACGAGCTCCGGCAACTCGTTGCGAAAAAAGCTAGGGGTGAAACAATTAGCGTCCAAAAGGTCGAATACCACGCGACTCCCGAAGAGAACCTCATCGAAGCGTTAAAGGCAAGCCTCAAATGATGCTTGCAGCCACCGGCACGCGTGAGACTCTGCGATCAAAGTCGTACATCTTCGAGCCTAAGCTGGATGGTTATCGGGCGCTCTGCCTAAAAAGGGGAGGGACGTTACAATTCATGTCACGAAACAACCGGGACATCACCCCTGAGTTTCCGGAACTCGCGTTTGGCGATCTCATTAAGTCCGACTGCATGCTCGATGGCGAGATCGTAATTTACGATGAGAAGGGGAACCCCTCGTTTGCGTTGATGCAGCAACGAAAGCACCTCCGTCCGCCGCCTACCTACGTCGCTTTTGACATACTTGAGCTGGAAGGCCGGGATCTGCGCGGGCTGCCGCTGTCAGAGAGGAAGAAGCTTCTTTTGGAGACCGTCAAGGAGGGGGGGAACCTGCAGACGATGCCAAGCACCGAAAATGGGGAGGAACTCTGGAACGTCATTACGGCAAGGGGCCTTGAAGGAGTGATGGCAAAGAAAAAGGACAGCATCTACATCACTGGGCGATCCCGTGCTTGGCTTAAAATCAAGTTCGAAAAAACGGTCGATTGCGTTATCGTCGGGTATGCGACGAAGACGAGGGAGATCGCCTCGTTGGCGCTTGGATTGTATAACGCGGCGACCCTTACATATGTTGGACAGGTCGGCACCGGATTTAGCGAGTCGCTCCTTGAAAGACTAAGCAAGGAGCTCGTCCGGGCGAGCAACGACGCTGCTCTTCCCAAGAATGTACACCCCGTCGTTCCTGAGAAGGTGTGCGAGGTCAAGTACCTTGAGTATACGAAGGACGGTCGGCTAAGGGCGCCTGTGTTCTTGCGGATACGGGACGATAAGCCCCCAAGAGAATGCACGATAGATCAGGTGACAAAAGGTGCTTGAGGACTACCGGAAAAAAAGGGATTTTACAAAGACCGCTGAACCAGCGCCTGAACAGTTGAAAAGCGAACAAGCGATCTACGTCGTGCAGAAACATAACGCGAGGCGAATCCACTTTGACTTGCGTCTTGAGCATAATGGCGTCCTGAAGAGCTGGGCGGTTCCCAAAGGGCTCTCAGACGACCCGCAGGACAAGCGGCTCGCGATCAGGACCGAGGATCATCCCGTTGCATATGCTACGTTTTCAGGTACGATCCCTGAAGGAGAGTACGGCGCAGGAACCGTCGAAATATGGGACAAGGGCAAGTTTGTCAACATTACCGTTAAGGGCAGCAAGGTTCAGCCCCTTAGTGAAGCGCTGGAAAAGGGACACTTCATCATCTATCTGAAGGGCGAAAAGCTCGACGGGTCCTATGCATTCACACGAATTGAAAACGACGAGTGGATCATCGTCAAAAAAAGAGAGAAGCCTCCCCGGAGCGCCGAAATAGACGTAGGGGGGCACCACATCAAGATAACTCATCCTGAAAAAGAGCTCGATAAGGGGATAAGAAAAGCAGAGCTTGTGGAATACTATCGCAATGTCGCACCGTTGATGCTGCCCCATGTTAAGGATCGCTTCCTCTCAATGTTCAGATTTCCCGAAGGGGTGCGCGGAGAGAAGTTCTTCCAAAAGAACATTCCTGACTATTTTCCAGATTGGATTGAAAGCAAGTGTCTTGAACACGAAAGCGGCGTGACCTGCTATGCGATCGTTAAAGACGAAGCAGCGATCGTCTACATCAGTAATCAGGTTGTTGTGCCCCACATCACGGTCACACGAATTGACAAACCTGACCTTCCCGACAAGATGATATTTGACCTAGATCCGTCTCGACCTGATGTGTCATCGCTCAAGTCAGCCGCACTCAAGTTGAAGGGCTTCCTGGAGGCTTTAGGCTTTAGATCGTACATCATGACAACAGGTGGCAAGGGCTACCACGTTGCCGTGCCCGTTAAGCGCGAGCTTGATAATAGAGGCGTCCGAAATTTTGCTCTAAAGATCGCTCAGACCCTCGCAAAGCAAGACGATACTGTAACGACCGACCTGAGAGTGGAAAAAAGGGAGGGACGGATCTTTATAGACGTAAACAGGATATCACCGATGCAGACCTCTGTAGCGCCGTTTGCCGCACGGTCAGAACCAGGGCTTCCTGTTGCGAGCCCGTTTCCTTGGGACGAGCTGCCAAACATCGACCCGCGATCGTACTCTATCCGGAATCATCTGAAAGTGGACGCTTGGAGCGACTTCTTTGCAAGCGCCGTATCAGTACTGGATGTAATCGAGAAGCTTACTTAAGCACGCCAAACGCGCCCGAAAAGGATCTTTTACGGCGAATTTGGGGGATGTAAAGAAGTATCCGCATTCCGTCGAATCACTGTTCGGAACGACTCTAGTCGTTTAATTTCCAGTACACCCGGTGATCAGTGATGTCATAAGTCACTTTGTACGTGCTGACAAGCCCACTCAAGTGGCCTTTTATTGTAGTAACAGAAAGCCAGTATTGAGCTAGGTTATCCTTTATGTCAAGCTCTCTGAGCACGTCGTAGATGAGCTCTTCCGTTGATTGAGGATGCGCTAAAAGTCGAAGTATCAGGGCATCGATCTGTGCAAGCCGCTCTAAATGAAGCGCGACCTGTTCAATGCTTTCTTCCTTTGACATAACCGCGCTGTGACTCGGAACGATCCAGTCAAACGTGGCCTTCTTAATTGCGTCAAGGGAGCGGCGCGTAAGCTCGACGTCTATGGAGTAGGGCAACTTGTGTCGTTCCCAGATTGCCTTCGGGTAGAGTGCGTCTCCTGCAAAGAGCACACCGTCGCATAAATAGCCCGTGTGCCCCATCGTATGACCAGATAAGGGCAATGGGGTTATAGCCCCTTCAAACGGGTACTCTTCGGTATAGCGGTCGACCTTGCACGGCTCTCCTAGGAAAACTTTTGTCGTCATCTCAACTGGCGGACGCGCCCAGTTGAACATACCGCGCACGTTGACCTCAGGATTCTCGATCAAAAATGCGTCCTCTTTCGGAGCTACCACGAGGGCACGCGTGCGTTTCTGCAGCGTACTCGCCCACGCAAAGTGATCGGTGTGCCCGTGCGTGATTAGAATCGCCTCAAGATTAAGGGGGGTATCGATAACAGCCGTATCTATTAAGTGATTTTCGTAAAGGCCGACGTTGGTTTTACCCAGAATGCATTTGACGCCATTCAATTCGATGAATTTTTGTCTCACGTTATGCCGCTCTCCGAACAGTCTTCAGCGGTTAACAAGGGCCTCATTCTAGCAAGTGAAAATGCGACAAACCGCGCCGTATGTCACGACGATCGAGTGTTAGCAGGTACTTAGCGATAACTCTAACGGCTTAGAAGCTCGCGTCATCTTAGTCTAGTTCAATATAGTAACTCTTATAAGCAGTAAAAGGCCTGCGATAAGCCCCTTGGTCCGTTATCGCGCGCACGAAATGTAACAAAAACAAGTGTCGAAAACCAAAAAGATCACTCGAACAATTGAATGTCAGACGCAAGTAAAGTAAGGACTCTTCGGGCCCCTATTGACTGTTGGGGCTGTTTCTAAGCTATAGGTGGTTACATAGCTCATAACCATAAAGATTCGGCTTGATGTTTGCAGTTACACACGCTTGCAACAACAGGGTAGCAAAAGTAAGTTGTATGTATGTGATTGCAGGCACTAAGCGCCCCCATCACGGCGATATTAAGTTGAACGACAGGTAAATAGAAAACGTTAAGCCTGATATTGTAGGCTATATTACTATACTGATACTTGTTTATCAATGGCGAGGCGATTAGATGTTTTACGGTAAAGCGACTGATCAAGCAACACAAGAACGAGGGGAATGTGGTGGAGCAGTCACTGCAATACTCACAGCAGCATTAGAACAGAACTTAGTCGACGGAGCGTTGGTTATAAAGAGAAGTGAAAGCATTTACGATGGCTTCCCCTTTTTTGCAACGACTAAGGAAGAAATAGCAGAAGCTTCAGGCTCGCTGCATTGCGCACCGACGCTCAGCGCAAAGGTAATCAAGAATTACCTTGACGGCGCGCGGGATACGCGCATCGCCGTCACGTGCAAACCGTGCGACGCCCGTGCTATTGTTGAGATGGGCAAACGTAACCAAATTAACATGGACAACATCTATATGGTCGGTGTGAATTGCGCGGGGACTATGCCCCCCGTACCAGCACGCGAGATGATACGAAAATTCTATGAAATCGATCCCGATGATGTGGTTAAAGAGGAGATCGCTAAAGGGAAGCTCATCATCCAGACCAAGGACGGCGAACACAAAGAGGTTTCCATAGACACGCTGGAGAAAGAGGGCTATGGGAGGCGCAAGAACTGCCAGCGATGTGAATTTAATATCCCGAGAATGGCCGACATAGCCTGCGGCAACTGGGGCGTCATAGGCCCTGACGCAGGACAGGCAACCTTCATCGAAGTGTTCACAGACAAAGGCCAAAAGCTGCTTGATACAGCTACATCGTCGGGAGCCCTTACGCTGACGGACGCGCCACCTGAAGGGATTGCACTGCGTGAGAAGTTAGACGGAATCATGGTGAAAATGGCGCACAAATTTATGGATGCGCAATTTGCCAAGTATGACGGCGATGATAAGTTCGAAAAGATGTTCGCTGACTTGGACAGATGTATTCTGTGTCGGAACTGTATTATTAACTGCCCGATATGTTACTGCGAGGAGTGCTTTACGAAAAAAGATTACGTCATGGCGCAGGGCACGTTACCTCCTGAGCCGATGTTTCATCTCACGCGTTTGATGCACATAGGGCCATCGTGTGTGGACTGTGGCCAGTGTGAGGACGGTTGTCCTGCTGAGATCCCCATTGCTATGATCACCCATATGGTGCAAACGGATCTTCAAAAGGCTACAGGTTACGTGCCGGGGCGGTCATTGGAGGACCCAATACCTCTATCTGAATGGGAGGAGGTACAAGAATGAGCCAAGCGGAAGCTGCGCAGTCGAGCGAACAGGAATGGGAACCTCGCATCTTAACCTTCTGTTGTAACTGGTGCTCCTATGCCGGGGCAGACTCGGCGGGGACCTCTCGAATGCAATACCCGACAAACATGCGCATCATACGCATAATGTGCTCAGGACGCCTAAACCCAATGTTCATCGTTAAAGGGTTCCTCTCAGGCGCTGACATGGTGATGATGCTCGGCTGTCACTTTGGCGACTGCCATTACCTGAAAGGCAACTTCGCCTGCAATGCGCGCATGACCTTGCTCAAACCCTATTTGCAGGCAATCGGGATCAATCCCGAGCGGCTGTATTGGAATCAAATCTCTGCATCAGAAGCGATCAAGTTCAAGGAAACGATGGAAAATATCGTCAAAAAGGGAAAAGAGTTAGGACCTATAGCCAATGAACTTGGTGTGCATGCACAAGGCGCAGGCGCACAAACAAGCAAGAAGACGGCAAAAGCTGTGGCAGAGGACTCCTTCAGTTAGATGAGCCGGCTGCATACAACCTTGCCTACAGGAGGAATCACTCAACAAGTTATCCATGCCGGAGAGGGTGCTAAGCAAGCTTTTTTCGGTTGAGTTGTTCTTACAATCTTGACCCAGTGGAGGACCCAACCACTTAAGCACCCTCTCAGTAAATATTTTAGACTAGGTGCTGACCGTAACGTCAGCCAAATACGTACAGTGCAAGAATATGTGTGATAGATCATGACCAGCTCTGCGCTCTGTGGGAACTGCAGAAATTTGGAGGGACTCATAGCGCGATTTTGTTTATAACGAAGATGGAGATTAGCATACCATGATAACGCCGGATCAAATAGAGGGGAGTGCGTGGAGGGCTTGGAATGCCCTAAAAAGTCTCTATTGTGACCTTGAGTTTTTTAGCGATATTGACGCAAACGAGAGGGCGCAATTAAAAGAAGAGATTAGATCCCACCTCGAATTTTATGCCGATCTGTGTGAGAGGTTCGATACTACAGACGCACTAGTAGAGCGGTCTGCGCGAGCAATGCGAGAGATAGAGGAGCAGAAAACGTTTGGTCACCGCGGGTATTGACGATCTAACTCGAGTCAAAAAACATCCGCCCATAAAGGGGCGTAAAAAACAGTGAGTTGCTCGTTTAGTTGTAACTAGCAAACGGTCTCGTCACTCATCATCTTCCAATTGCGCAAGCTCCTTGTTCGCGTCGAGGCACAAACGGTACACTTGATCACTTAGGGGCGTCCCGTCTAAATATGGCTCAGCTATACTTATTGCCAAATCATGCCACTTAAGGGGTATATCCCACCGCAAGAGTTCTTCAACGCGTAGCGTGTCATAGGCTTCGATTGCTAGAATTAGGTCTAATATATACGCCTTTAGCTCTTTGTCTGCTGCCGGGCATTTTTCAGCGTGTTCTTGTGTGTTGTTCTCCACGGTATCAGCTCGATAACATATTCGGGGTGTAATAAATAACCCTTTGTGATTTGCGGGGTTGCTGTTTTTTGAGATTTTATGTGCCTGCCTTTGCATTCTATAGTTTACTCATTAGCCCCGCTCAGCCTATAAATTAGGATATTCGACCGCTTAGATCAACTAAATAGTCTTGATAATTTTGAACAAAATACCGTTTCCCGTTTTTTCGTATGATAAACCCCTCAGTTTCCAATAGTCGTTTCTGAGCTTCAGCTCCGCCTGGATATTTCTCGTTCAAGAATCCGTCAGCCTTCAACGTTCGCCAGTAAGGAATGTCCAAACGTGTGCCCTCTTGAATCCCCTCCTCCACTGCGTTTGCGGTAGTCATGATAAAAATACCCGTAGTAAGCGAGCAGCACGTTTTGACCCCGTGTTTCTTAGCAATTATTTTGCAAATTTCGACAATGGTGATAAGCCTGCCCCCGGGATCTCTTTCATGACCTCTACGACCTCGCTCGGATTGACAAGAACAACGGGATCGCCCGCCTCAGCGCCCATCTTGTGTGCCGCGTTGTAGCATGGAAACCGCTCCTCTAGTTCCATCACTTTTGGCAGCCCTTTTTTATCTCCCAGTTTCTGTATCCAGGTCTTCTTTTTGTAAGTCATTGTTATTCCACCTCCGCTTTCGTCCGTCGGATGAGCAAATTGTTGAAAGTGGCGTCTCTTTATAACTCGATTACTCTCTTAAAATGAGGGTTCCCCGTCCGTACCGTCTCTTCTTTGTTTTCTGCGTTCAATGCTGCAATTGAAACAAATGCCTGCAAGGTAAATGCTGCTAACGAAATAAAATGCTGCACGAAGCGTTCGATCGGCTTTTTCAAACGTTTAGAGTTATTGCGATGCTTTCTAGGCGATAGTTGGCGTTGGCTTCCTGGGTATGATAAAGAATATGAAGAAAACAAAGAAGAGAAAGAACAGCTGCTGGTTGAGGATCACGCCTAGGAATCCAAGCAAACCGATGAGGCCCCAGTACCAGCTTATTTTTAGTTCCATATTCGTCCAATTCCAGTGCTTGTTTATCTATAGGCATATATATACAACGCCTTTACTTTTTGGTAATGCGAACACGCCCCTGCAACGACCCGTGCTCGGGGTTACGGCAGCAGGGTCTTTTTACTGACGCTACACGCAGATTTTCTGTCTCCTTAACGCGCAGTGCTATCTGAGCGCTTTGACATCCAAGATCTCACTTTTCTGATGCTGCTGACCAAAAGGATTATATGGGCGCCTTTTCATGAGCCGATAGAGGTCGCTGACGCGATTATTGTTAGCGTTTAAACAGGTGTAAGGTACCGCCTGCGTTGNNGGCGCAGTCGGACAACGCTTCTGTCAACTCCTCGAGGCACACCCGTGGTTTGAAGTCGGAGCGGTCACAGCCTCTGAGCGGAGCGCAGGGAAGTGCTACAAAGACGCGGTTGATTGGCGTTTAAGCACTCCTCTACCTGAAAACATAGGGGATCTTCGCGTTATTCCGACGAAGTCAGAGGACATGCCTGATGATGTGAAGCTTGTATTTTCATCCCTTCCGGCCGACATCGCAGAACGCGTCGAAGCGGATTATGCTCGTGCCGGCTTTGGCGTCTCGAGCAACGCCGCCTCGTACAGGATGTTCGATGACGTGCCCCTCCTCATTCCTGAGGTCAATAAAGACCACGTAAAGCTACTCCAGATACAAAAAGAGCAACGCGGCTGGGGTGGCTTTATCGTCACTAACCCGAACTGTTCCACTATCGTGCTCGTGATGACGCTCAAACCGCTCATGCAGTTCGGACTGAGCGACGTCAAGGTCGCGACGATGCAGGCAGTTTCCGGTGCGGGCTACACCGGCGTTTCATCGATGGCCATCCTAGATAATGTCGTCCCCTACATCGGTGGTGAGGAAGAGAAGATGCAGACTGAAACACCGAAGATTCTGGGCGCCTTCGATGGAAAGAAGATCATCAACGCCAACGTCACCGTCAGTGCGATATGCAACCGGGTCCCTGTGATCGACGGACATACCGAATCGGTATGGGTGGACGTCGATGCGTCCCCTGAAGAAGTGAAACAGGCTATGGCGTCGCTTCCGCACCTTAAAGGGTTACCATCTGCCCCGGAACGGCCCGTAATTGTCAGAGAGGAGAACGATCGACCGCAGCCTCGGCTCGATCGCGATGTCTATGATGGAATGAGCGTGACCGTCGGAAGGGTGAGGCGCGATGTGGGCAAGGGCATAAAGTATACGCTTATGGGCCATAACACTGTAAGAGGAGCTGCCGGAGCTTCAATACTTAATGCAGAGATACTCGCTGCAGAGAGGTTGGTTAG
>PMYA01000132.1:32849-33015 GCA_003170935.1 Methanobacteriota archaeon
TTCTTTAGGTAGCGTCACGTGTTGAGCGATGGATGTGCTTCGCCTCGAGACGTAAGGACCTCTTCCGGGTATAACGGTGCCGACTTACTTCCGCTTTTAAGCCTTATGGAAAATGACAGCCTCATCACGAGGGTAGAACGAGTTGGCATCCATACCGAGTGAGGGT
>PMYA01000132.1:33029-34844 GCA_003170935.1 Methanobacteriota archaeon
ACATCACAAATTGAAGAGCAGCTGGCAAAACACACCTTCATCGACCGGGGCGGCGCACAAAAGGAACCCGAGGGCATGCGATATCGATTGTTCTCTATCGGCACGCAGAGCAACCTGTTGCTTGAGGTGGGTACGGACAACGGGATTCGAGTCCTCCTATCTACAAAGATGGAACCGCTTGTTGAACGGCTTAAGGGAAGTGGCGAGATCGTCCTCGACGACTCCAGGGACTTTACCTTGTCTAAAGATGAGGCGGTCAAGTTTGTTATCGAGCGCCGAGGAGAGCCGTATTGGTGGGCTTATAAAGTTGGGAGTCCTACAGAACCGGTGCTGCTTAAGGCTATCGAACTGTACGAAATGATGATGGGTTGGGGAGACGAGATTCAGAGTGCGCCCCCAACGGTAGAGTACGAGCGCGACGCCACCGGTAGTATAGTAAAGACTTCTTGAGGGACTGACTGGAGAACCCAAACTAAGTTTTTAGGACGTTATAGGCTACGGTTGCTGAGCAGGATCCATGGCGTGTGAGAACTTTAATATACGAACGTGAGATAAGGGTAACCTGCGGGCTCGTGGTCTAGCTGGTTATGACATCGCCTTTACACGGCGAAGGTCGCCGATTCGAATTCGGCCGAGCCCATCGTCTCTTTTTCGATTCTGAGGCTGTAATAGTGTTGGAAGACGGCGGAAAAAAGTTGCCAACTGCTAAAGAGTTGCCAACTTCTGCTGAAGACGAGGAAACGAATAAAGAAGCAACGGACGAGCAAGAACGACAGAAAAAGCCCCTAGAGCGCGCCATACAAGTTACTAGCCTTGTGGATTATGCCACCGCTCTAATCCGCGAAGAGCGCGCGGCCTACTTAGCCAACATAGGGCGCGATAAACAAGCAGCAAGCACATCAGACGCCCCCAAACTTCGCTTTTCCGAATCCGACCTCAATAATTTCGTGGCGCATAGAAAAAATGGACTTTCTACAAAATCGCTGGACTGGATTGAACGGGCATCGCTAGCGTTGTGGGAGTCTACAAAAGGTGAGATATCGCACCGCACTGTGACAGCGTTGCGAGAAAGTGTCCTCAAAAAATACGTTTCGCCAGATTCGCATTCAAAAGTGCTGAGCTTCGCTGTGGGTTTCCTAAAGTTTCTGGCGAAAACAAAAATGGAGCCGCGGTACACGTCCTTTGAAGTGTATCTGGAAATGCCTAGAGCTGTGAAAGAGCGAAAGAGCATGACACAGCGAATCGTCACGAAGGACGACATTGAAAATGTACTCGAATTTATCAAGCAGGCTGAACGTGACGAAAAAATAAGTGCTGAAAGGTCGGCTCAGTATTCGGCTATCATCATTTTCGGCGCCTTTACAGGTCAGCGCAGCGAAGCAACCCTAGCGAAGTTAACTGTAGGACAATTTAGGGAAGCTTTGCAGTCCGAAAAGCCGGTGCTTAAGGTCGAAACATCTCAAGACAAAATCCGCATGAGTCACTTCGTGCCCCTCCACCCGCAGGTTATTTCAGCCGTTAAATCTATTCTCGGCGGTCGTAAGGATGAGGACCGCGCTTTTGCATATAGCAGCTTCCTGAGTTGGATAAAGCGGCAAAAAATCCCTATGTCATTGTTTGACGGGCACTTTGTCTTCGGGGATTTGCGCAAATTCTGTGAGCAGCACGGGGATATTATTCAATGGGAGCAATCAAATCGTGCTTATATTTTGACCCACGGCGTTTCTGGAATTGAATGGGGACATTACCGTCATCCGCTGCCAGATTCCGTTTATGACATTTATATGAATTACTGGGGAAGCGTGAGCTTAAAAA
>PMYA01000021.1 GCA_003170935.1 Methanobacteriota archaeon
TTCTTATCAAGATATTCGGTAATTAGCTCGGTTTACGCGTAATTGCATGTCAATCAGCGCGGTATTTTTCTTTGTTATTATTTACTAAATTTATCGAATTATCATTAAAAACGGGTTGAAGGCCTTCAATTTCCTTTTTGGGGGGGGTCTCCCACCTTCTGAGATTCGAAAGTGATACCGAATTTTACTGAATCTAACGAATCGGGTATTTCATCGAGTATGCTCTCATAGGGATAAGGACAAGGATTCAACGGCTCAAAGAGGCTGCCATCAACTTCTATGTTCTTCGTTATTTTCGAGATAGCTTGGTTGCCATCAAGGAGACGGTAAAACATCGAAGCTCTATTTCCCTGGATATAATTCACGTAACCATATTGAAGGAACTTGCCCTGTCCCTTTATTGGATCGTCTTTTACTCGTAGAGCATCATTTATTGTCGCCACACCCAACCCTGTTTGCTCTCGTAGGTCGCTTGCATCCAAAGCTCCATTTGGATCGTCTGGTATAGCGTCCAAGAGTATAAATTCAGCTCTCGTGAGGTTGCCACGTGCGAAGTTACCAAACGTGGTAAGGATATACCACGCCTCTAAAACGTCCTCCTCTTGGATTTGCATCGTTCCAGGATCGCCACGAGCAAACCGCTTTTCAAACGCAGCGTTGAGGGAAAAGGTATGGAAGTCGCGTATCTGCGTAATATTGAAGCCATCCTTATGCAGCTGTCCGTCAATGGCCTTAACAAGCTTTCGCACCGCATTTGAGGGAGGAATAGCCGCAACATTGTATCCATCGGAATAAAGGAGCTCAAGTGCTCGCTTCAACACTGGTAGGCGCGGATCCTTGTCTATCGAACGTTCATTAAGATCATGATCAGCAACCATCTCAAGTTTTGCGGCTGTGCCCTGCTCCGTCGGTTCATCGAGCGGAGTTTGAACAAACCTGTTAAGGACTTGCTTTCCGGCGTCGTTTTGTATGCCAGTCACACTTGTGGTCATCACGCAGCGCGGCCCTTCGATTTTAAGCTCTGCACTTTTCTGGTCGATCACCGTCGAGTGAATGAACTCGCCGACTTCGTATTCGTCTGCTAAGGCCTTGAGAACCCCGAAATCCTTCATCTCCGAAAGCTCTAGAATGGCGATCACCTTGCCGACATAAAATGTTGGGTCAGATTCCATAACGTGAATCGTCCGCGTCAGAGTGTTGCCTTGTTCATCCTTCTTTGTCCGGCCAGTCTTCTGATCAACGAGGGGTACCTCCCTCTCGGCGGGCCGCAGCGTCTTATACCAGATTGCTTTAGGAGTTGCAGAGGTGAGTACTTCCTTGCGTTCGGGAGGCAAAAGCGTCAAAAACCTGAGCATGAGCGATGTTTTACCGCTTCTGCTCGGCCCCGTCATGTCGGAGTGGAGCAAGGTGGTAGTGCTGTGGAACGCTATCCTGTGAACCTGCCGCCACATCGTTGTCTTGAGAGCCCATTCGCCCTGGTGGTACTCATCAATGACTGAGCGATAATAAGCTATCAAGTGCTTTGGGTGGTTTGTCAGCCACTCTGCGAGGTTATCAACAGAATGACGCTGTTCATGAGGAATAGCCGCTATCGTGTCCGAAATCAGGCCCTCGCGGCGTAACACCTCTAAGCATCTCTTGAACGTGTCAGTATCGAGTTTACCGGCCTGGCTGCAATCAATGAACCCTTCTCGGATCGCTATCCACGTTAGCGGATCCCCGCCCGTCATATGCCGGTAACAGCACCAAAGATTGAGCTGCGTATTAACGTAGAGGTTGCCATCGCCGGAGGCCCCATGTATCGGATGTTTGATCAAATACCCTTCGCCAGTCATTTGCGCCCCTGCTGGAAGCGTCAGCACGTCCAACATTGTAATACCATATTTCTGGCATACTAGCTCGCCGTCACGGTCAGCTATGCGCCGCTGAATGACATCCCAATCTTGTCGGGATAATTCATCTTTGATGCACAGTTCAATCCAGCTTGACGGGAAGTCAGCAATAGCGTCGCCGTTGTGGTGATACTGCCTACCGTCTTTGAGGACGCTTGGAGCAGCCACAACGTAACCATTATGTTTGAGATCTATGCCTTCTGCCACTTCAGCTTTGAGTGATTTGCACCTCAGCTCATCGGGATATGAGTAATATAAATGAAAGCCGCGCGCAGGAGTCGTTTCAATGCGTGTGTTGACTGTCTCAGAACCCATTCTGGTTCTTAGTTCCCATAAGGAAGTACTTCCATCCTTGCCGTTTTTGTTATCGACATCAATAACTAGCAGGTTTGATTCTGGGCCAACTCCAATCCCCACATTTGCGTCAGGAGTTTTCGTCCACCACTTCTTAATCGTAGTCTCGTCAGTTGAAGCGTCTTTAAACCCGTTCTGTGTCAATGGGATTTTTTCGCCAGGACGGAGAGGTAGCACCGGCCAGCCGTGCCTTGCGTATTCCAGTGCGGCCCGCAACAATGCGTTATCACTCATAGAAGCACCTCCTCTCGATGATCGAATTCGAGGAGGAATAAACTGCCACCTGAGTTGCCCAAGAGTCTAAATAGCAAGACTTTACGTAAATCGAGAGCGGCAAAATTCACGCGAAATTTCGAGTGCGCAATGTGGTGCATTTCGTGGAAAACACCGGCACCAATGTTCGGCGCTTTCGTACGACCGGGTGCTTCTGATAATCCTAGAGTGCTATATCGATCATTATTTAACAATCTGTCCGCAAAATAGAGTTTAAAGTCAGAAAAGTTTACATTACGACGGTATATAAAAT
>PMYA01000150.1 GCA_003170935.1 Methanobacteriota archaeon
AGACATGGGGTGTGTTTAAAATCATTCCAAAGGAAATCATGGTATGCTATATCAGAGGATCATAAACAAGTTTCATAATTAGAAGATTTCTGGGATCCTTACAAATCAATCTATTTTTTATATCTAAAATTGTAAAAGAAGACCAAAATAACGTTATTCAAAATCGACCAACGCAAGTGATGAGATAACTTTAAGGCGAAATCAGTTAAGCAATATGATGTTACAGTGGAAACATAAGTTGTTTCCACAGGAAATTATGGTTAAACTGCATTGGAAATGAAAGTCTAAAGATCACAAAGTTTATTTACTTACGTTTCCACTTTACGGTAAGCGCGCGGATAGCCCTGTGTAATCAGTTATCTTTTGTTAAGAAATCAGCGCCTCCAGCAAGCATTCGTGCTCTTTGTATGAAATCGGAGGCAAAGAATTGGAAGGACTCTTTGACAATCTTTTAGAAAGCAAACCTGTTTTCAAAGACAAAGAAGTACTAAGACCATCCTATACGCCTAGTTATCTGCCGCATAGGCGCGATCAACTCAATGCAATTGCTGTAATTCTTGTTGTCGCACTTAGAGGCGAGACCCCCTCTAATATCCTTATATATGGTAAAACCGGCACGGGGAAAACTGCTTGTGCGAAATATGTGGGAAGAGAACTCACCGAAGTTGGCGCATCGAGAGGGGCTCCATGCAACGTGGCTTACATAAATTGCGAAGTAGTTGATACTCAATACCGCGTTCTTGCATATTTAGCACGTCAATTTGATAAGGATGTGCCGATGACGGGTTGGCCTACCGACCAGGTCTATTCACAATTTATTGAAGCACTCGACGCTCAAAGTGGAAGCGTAATAATCATACTTGACGAGCTCGACAAGCTGGTCCGAAAAAGTGGCGACGATGTGCTTTACAATTTATCTCGAATAAACTCGGAGCTTACTAACACGCGGGTAAGTTTAATTGGTATCTCCAACGACCTGAAGTTTACCGAGTTTCTTGACCCGAGAGTGAGGAGCTCACTTGCTGAAGAAGAGCTCATATTTCCACCATACGATGCGAATCAACTCCGGGACATCCTCGAAGAACGAGCGCGTTTGGCATTTAAAGACCACGCGCTAAATTCAGAAGTTATTCCTTTATGCGCTGCATTGGCCGCTCAGGAGCACGGAGACGCCCGGCGTGCACTTGATTTGTTACGGGTGTCAGGAGAATTCGCTGAGCGTGTAAACGCTGACAGCGTTAAGGAGGAGCACGTTCGAACTGCTCAGATGAGAATAGAACTCAATCGGGTTGCAGAAGTTATACGAACACTTCCCACGCAAGCAAAGTTAGTGCTTTACAGCATAATTACGCTTCAGCAAAACGGAGCGCGGAGTTCCACGACCGGTGAAGTAAATAGAGTTTACGAGACACTTTGCAGACAAATAGAGCTTGATGTGTTAACAAAAAGGAGAATTACTGACCTCATAATGGAGCTGGATTTGCTGGGCATAATCAACTCCAAAGTTGTTAGCAAAGGCCGATATGGCAGGACCAAAGAGATATCATTAGCTGTTCCTTTAGATGAGACGTTCAGGGTTTTACTTGAGGACTACCGTCTAGAAGCTTTAGACGGGACGCGATTTGCGCGGCGATCGGTCAAAGAAAGCTTGTTTTAGAGTTATCGGACGATCGGCGCTAGGACTATTGATACATACGGTGCCACTTTGGCTGACACCAACAAATAGAACGCGACGTTGTCTACATTTCTACGAGCACACCCAATTAACCACAACGCTTTAAAAGCTGAACTTGATATGACAATACTAGCGCCGACTCACTAGTGGTTCAAAGATTGCCTTTCTTTGCTGCTTCACGATATGATTTACATGAGCGATTTTAACAGTGAAAATCAACTTTTTCAAAAGATTTACGACAATGATTCGATGGTCTGGATGGGTCAAAATACCACCCATTTTCCTACGCCAGAAGCGATCAAGCAGGCCATGGTGACTGCGATAAATAAAGAGGAGTACCATAAATACGCCCCACCGTGTGGGTTTGAAGAGTTGCGGACGTTAATTCGCCAAGATTTGAGTTTAAGCGCGGATCACAACGTGCACGTGACCGAGGGCGGTACTGAATCCTTATATCAAGTAACACGTAGCCTGTTGCATCCTGGTGACGTTATGATCTCGACCGATCCAGGTTATTACGTTATCCATCGGTTTGCTGAGCTGTGCGGAGCTCAAGTTCTTGACTTACCGATTTACTCGGCAGACAATGCGTATAAACTAACGCCGAATATGGTCAATGAGGCGATAAACGAGCGAACGAACATGCTGGCACTTGTTGATCCGCTGAACCCACTAGGAACCACATATTCTGCCGAAGAGGTCAAAGCTTTTTGTGAAATCGCACAAGACGCTGGCATTTACTTGTTGAATGATATTACCTATCACGACTTGACACCACACCACACACTCGCCGCCAATTTTTATCCTGAAGGTACCGTCACCATCTACAGTTTCTCTAAGAACTGTGGTTTGGCTGGGCTGCGGTTAGGCGCACACATTGCCACTAGCGAGCTCATACAGGAAATGGCCCGTTATAAGATAAACGATCTCGGATCATCTGTTGTCAGTCAAGTCGCAGGCATTGCAGCACTTAAGACAAAACACGAGTGGCTTCCGGAAGTTATCCAAGCTATCAAAGCAAATCAGATCATCATAAAAGACGCTGTAGCTAAAATTAACGGCGTGTTTCTCCCAGTGTACCCCTCTAACGCAAATATGTTCGTTATCGACATATCGGGGTCCGGAAAGACGTCTGAGGGTGTCGTGGGTGAAATGCTGAAACGAGGATTTTTTATTAGGGCAGCTTCGTATACGACTAGAAGGTACGTCGATAGGTACGTCCGCACAAGTTTCGCTGTACCCAAGCCACAAGTCGAGCAATTTGCTATTGAGTTTCCGAAAGTTTTTGAGTCATGAAGCATCGTCTACAGCGCGGGATTCTCATCGCTATAGAGGGGATTGATGGGGTCGGCAAGACGACACAATCAGTGCGATTAGTTGACAGACTTAAAGCCCTAGGATTCGATGCTATCCGCTTTTTCGAGCCAACTAATGAATCCCCGGAGGCAAAACTGATACATCAAAAGCTTCAGCAGAGCATCTCGAGAACTAGCGATGAACTTACTGACATGTTCTTAGCTGATAGACGATACGACGTTGAGAAGTACATAGCTCCTGCGCTATCAGAAAAGAAGATCGTTGTAATGGACCGATATTTCTTGTCAACCGCTGCATATCAGGCAGACAGCAGGCCGTGGCAGGACATATTAGAGGCGAATCGAGAGTTCGCGCCGGAGCCCGATGTCAGTTTCATTATCAACTGGCCTGCGGAATTGGCGCTTGAGCTTGTCAAAAAGCGGGACAACGGGCTAAGCGCTTTCGAGAACGAGGTGGCCCTCATCACAATAAGGGGTCGGTATCTAGAGATCGCACGACAGGATTTTGGAAACTACGTCGTTATCGAAAAGATAGCTGATGAGGAAGATGTTTGCGACGAGATATTAGACGCATTTCTAAAGTATCTCCACGAGCACGAGCTAGTGGCGTACGATGTTTGAATCCCCTTTTTGCGCGTCGCGCGAAAACCCTCCCATTTGTCTCACCAGCAACCGCGATTAATGTCGCTTATTCTTCTACTGCTTATTAATCAACAATAGCGCTAAGCAGATCCCTTTCAGTTATTATACCAGTAAGGGCCCCATCGACTATGACCGGGAGCACGTTAACTTCGCGCGCGATCATTAACTCAGCAGCTTCGCCTAGATCCAAATCTGGTTCGACATTGATTGGCACCTCTCGTGCTATGGCCTTAATCGGCACGCCGAGCGCCTCGTGCATGTCACCAGTAACGAGCTTCTCAAAGACCTCGCCGCTTCCAAGATAATTCACTATGTCTGATGTAGTCACGACTCCTATCATTACTCCTTCATGAACGATAGGGAGCCGACGAAAATCGTTTAAAATCATCACTCGTGCGGCATCTTCGACCCTTGTGTCTGGTCGTACACTGACAACGTCGTGACTCATAAAATCGGCAACTTTCTTTCCCGTTATAATATTGGCGACAAGGCTAATGAAATCACGTTCGGACACGATCCCTATTACCCTGTTCTCGTCATTGACGATGGGGAAACCGCTCACGTTTCCCTTTAACATCATTTGGATGACTTCGTTGATAGAATCTCCTTCGTGGAGGGTGATAACGTCCTCCTCCATTATTGAGCTAATCTCTTCGTTTATCGCCGATAACAAGTTCCCTCTGTGCTTATTTTCGATTATCTGGGCCTTTTCGCCACCGCCGAGAAAATTTACCACATCCATAACGGTGACTACCCCCATAAGCCTGTTTGTTCCAGGATCACTCACAGGTAATCGCCGAAATCTGTACTTGACCATCGTTTTTACTGCGCCCATGATGGTCATCGTGGGGGGTATTTGGACGACATCTCGCTTTGCTACCATCATAATGTCGCCGTCGTGCTGGGACAACTTGCTTTTGAAGTTGAGACTTCCACGGTCCGATTTGCCGCTAAAGTCACTTTGTGCTCTCTTCTGCCGTTTGTTTCCTCGTAGCATCGTAACGCCTACAGCTATTAAATTATGGCTCGCACTAGATCTTGTCGATCCACGATACCAATCAGCTTCGTATCTTCAACCACCGGCAGTCGTCCAATCGCGTACTGCTTCATAAGATTCGCAGCTTCCCAAATGGACGAGTCCGACTCGACGGTAATAACGGGAGTTCTCATGACCTTTTCTACGGTTGTCGAATAAATTGTACGACCGCCTCTCTCAGCCTCACGCTCAAGCCTGATATGGCCTGCTTTAAGAATATCTTGCAGTGTAATAATCCCGATGAGGCGTCTCTTCTTCACCACCGGGTATCCTGAAAACCCGTACTGTGCCATATTAAGCCACACCTTCGATACGGGGTCAGTTGCATCACAAGCCTGAACAGCCCTTGTCATCACTGTATCAATAGTGATCTTCTTGTCGAAACTCAACGCGTTCAATAAGAGTGCTGAGTCAATTACCCCGATAATTGTGGCATCCTCTTGCGATTTCACTACAGGAACGTCGAACCCTGTCGTCGCAAATATTTTTGCAGCGTCAAGCGGAGCAGAGTCAGCCGTGGCGAGACCGGTCTCCCGAACGAAACCAATAACTGTGACATCAGATTTCGTTGAAGTCACTTTGATGACGTCGGTCAGGGTCACTATCCCCTTTACTCGATTTTGACTGTCAACGACAGGCAGGCTTCGATGACCATCTCGCATAAGTTGGCGGACGTGAGTGATGTATGCGTCTTCACGAACCGTGACGGGGGGCGACATTAGCTGAAGCGTCATCGAATGGCCTCCCAACAGGACTCACATACAATGTTACCATCAATTTGTTCAAGCACGTCAGAAAGTTCCCCGCAAATCTCGCAAACGCCGGATGAGGTAGATCCGCAACATCTCGGACACTTTAGGCGCCCCTCTTCTTGCCGCAAATCCTCTGAGAACTCTTCACACTGCTCGCACTCTCCCTGTGTTATGATGACGTCTCGACGGTCGAGGACACTCTCCCTATTCATTTGTATCAAATTGTCAAGAATCTGGTTAATTTCAGAAGAGGCCTGGATAACATCCGCATCGGTTATGATACCGACTAGCGCCCCGTTGTCGATCACGGGGAGCCGTCGTATCTTTTTCTGAGCCATCATAAGTACTGCGTCGTGGATGTCATCGCTACTTGTCGTCGTGATGAGTGGTTTTGACATAAGCTGTTCGAGCTTTATGGAACCCGGCTTTACGTTCCTGGCTATCACTTTCGCGACCATGTCACTTTCAGTGACGATGCCGATTGGCCCCTCGTCTTTAACGATTATGATGTTGCCAACTCGGTTTTCTACCATCTGCTTGCCAGCTTCTGCCGCGCTCATATCTGGAGTTGCTGTCACAACAGTTCTTGTCATAACGTCTCTGACCGCTAACCTCGTTTCCATCTGTCCTTCCTCTTTAGCTCAACCCTCTGCTTATGCAGTTGGGCACCCAGTTGTTTTTTTAAGCTATCACGCGCAAGCAAGCCTACGAAGTCACATAACACGATATTGAACATGTGTTATTCTCGCGTTCCTATACTTCAAAGCTTAGGTTACTGCGTCTAGTGATATATTTTCTGGTACGCAACCGCTTGAGTCTCGTAATTTAGACAGGAGGCCAGAGTAACTTTATATGACTAAAAAAAGAGACTAAAAGTCTAACTCTTATAGAATTCCCTGCCGCTAATGGCAATGAGTTTGGAGACGAGGGAGGCAAATATGAACAAAGGGACAACTAATGAGGATAAGGAAATAGAATTGCTGCTAGAAGACTTACACCATCTGGATTCCGATAAGCGGAAAATGGCATGCTTAGCTCTCGGGAAAGCGAAGGCCGCCAGTGCTGTAGATCATCTAATAGAAGCTCTCAGCGATCAGGAGATGATCGTTCGACAGTGTGCGGCAGAAGCGCTCGGGGATATTGGTGACCCGAAGGCGGTAGATTCACTTATCAACGCCCTACAGGATAAAGAGCACAACGTGCGACTTGAAGCTGCAGCTGCGCTGGGTCAGATAGGGGATGCCAAAGCGTTAGAACCCCTCATAGGGGATATGAACGACGAAAATCAAATCGTCCGTCAAAAAGCCGCTCAGGCGATAGGTGAGATTTGCGGGCTCGGCGACTCTTGCGGGATAAGCGAGGTGGAGCTCCTCCTTGAGGATCTCAAAGACGAGAGCAAAGGAGTTCGATGGAGAGCCTCTGATGCTTTAGTGAAAATTGGCCCCGCTTCTGTAAATCCTCTCATTTCGATGTTAAGCGATACCGACCCAGACATTCGAATTAGGGCAGCAAAGAGCCTTGGAGAAATTGGCCACGAAAGCACAATCGAACCTCTTGAACGCCTTCTTAAAGATAAAGATCCTGAGGTCCGTTACGCTGCGTATAATGCAGCAGAGAAAATAAAAAGACGAGAAAAATAACGCTTGAGTCCCCTTATAAGTCGCAAGCCTTGGCAGCATCAAAAAATTAAGTTGAGGCGCTGGCAAAAGAGAAAAAAAGCCAGGTGAAGTGCGAATGAAAGACGAAGACGTAGTTCAAAGCCCGGACACAGGCAGAAGCGACAGAATGCCGCCTGGCCAACAGGTAACTGATGACTGGCCAGTGTTGCATTACGGCTCAATCCCTCGAGTTGACGTATCCAATTGGTCGTTTACCATCTCTGGACTAGTTGAAATAGAGCAGAAACTGAACTTCGAACAAATCAGCTCGCTTCCCCAAGAGAAGGTGTTTTCAGACATTCATTGCGTCACGGGGTGGTCAAAACTAAACAACTACTGGGAGGGGGTCAGCGCCCAAGTAATTAAAGATCTTTCAACGGCGCTACCTGAAGCCAAGTTTGTATTGATTCACGCTGAAAAAGGCTTTAAAACAAACCTATCGATGAACGATTTTCTCCAACCTGACGTGCTTTTTGCTTTGAAGCATAATGGGGAGACCCTTACCGCTGGACACGGTTATCCCGTCCGACTTGTCGTTCCACGCCTCTACTTCTGGAAGAGCGCTAAGTGGGTGACCGGTGTCGAGTTTATGGCAAAAGATAGACATGGATTTTGGGAATCACGCGGCTATCACAATCGGGGGGATCCGTGGTTGGAAGAGCGTTACAGCTACTAGTAGAATCGTGGGCCCAATTCCGGAGATAAACAAAATAGCAGGGATCTTTTGCGGGCTACCATTTCACAGGGCCCCCAAGGTAACCGTTGTTCGATGTCATCATCGAACGCTAATCTAGTCCTGAGTTGGGGTCGTAATCGCAGTTCTGTGGCGGACAATGCTGCCACAACTGTACCTCGCGTGAGAAATCGAGCTGTTGCACACTCTAATCTCAAATTTGTAGGAGACTTGGGGCCTCCTTGGCTAAGGG
>PMYA01000113.1 GCA_003170935.1 Methanobacteriota archaeon
ACAACGCAGAGACCTCGCTGACCGAAAGGTTGTGTGTAGAAAAACCGAAATATGTGGAACTTTGCCCAAGAGGTTTATCATCAAGGTACCAATAGACTACTTGATCGGTGAGACCCTGGCCGTTAGATGTGTTCAAAACGCAGGAAAGAGACGTATTGTAACCGATCATCACCTGAACCGATCTCACCACGAGCAAGGAGTTTGCGAGAGGCGATGTTGTCTGATTGTTAGTTTGCCCGCCGCCCAAACATCCGCCACAAGACGCTAGAAGAAGTAATATAAGTATAATTGCAACAGTGGGTGTTTTTTGTGGCATGGATTGCAGCTCACCTATCGTAACGCCTTTTGCTGCTGCCTCGGGCGAAAAATCAATCAACAAGCAATTCTTCACTATTTATAAATTGTGTATGCTGCAGTCGCATTCCGCACTTTTCAAAGCTTGACGCTAATAAGACTACAAGAATTAGCAAAGCGTATGCAAACTTCCTGCATTTAAATAATGAATAAGCAACAAATCTAACGCAATACGAACCATACACACCGGCCGCGATGAGGCGGATGGACTCGGAGATCGAAGTGATTGCGCCGGTCACGTCTATCATGGTGACCTGGAGGATGGTAAAGAGAACCCTCATCGAGATCCCGAACAAGGCAAGGATCCCGTTCGCCGTGGCGGATAGGGCGACAGCAAGCGGGGTCGAGAAGAAGAGGACGTCGATGATAACGGTCCCAGCACCCAGCCGCTGGAGGCCATCACGGTTCCCGACTTATTGGAGAAGACGAGCCCAACGCAGACAACGAGGATGTGCATGATGGCCAGGAAGAACGATGCGATGAGGTCCATGGATATCGCTTGTGTGGTGGTGTATTGGTTGAGGTTGATACAGTCGATTCGCAATAAGATGGAGCGATTACATTATCCCATAGTAAGGGACGCGCGATCATTCAAGAGAGATTGGAATCGCTCTCCCGAAGGCCAGGTCCGTTGCAATTGGGAGCGGAACGGTCCCAAACATGCAGCACCATTTGGGCTTCAGCAAGGAAAAAGGTATTGGTGAACCGACTCGGGGGGTGTTATAGAAGTACAGTGCCCGGCAAAGGCAATGTCGGGGTATCGAGACCCGTAGAGACCTCAGGATCTATTGGTTTCGGGGTCCACGGACGGTTCTGAGCGTGACCCCGTGATACGGCGATGGACCCAGGACCTTCATATGCTAGCGCGCCTCGTCACAATCACTGAATTTAAAATGCTAAGGACCCGCGATTCTAATACTGGGTAAAAAAAGAAGAAAAAGGAAAAATGACTGCAGAGCGCAGTCACCAACGTTGACTACAGACGTTTCAGTACATCCCCGGCCCTTCGCCTCCGAGGTCCGGCTGCTCACTGCTAGCAGCGATTATGTCATCAATTCGCAAGATCATGTTTGCGGCTTCCGTCGCAGATTCAACCGCATTCAGTTTCACTCGGAGCGGATCAATAACGTTGAGCGCTAACATATCTCGAACCTCGCCGTCAGCTGCTATACCGGCGTTTTTATCGCCTGATTCGTGAGCGCTGCGAAGTTCGACAAGTTTGTCGAGTGGATCTCCTCCCGAATTTTCAACAAGCGTTTTTGGGATGATCTCCATGGCATTCGCAAAAGCACGAACCGATAGTTGTTCACGTCCCCCAAAAGTGGTCGCGTAGTCACGAAGCGCCATTGCAAGCTCGATCTCAGGAGCGCCGCCGCCGGCAAGTACTTGGTTATTCTCAAGTGTCAGAGCGACGACTTTCAACGCGTCATTAACTGCCCGGTCCATCTCATCAACAACGTGTTCGATGCTGCCGCGGAGCAGAATGGAAACTGCTTTGGGATTTTTGCTTTCTTCAACGAAAATCATCTCGTTGTCTCCGACTTTTCGCTCTTGTACCAAACCTGCATGACCGAGTTGCGTTATATCCTCCAAAGTATCGGTTATCTTGCCACCGGTGGCCTTTTCGAGACGTTTCATGTCGCTCTTCTTGATGCGTCGTCCCGCTAGGATGCCTGCTTTAGCTAGAAAATGCTGCACAAGATCGTCGATCCCTTTTTGACAAAAAACAACGTTTGCACCGCTCGCAATTACCTTATCAGCAATCGCTTCTAACCTGCGCTCTTCCTCATCCCAAAATGACTGCATTTGCCCGGGATCGTTAATCTCTATCTTCGCGTCGATCTCCGTCTTTTCGATCTCCAAACCGACGTTAAGGAGTGCTATCTTGGCATTTTTCACCGTCGTAGGCATAAGTGGGTGGACTTTCTCCTTATCAATTATTAGGCCACGGACGAGTTTTGAGTCATCGACAGATGCCCCATATCGACGAACGACGCTTATGTCATCCGGATCAACGGTCTTCTTTCCGTCGACATCTTCGGCGACGAGGCGCACTGCTTCAACAACAATGTCAGCGATCTTACCGAGCATCATCTCAGCCCCCTTTCCGGTAATGGCTGTCATCGCAACATTCTTCAACGTAGCATCGTCACCGGCAAACGCCATTTCATTTAACAACTCGGCAGCCTTACGCGCCGCTAAGGTGAAACCGGCAGCGATTACTGTAGGATGTACGTCTTCACTCAAAAGCTCCTCTGATTCCTTCAAGAGTTCTCCAACAAGCACCGCAGCGGTAGTCGTGCCATCGCCGACTTCATCGTCCTGCGCCTTAGCGACCTCGACCACCATTTTTGCCGCAGGGTGTTCGATATCCATCTCTTTCAAGATGGTCGCTCCGTCGTTGGTAATGACGACGTCTCCAATGCTGTCAACGAGCATTTTGTCCATTCCTTTTGGACCGAGCGTCGTTCTTACTGCATTCGCTACCGCGCGCGCAGCTTCGATATTCATGCTTTGGGCTTCCTCCCCGCGCGTTCGGGTGGCGCCCTCCTTGAGTATCAAAATCGGCTGTCCGCCTGCATTAACTAACTGTCCAGTGGGTCCTGCCATAATCTTCCTCCTATTAACGTAAAAAGACGTGTTTACATTGCGTGCAGTTCTATATAAAATTGATGTAGATCGATACGAATGTGCTTAGGTGCCCGCCTAATGCCACTCCTAAAAAGCGCCCTTTTAGCTTCACAATAATAGAGGGAACAAAAGAGCGTACTGATCAACAACATTCAGCGTTAGATCACTCATCATCAAGTTTTTTCAACTCGCTTATAGTGACCTCGGGATGATCGTGCAGAAACGATGCGATCTTCTTCTTGTGGATCAGTTCACAGTCAATGCATGTCCAAACAACGTCACCTCGAGAACTTACGATCCACTTTCCCAGTCGGGAGTCCTCACATGGGTACTTGGGACAATAACAGAAGACGCATACCTGTCCTTTGAAATGACACGGATAGTGGGGGCAATCTTCTCCTTTCGGTAAACCTTCGGGTTCACTTAAGCACTCCCGTCTCTTTAGATCTTCGGGAAACTCTTCTTTTTTGTTTTGTTCCATTTGTAGCTACCATACGCAAAGCGTAAATCGCTAAAATCTTTGCAGTTCTATCTGTTTGATTTAGGTACCAACTTCGTTTTCAGCGCTGTGATAACCATTGAGCACCGTTAGTAGTTCAACTATTGATTTATATTATAACATTTATCAATATTCCGAGGTTTAAAACATGCCAATTGGAGACATTGAACTAAAAGAACTCAGGCAGGACATGGGGTTCTCGCCAGCACTACTGAAG
>PMYA01000102.1 GCA_003170935.1 Methanobacteriota archaeon
AACGACGTCCGCTTTTTTAACTTCGAATGGCTTGATTTGTCGGATATTTCTAATAACCGTCTCTGCTCCGGCCTCTCGCGCCCCGCGCTCTATTGCATACGCCATAGTCCGCGTATTGCCGTGATAACTTTCGTAGCCTATAACGATGTTCATAGTTTCACTCTCACGTCTGACCATAAAGCTTTAAGCTGCACGTCCACAGATCTGCATCTTCCGAATCATCTTCTGCCTAAAGCGTTACGCTAACGCAGAAAAATAATATAAGTTTAGGACTAATGCCTCAAAGAGGACAACAAATGGCAGAAAAAATAATTGAAAAGGCCCCGGAGTTTGGGACACGAATCGGCGAGGCATTGGTTGGCGAAATGCCGGAACTCGCGCACATTGATATTGCGGTTGGTCAAAAAGGAGGAGCATTTGAGACAGCATTCCTAACGGCGCTTGCAACGCCGCGAATGGGACATACCGCTCTACTTGCGATATTGGCGCCAAACTACGCTGTTAAGCCTGCGACGCTCATGGTAAACAAGGTGACTATAAAGGGTGAAGCGCAAGCAGAACTCATGTTCGGGCCCGTCCAAGCAGCGATAGCTAAAGCAGTTCTCGATAGTGTCCAGGAACGAGTTATTCCAGCCGCCGCTGAGAACGAGCTACTCATCATCGCGTCAGTCTACATTAACGGAAATGCTGCAGACAAGAATAAGCTATTTGAGTTTAACTATGAAGCGACGAAGCTCGCAATTAGCAACGCTATGAGGCAATCGCCAACTGTTGATGATCTATTATTGAATAAGGATAATATTGTGCACCCTTTGATGTAGCAGAGATCAGTCATTACGGGTAAAGGGTAATTCCTTCTTCTTGAATTAGCTCCCAATAAGCGGGTTCCATCTCTCCTTCCCATTTTAACACGACGTGCATTTCACGGTGAGGCTTGAGGGCGTTTACTATCCGATAGACGTCGGAACAGAGTTGTGGATGGTTGAAATCACTCGAAAAAAGTAATATTATATCAATGTCGTACTCTTCTGGAAAAATTCCTTTTGCTATTGAACCGTAGAGAATGATCGACTTTAGATTCGGTGGCGCCCACTCTTGGATAACTCTAAGGAAACCCTCTATTAAGTCTCGATCAGGTGCTGGTAAAGCTAAATTGTCGAATTCTCGTTCGCGCATCTAAAATCCTCAGAATTTATTTTATCGTGTTTCTACCTTTAAATCGGACTAGTGGCGCTTTTCTTGTTTTTCCCGTCTTTCTAAAGCCATATCCTTAAGCAAAAAAGCGTCGTAGTTTTTTGTGTCGATGGTAAGAGTCCGGTCAAAACATTCTATAGCGGAGTCTAATTCTCCGAGGCCAAGATAAAAACAACCGAGGTTGTTCCACGCCATCGTGTAGCAAGAGTCGATCTCTATAGCGTTCTTTAGGTCCTGGATCCCTTCGTTATCAAGTCCGAGCTTGAATTCAGATAATGCCCGGGCGTTTAGCGCCTCTTTGTTGGTGGGATCAAGTTCTATGATCTGGTCCAGAAGATTTTTAGCTCCGCTGAAATCGCTTTTGCTGTTCAACGCTATGGCTTTGTTGAGCTTGACATGCAACGCATTAGGGCTGACTTGTAGGGCATAGTCGTAACACTCAATTGCTTTTTCGAATTTGTTGAGCGCAAAAAGTGCCAGCCCTTTATTGTGAAGCGCTCTGAAGTTGTCTGGTACAAGCTCGAGAGCTGCATCGTAATGACGGATTGCTTCACTGAATTTCCCTCGTTTGAACTTATCGTCTGCTAGGTCGATAATGTCCGTGACATCGCTCTGTTGGAGTATTTCTTTCTTTTTAGCGCGATTTTTCAACATCGGATATCACATCGTGGCGTACCGTCTGGACGTTCATAGTCTCGAGCAGTATGCTTAGGCGCTATATTGAGAATGGCGTATCCGCACACTATAAATAATACGCGATGCTCTAAAATATGTGTTTGCACGCTGTCGTTTGTCAAACGCGCACAATTCCGAGAGAATATATCTTCCTTTAAATAGAGGCGTCGTGCGACCGAGGTGAGATACTTACGAATTTAGGCTGGTTCAAAGATAAGCACGCAGAAAGGGCTTTGATGCTTTTTGTCGTATTTGTCGTCGCGCTTTATCTGCGAATTACGCTGCCATACGCTAACTCAATACAAGCCGGCAGTATTGTCATTTCGGACTTTGATCCTTACTATCACCTTCGGATAGTTGAATACACAATTCAGCATTTCCCAAACGTGCTTGCCTTCGATCCGTACGTGGACTTCCCTAACGGCTTTTGGATTGGCTGGCCGCCACTCTATGATTTTTTAGCTTCAGCTTACGCGATGGTGGCAATGGCGCTCTTTCATGTTGACTTTCAGGTAGGCGTGGCAACGTTTCCAGCAGTCTTGGGTGCTCTGGCAATTTTACCCGTGTATTACATAACGAAGCTCATCTTCGACTGGAAAGCGGGCATTGTTGCAGCAGCACTCCTGACCGTTATCCCTGCAAATCTTTTACGGTCTCTGGTGGGAAATCTCAACCATCACGTGGCTGCCGAGGTCCTTTTTCCAGCGTTGTTGCTGTTGTTTTTTATGCTAGCGCTAAAGGGCGAGCTCACGTTTCAAAAGGTTAGGGGGCTGGCCTTCACGCGTGAAGATAAGAAAACTTTGCTATGGGCGGGGTTGGCGGGCGTTTTTGTGACCGCGCTTCTGTTGACGTGGTTGGGTGGCTTCTTATTTCTAGGAATAATAGGTGCTTTTGCCATTGTCCAATTCAGCATTTATCACTTAAAGCAGGAACGATCCGACAATCTTACCATTGTCTCGATGACAATGCTCATCGTTTCACTGGTTACGCTCCTTCCGGTGAGTCTTTCAAGCCACTTCGGAACGACCATCGATACTTTGCACTTGTCTCTTTTTCAGCCGCTTATGTTGGCTGTTTTGCTCTTCATTTTCGGCTTGTTTGGATTCCTCGCATATTACCTCAGAAATAGGGGGCGCGTGCTTTATCCCTTGACCCTCTGCGGACTGCTAATTGTCGGATTTATAGGCTTCTATCTCTTGCGGCCGGACCTCGCTACAACCGTTTTCACCGGGTACGGATTTTTTACGCAAAGCGGTGTTTTGCAGACCATAGCGGAGGCGCAGCCATTGTTGTGGGATTCAAGTGGCTTCCAGCTTAACACAGTTGCGAGCTATTTCCAATTTCTTCTGTTTTTAGCTTTCGCCGGCTTGGCCGTGCTCGTGTATCGTGTGTATAAAAAGCAGGACGAACCTGCTTTATTGCTGCTTGTTTGGAGCGTTTTTGCTTTTGCAATTACCATTGTACAGACACGTTTTACGTTTCTCTTGTCTGCAAATGTCGCGATCCTTTCTGGTTTCATTATTGTGTGGGTTATTGACACACTGGTTAACAAAGCGTATAGCGCGTTATTCAACGTTTATGATGTCAGTGCGCTCAGACACCTCTTCGGGCGTGAAATAAAATACACGCAACTAATCGGTGTTTTTCTTGTTGTGTTAGTCTTACTTTTGCCAAGCATTAATGTGACAACGGCTTACGCAAAAAACACACAAGAGATTTCAGCTGACTGGGCCGAATCGCTGCAGTGGATGAAAGAGAACACGACGCAAACTTCGAACTTTAATGTGAGCTCTGGCCAAATACCTGAATATGGAGTACTTAGTTGGTGGGATTACGGTAACTGGATTATTTGGTTTGGTCACAGGCCCGCTGTTGCGAACAACTTCCAAACCGGCGTAAGCGACGCGGCGCAGTTCTTCACGAGCCAGAATGAGTCCGACACTTTAGGTATCGTTCAGAACCGGAATGTAAAATATATTATAACAGACTACGAAATCGCAGACTATAGCGGCAAGTTTCAGGCTATTGCGTTACTCTCGGGGAAAGGAGTTGACACATTTTTAACGACACAATCATACTATACACAGAGTGGAACGGTAGGGCAACAGCTTGTTCCAACAAACGCTTACTATAACTCGACAGTTGTTCGGTTACAATATTACGATGGTAATGGCTATAGCCACTATCGCTTGGTTCACGAATCTCCATCGTCCATCGGTACGCTCGGTGGAACGGAAATAAAGTATGTGAAGACCTTTGAGTACGTCAACGGAACAAAAATTACGGTTACTGGTAACGGAAATGCAACGCTAACGCTGCCGGTTACAACGAACCAAAATAGGACCTTCAATTATACACAGAGCGCTTTCGTAAACGGTACTCATACGTTTATCGTGCCTTATTCGACCAATTGGACGTCCTTCGGTATGAAAACCGACAATGCTTACAACGTGACCGTCGGAAATTCGACGAAATCGATTACCGTTAGCGAAAATGACGTCATCAGTGGAAAAGAGTTGAGTCTGAGCTTTTGAAACAAGCTAAATCGCTCTCACAGGTCCGTCTTGATTGCTCGTCGTGTGAACAGGTCTTTCAAACGACTGCAATTTTTGAGAAAATTATCGCTCCTACTCAACGTATCTGATAGCCCCTGCTGGTGAAATTTTTGAGGCGTTCCTAACTGGAATTATTGTGCATATAATAGCAGCTAAATAAACGGCAGCAAAAACTAGGACAAGTTGAGCTATCGGTATAGTAAATGGCGCTTTTACGGATTGATTCAAGCTGAGATAGATAGCCCCAGAGATTGCGAGCCCTGCTGACAGCCCGACAAGCACAGCTAAGGTGATTGCTACGATCACTTCGAGTATGAGCGTCTCTTCCACGCGTCTTCGGGTAAAACCAATGGCCCGCATTATACCTATTTCTTGGCGCCGTTCAATTACTGACCGCGATGTGATTACGCCGACCGACGCCATTCCAATGATTAATCCGAGGCCGAGACCGGCCGCTGTTAGCTGAAACAGAAACTGGGTCTGTCTCATCGTCTGCAGAAGCTCATCACGTATCAGAAATGCGTTAACGCCCGCTATTTTGTAGCCCTTTTTGAGGTCATAGCTCAGGTCAATAGGCTTCATGCCGGTCTCCGACTTGATGAGGAACAAAGTGTCTCCTGTAATGGTGGGATAATACTGTTGCATTTGTTGCTTGCTCATGAATATCCCGTGGAGGTAGACTTCATCCAAAACACCCGCGACGATCTTTCGTGCTGTTCCGTTTGCTGTCGCTACTGAAACGACGTCGCCCGCCTTCACTTGAGTGCCATTGGCGCCGTAGAAGTAATTCGAATCGACAACGACATAACGCGGATTGTCCAGAGCGTTCCAAACGTCCTGAGACGAATTGAAGCCCGTCAAAGTGTCTTGGAAGCTATACTGCGAGTGCTTGGAGAAATTCGCATCAACTCCGTAGATCGCGCCTTCTCCAGATCCTTGGTAGTTCAGTTGCTGATCATTGATCGTCATCCCGGTCACGTTCGTCGTGAAAAGTCCGTCATAGTAGCTGATTTCTGACTCATTCAATAACGCAACCACTGCTGTGCCTGACTGGTCTGGCGTGAGCGACTGCACTTGCAACATCGTCAAGTTTGCCAACGGTGTTGTCGTCGTTACTCGAATGTCATATCCGCCTGTCTGCTTTTCGATATCGGGATTATACACAGCTGCCGTCACCGAAGTGATAACAACTAGGAAGATGACAACGGAGACTATTATGACCGTCATTCTGAACTGGGATCTTTTTTGCAGGCTATAAGTGACGACTAGCTTCAGCGAAGATTGAATGCCTGCAAATCTTCCAAACAACTTTGCAATTCCGTGCAGCCAGATGCTAGCGTTTGCCAGTACCACTAGAAGGGTCCCAATCAACAAAAGGCCCCCTAGAGCAGCAAAAACAAGCGTCGACGTAAGATCGCCAAAATTAGCAGGGTTAGCTACGGCATTATAGGCCGTATAGGTTATGAGAAGCGCTCCCGATATCGTCAGTGCCAACCGACGAGTGCCTGCTTGCTGAACGATAAAAGCGAGGCCAGCTATAGTCAAAATCGGGGCTCCAATGTGGACAACAAAAATATTCTTCGACGTCGCATACGCTGCTAGGCCACACGCCACCAGTACAATCCCGATTAGAACAGTGCCGATCGGCCTCTGCGACTTGTGCTGGGATTGCTCAGTATTGTGAATCGCTCCTGCGATGCTCAGCCGGCTGATTTTTGAAGCAGACAGCGTTATGGTTAACATAGCTATGAGCACGCTCACAAGAAAGGCAGCAACCAGATCTAAGAAATCGTAGTGCAGCACGAGGGACGTTCCCACTAGATTCTCTCCATTAAATGCCACGTTGAGCACACTGAGTATACTAGCTCCGATGCCCACGCCTAGGACAGAGCCCATTGCCGCGCCTAACAACGCGGCAATTGTCCCCTCAAAGAAAAACAGCAGCACAAGATGCCTTCGCTTCATGCCTATTGCGCGAGCCAGCCCCAGCTCGCTTTTACGTTCTTCGCCAAGGGTGACAAAGACGTTGACGATGAGGGTGCTGCTTGCTGCTACCGAGAGAACCGCAAGCACCAGCAACAAGTTTGAGTAGAGGGCCCCTTCTTGTTGAGACGCGGTTAATATATCCTGCTTGACGGCCTTAACGTCAAATCGCTCCGGCGAATCTGACAAAGCTTTGGCCACGAGCTCTGACACATCGTTCGATTTTGCGACACCTGATTCGGCAGTGCCCAGATTTGAAATTCTAATTTCGTTGATTTGGCTTTCGTTTTGAAAGACGACCTGGGCAGCGTCGAGCGTCACAAAGATATTTTTGTTTAATCCGTAGAGAGCCTTTCCTTCATCTTTCGCAATGTGCTTCACAACGAATGTATAAGCCTTATAGGAGGACTCATTTCCACCGTAATAGATTGTCAGTTTGTCGCCTTCGTGCGCATTTAAGTCCTGAGCGAGTTTGTTGTTGATCAGAGCCTCCCCTCCACGCAAGTCGCTAGCATTAGTTTGTGTGTTGTTAAGCAGCGAGAACTCCCCAAATTGGGCATCAGAGCTGAAGTTCAAACCGACCAGCGTTACTTGTGTTGAGGTGATCCCACTTGTCACATCATCTACTGACGGCACCTGCCCGTACAGGCTTGCAGACAGGCCCTTTGTGTTATTAGCAACATTGGGGTCCGCAGCAAGCTTTTCGTAAACGGAAACGTTAAAGGATTGACCGTTCATTGTGACAATTTCGTCAACGTTGCCGAGAGCATCGTACGTTGCCCTTACTACTGCGTAATTGAGGCTATTGCTTGCGACCAATGAGCCGGAGATGATTGCAGTGCTCATGAGTAGCGCGGCGATAACTATTGCTGCGCCTTTCGGACGTCGCGTAAGGTTTCTCACGCCGACTTTGAACATTGTCTTGTTTTTAACTGCCAGTAACGTCAAAAGTAGTAGAAGTGCTACGACCATAACGAAGGCAAGTTCTGAGTACATCTCCATTCCTAAATCTATCGCTCGGGCGGCTAAATCGACGTCGCAGCGGATTCGGAGAGGATAGCTCCGTCTTTCATGGTAATTAAGCGGTCGGCGGTCTTTGCGACGGACGGATCATGAGTCACAATGACAAATGTCTGTCGATTAGTATTGTTGAGTCGTTTAAGGAGCGTATTGATCTGGTCGGCGCCCTTTGAATCTAAGTTGCCCGTTGGTTCATCAGCCCAAATGATTGCAGGCCGATTGATGAGGGCGCGCGCGATCGCTACTTGCTGTTGTTGACCGCCACTCAGTTCAGATGGTTTATGGTTTGCCCACTCGAGGAGTTCGACGGTTGCAAGCATGTCCAATGCTCGGACGTGTGCCTCCTTTTCGCCAGTGCCGGCGACTAGGAGCGGCAGCTCAACATTCTCGACTGCCGTTAGCACTGGGAGCAGGTTAAACGCTTGGAATACAAATCCCATCCTCTTTGCACGATATTCTGATAGCTCATTATCATTCATCTGGGCGAGGGGGATCCCTTCAATTTTCACGATGCCCGAGGTTGGATCGTCGAGTCCTGACAGACAGTTTAATAGGGTGGTCTTTCCGCAACCACTGGGGCCCATAATCGCTATCATATCGCCCTTTTCAATTACAAGGTTGATATCTCTGAGCGCGTGGACTTTTATCCCGTTCAATTCGTATATCTTATGCACGGCTTGGGCTTCTGCCATTAGCATGGTGGACTCCGTTTTTTGTCCGCTTGTTTTAAGCGTTATCTATAACCTTATCATAAGCTGCAACTTTTGCGCTGAAGACATCCACAGCGCTTTTTGCACACTCAATCGATAAGTAATTGATTAAATGCTTTATTTAGAGCTACCGGCAAACGTCTGTAACCTATAAATATTATCGAATTCTACCCCGAAGTAAGTCTCCGCAGAAACTAATCAAGGCTACGTGATGAAAACCGCTAAGAACATTTTTGTACCGTTCACCGAGGAACGTTGGAGTAATTGGTTAGAGTGCGCAAAGCAAAGCGACTACAAAAATATGGACGAGACAGCAACTAAAGTCTTCGTAGAGATGGAAGAAGACGTTGTAATCGCTTGCTGCAAGCTCGTTAAAGGCTTTGAAATAGGTAAACTCACACAGGAACAATCTTTAGATGGTTTACATACTATCGAGACGATAACCGAAAAAGAAACTAACACAGGTGACGGGGAGCTAGACGAGCTAATCGGACTTATCCAAGCTTCTCTGGTTGGCGCTTTTGTATCATTTGAAAGTTATGTAAAGGAGTCTTTTACTGACAAACCGCCAATTGATGAGTTGATACGAGAAGCGCTAGACCAAGAAAAAAAAGGGCATTTTGACATAGCACTTGCGATAGTCGGGAAAATAGGTGCGCGAGTAATCACAGGTGAGGCGCTTCAACAAGAAACTGTTGAGGAGTTGGAAGACAGTTTCGTTGCTGAGTGGCTCGATGGAGTAGACTCAATATCAGCTACGATCACAAGCTCGATAGAGTACGACAGCGGCGCGGACACAACTTAGGCGCCAAAATGGACAGCGACAGACAAGCACTTCGAATTTAAACGACTGATTCGAGAATAAGTTCTGTTTTGCGGGCAATCTCACGCCATTGCCAATGCTGAGTGATCAGTGCTCGCGCTCGTTGTCGGATTTTTTCGCGTTCAGTATTCTGAAGACGCAAGAGTTCAATAACGGAGGATCTAATAGCTTTGCTGTCCCCAACAGTAAAAAACTTGATGACATTTGACCCCTGATCAACAAATCGATGCGCTGGTATATCACTCGCTGCAACAAGACAGCCAGATGCAAGACCTTCGAGCAGCGTTATTCCAAATCCTTCCTTTGATGAAGCCGAGACAAGTATCTTAGATCTAGAAAGTAGCTCTCTTTTTTTTGCCTCACTGACGTAGCCCGTGAATTGAATATTCTTGCCCGCGTAACGACGCTCAAGAACGGGTCGAAGCTTTCCGTCGCCGACAACGAGCGTTTGAATATCCGTGCCAAAAAGCCCATCGCATACCGTGTCTATATTCTTATAGGGTGCATCAAAGCGGCCAATGCAGATCACGTCAATGTCTTTAACGTCTTCTTTAAATTCACTTAAATAAACACCGTTTCCAGTAATCCGAATCTTGCCTTGCGGAATCCAATGCTTTAGCAATTCAAAGCTTGAATTCGAAACAGTAATTACTGCAGGACAAGTCGATGAGTAGTGAAGGCAGAGTCTCTCCAACAGACAGCCTTCAAGCCCTCTCAGCGTATTGCCTCCTTGGAGATCTCGCCACGTGGCAATTCCATTTGCAAACGGAAGGGGTTGATATACGTCGTGTACGATCGGTACGACCGCTACCTTTGTACGACTCAGGAATAACGAGAAGATAGGTATGAATGTTTGAGGCACAATAACGTCAAACTGTTGGCTGATGCGCCTGAGCTCTTTAGCAAGGCGAATTGCAAATCGCAAGTCTTCAGAACGGTGCGCTGATGTCTTCCTGTTATCTACAGTTCGCACTTTGAAAGGAAATTGGTCGTTAGGGTAAGAGGCATTAGGCACGCGCGACGTTAGCACGGTGACTTGATTTCGGCTGGCAAGCTCGCGTCCCACTGCGTACATATGATTCTCACCACCGCCGGGGATTTGCAGTTCGCCTGCAGCATTGCAGAAAGGAAAAAGCTCACTTACTAGTAATATGCGCACGCCGACCTCCTTTCTAACATATTTGTTGAGTTCTTCATAGCTCGGTGGGGATGTAGGGCAGTCTCATAGACTCGTTTGAACTAGTAATCATGCCATTCTTAGCATTCCCTTATCTTTTTTCGGGACTCACGTAAGCGCTCTGTATACATCTCTTAGCTTTCCGCTTAGCAAATTCCAGTCAAAAGGCGCCGCGCTCGCCTTTGCGGCACGGTGCATTTGATGTTTGTCAATTGCAGAAAGCGCCGATCCGATTGCATCCACGGTTGGAGTTACTAAAAAACCATTCTTTTCGGGTGTAATGAGTTCTTTTGCCGCATTCATCTCCACATTAGTGGTAATGACTGGTGTGCCGCAGGCGAGCGCTTCAAGGGCAACGATACCAAAACCCTCTCGAGTGGAAGGCAGAACTAGTGAATTCGCGGCCTTCATTACGCTAATAAGGTCTGCGTAGGACAGTGTGCGGACGAACCGCACTGTCGCGTTGACTTCTTTTGCGAGCGATACGAGGTTTTCTTTCTCGGGACCGTCGCCGATGATACATAATGTAGCATCGGTAGGGAGAGCACGTATAAGCAGATCGACGTTTTTTTCACGAATAAGCCTTCCGACAAAAAGTGCATCAACTGAAATTTTAGCAGGTGCGACTGAGTCTATGAAGGCGATATCTACACCGTTTGGCACGAGTTCAACATCTTTCTTGAGGTGAACTAGGTGTTCTTTGGTAGCTTCAGAAACGGCTATGACTTTGTCAGCAGCTCTTAACGCAGCCCTCTCCGTAAGCTTGCCAAGGGCCCCTATTTTGCCCAAGTATTCGTTCCAATAGTCGTCCCAGAACTCGTGCCACGTTATGACTAACGGAATACCCTTCAATCGCGAGATAAGCTTCGACGGAAAGCAGTGTAAATATGGAAATTGATTACAGTCAATAACGTCAAGGTCATAAGAAGATAAAGGGCCTAAACTACTTGCAAAGCGGATTGCCTCTCGAAATGACCTTCTCTCTCCGGCATAAAGGCTGAGCGGCTTGCAGATGCCGTGCAAGTGTAATCCATCCAAATCGATGTCTTTGTCACCCTCCCACCACTTTATGCCAAAAACGTGGACCTCATCGTGAGCAGCAAGACGCCTCCCCATTTCGTAGATGCGCTTCTCAGCCCCCCCTTTCACAAATGGGTAGACAACGTCAGATACGTAAGCAATATTCATCTTAGCTTATCTTCGTCGCAGGTTCGTTAGTATTATGTCGGCCAGCAAACCAAAGAACGTAACCTGTAAGCCAGTCATAATAAGCAGAACAGAGAGGATGGCAGCTGCGAACCGCGTTACAACTCCAGTATTTGTATATTCAATAACGACGCTTGCACCGTAAAAGAGGCCTATGAGGATGAATATAAAACCGATTGGTAAGAAAAATACTATTGGATTGTAGTCTCGCACTAAGCGAACGGTCATAAATACAATGCTTAGGGCGTCTCTAAACGGATCGAGTTTCGCCTCGCCGACTCTTTTTCTGTAGCTAATAGGCACTTCAGTAATTGTTAAACCGACTTTTTGTGCATCAATTATCATTTCGCTGGCGAATGGCATATGGGGCGATTGCAACCTCAAATCATCAAGTGCCGAGCGCCGTATTGCACGCATTCCCGACTGAGAATCAGTTATTTGGACGTGATACAAGTATCGTATCATCGCAGTGAGCAATTTGTTGCCAAGCGCGTTTCTCTTACTCATCGCTTCTTTGTCCATAAGAGCGAACCGATTGCCGATAACAAAATCAACACCGTCGTTGATAGGCTGAAGTAGAGCCGGAATATCGTATGGATCGTAAGTGTAATCACCATCTAGGATGGCTACTACCTCTGAATCTTTTGAAATGTGCTTGAAGCCTGTAATGTACGCATCCCCATAGCCAGTCCCGGTTTGGTGGATAACCGTTGCTCCAAGCTCGGCAGCACGTACTGGTGTTTCGTCTGTTGATTTATCAACAATGATTACTTCTATATCATGGTCTTTTAGCGCATCAAAGACATCACGAAGCACGCTTTCAATGGCCGGCTCATTTATCGTTGGGATGACGACTGAAATTTTCATATCTTCTTTCTTAACGTTAGTTGCTCTATTGGGTTTAGTCTTCCATTAATACTAAAA
>PMYA01000155.1 GCA_003170935.1 Methanobacteriota archaeon
AACTACTCAATATAGCCAAGCGCCACTGATCCAAATAAACATGTTATGAGTGGCTATGACGACAGCAATTGCACCGATCACGATATTTTTTTGCCAATTGTCCGAAAGCATCAACCCAAGAAAAATGTATAATGGAAATATCCCCGCTACGAGGCGTACAAACGAATTGGGCCAAGTGTTTAGCAACAAGTAAGTGGCCAGCGAGACGAACGAATACGCGGAAAGTGCTACATCCCTCTTGAGCATCGTCACGATTGTAGCGATTATTAGCAGGGTATCGATCAAGAATACAGGCAAAATAGCGTAGTTGAACGGCTGCCAGCTAGGCCCTTGGAAACCGAAACCATAAACACGCAGGTTATAAAACAGGTTTGTAACTGAGAGATTCCCGTTCCAGTTTGCAGCCTCAACGCTTGATACTATGAACGGGTTACCGAAACGGTAGAAGTAGAAAAGGTAGAGCATTCCTAAACCTGCGCAGGTGATTATAATGACTGCAAGTTGTCTGATGACTTGCGACCTCTGCCGTTGCGAAAAGAACCCATACAGCATATCGACAAGAAAAATAACAAGAATGAACGCGCCGATTTGGCGTGTAAAAATGGAGAATATTGCGAAAAGCGTGGCGAGTCCAAACCTAGCCCGCTTCCAGAAGTAATACGCGCCGATCGTAAAGGCGAGAAAGATGGGCTCTGAATATGAAACGAGATTGCAGACAAGGAGCACCGGGAATACCATATAGGCGAAGCACACTCTGAGTCGGTACTTCTCATTAACGACAAGTGGCACGAGCTTGTAGAGAAAGTAGAGGCCAAGGAACGAAAATGCATTTGAAATAAGCACTTCAACCCAGCGCATGGCTGCCGGTTGGTTTAAGCTGAAGATCTTGATCAAAAAGGGATACATCGGCGGAAACGCCGCTGAATTCGGATAATTATAAGCATACCCGTTATAAGCAATGGCCTGATACCATCCTCCATCCCATCTGGAAAGGAACATCGGATCTTGAAGCAACGCCGCAGGCTGATATCGTAGGCTTATCGCTATCGCTCCTAAGAGAACGATGATCTTTATCGCCGCATAAATCACTAGGGTGTTAAGCAGTCTGTCTTTTGTATAGTACTCGATGGTGTGCGCTACAAGCGCTTGAACCTTTTTTGATATGGTGTGGCACGTAGCCGAGAGTATGCTAAGCATGAGAGGTGTTGAATAATCGTAACGCGTATTGTGTGTTCATCCTCACTTAAACAATTTCTTTAGATAAATCAAAATCTTATCACGTGCGTCGAGTAACACTCGCATCGGTGCTTCTTACGCCGATATCAAATGCTGCACTTTAAAAGTTAATTCAACCTGAACGACGTCCAGTGTGCGGAGTGCACTAAGCGCTAAGGGGCACCCGCCAAAGGCCAAACGTGCAACACTCTTAGGCAAATCCGGTATTAAGTTGCTGTCACACTTCCCCAAACAGCAGACTCTTTATGGAGCGCCTGCCGTAATGCTAACAGAAGTTACGTTTCCTACAGATAATAGCTCAGAATCAATGCACGACAATACCTCTTTGTCTATAATTATCCCTACATACAACGAACGAGACAATCTAAGCGAGCTTCTGGTACGAATTCATCGTTCTGTGGGGTCACTGAACTACCTTTATGAAGTCCTTATTGTTGATGACGATAGTCCCGACGAAACTTGGAAGGTTGCTGCTCGTTATTCAAAAAATTATCCTGTGCGAATTCTACGAAGAAAAGGGAAAAGAGGACTTTCAACAGCCGTTTTGGAGGGGATCAAAAATTCACACTACGATATTGTTGTCGTCATGGACGGTGATCTGCAACACCCTCCTGAAATGATACCGAAGTTGATCTCTGCCGTAAGTAATGGAGCGGACATAGCGATTTGCAGTCGGTTTGTCGAACAGAAGACTTTGGCACAGTTCGGTTTGTTTAGACGGATTATGTCAAAAGGTGCTGATTTAATCGCCAGAACTTTGTTCCGGCAGCTTCGCAGTATAAAGGATATTGAGTCCGGCTTTTTCGCCTTTCATAAGGACGTTATTGCGCATGCGAACCTCAACCCAGTGGGATACAAGATACTCTTGGAAATCCTCGTTCAAGGAGACTATAAGACGGTTTCAGAGATCCCATACAGATTTGATGAAAGAAGAACCGGAGCAAGCAAACTGGGGATTAACGCTGCTATGAGTTATATCTATCACATGTCGAGCCTTTTTTTAAGGTCAGGCGAACTTCACCGGTTTTTGAAGTTCGGTGCAGTAGGGGCTGTAGGCGGTATTTTCAATCTAGCAGTACTCTACTTTTTGACAGAGCTCGGTGTATATTACCTAATATCGGGGCTCATTGGCATTGAGGCAGGCCTCCTTTTAAACTTCTTTTTGAATAGATCATGGACGTTTAAGGATCGACAAACCCAAGGATTTGGATACTTGCTCACCGCCTTATACAGGGATCACGCCGTGAGATTTGTTGGGATTGTGGTCAACCTCATGATCTTATGGCTTCTAACCAGCTTGTTCGGTCTTTACTATCTCACGTCGCAAATAATTGGCATCGTAGTGGCTATGTTTTGGAACTATGGCGGTAACCAGTGGTGGACGTGGGAAGCCGCTTAGAGCTGTTTCTAGTTCGTTAGAAGCTCGAACAATCTTCTTAACGCGAAACTAGCAATAACCTTTGCTGATAACCGGTCAACGAACAACATTGATTCCTGCGCTTGATAGAACGATTGCCCATAAGCTTGTAGCCCTTCTTCTTCTTGTTGCTACTCCCCCGTAGTTCATCAGACTGGACTTAAAACGTGGTGTTACTGTGAGCCGAGGTTGGCAGATCTCAAGTGCGCTTCTCAAACAAAAAACATCATAGCCGGGACGAATTCGGCTTCGCAGAACTTGGTGCAACGTCCATGCTCCCGGATCTGAGCCACTCAAGATCCAACGTCACATAGGTAAACCCGAGCTTGACGAACGCTTCGGCTATAGCTGAACTATGTAGAATTATAGCTCTCGCATCCTCCTTGCCGATTTCTATGCGGGCGAAACCGTTATGGTCTCTTACCTTTCCTCTCACGATCCCAATTGCTTGTAACATCCATTCAGCTTGTCTCACCCTTTCAATTCGCTCTTTGGTGACTATCGTGCCATAAGGAAAAGACGTAAGGAGACACGCGTTGGAAGAAACGTTTGCATTCGGTAAGTCGAGCGCTCGCGCGAAGCTTCTCACCTCATCTTTGGTAAGGCCAATCAAAGGTGATGTGACGTTAAATTCTTTCAAAGCTTTCAGGCCGGGCCTATAGACATTCAGATCGGATGCATTCGTGCCGTCCATAACCGTATTCAAGTGCAGTTCATTAGCCAAGTCACGGAGAGCGCTAAACGTGAGCTTTTTGCAGTAATAACATCGTTCAGGATCGTTGTGCTTAATTTCTGGTACAATCAAAGGATTGAGAGCAATCGAGAGATGCTTGATGCCTATGGCTTTAGCCGTTGCAGCAGCGTGTTCAAGCTCGCCGTGACGAAGCGCACCATTATTTACCGTCACGGCAACTGCTGAGTCCCCCAATTCCTGCTTGGCAAGCACTGCGACCACTGTGCTGTCAACTCCGCCTGAAAACGCTATCAATACACTACGGTGCGAGCGAATATAAGCACGCACTCGTTCGAGTTTGTCATCTTGAAAGTCGCAGGCGTTTCGTGACGTTTTTTTTCGCCCAGCAGTGGTTGGCATGGTGTTGATATAATGGTACGGTGATAAATAGCCCTATCAAAGGGCTCAGCGTATGTAAGCTAATGCTGCTTTAAGGATATATATGAGCGGGGAAGTTAAGGACAAAAGCGCGGAGATCAAAGCCCTTCTTATTGCAGAGGGGGGAGTTGATATTGACGAAAGGGTCCTTGGACGTATCACAACTCCCGCCTCAGGGCCAGGAGCGGGCCTAAAGTCGTTCTTTTTACGATTTAAGGGTCACCGGGTTCGTTTAGGAATAAAACACGATTCTCGGCTTAAGGCATCGCTTGACGGAGACGAGGTAGTCATCCATGATCAAGAAAAAGAGATTGTTCGCGGATATCTCGAAGATGCCATCGCCCACTGTCCTGGGCAAGTATTTATTACAGTCAGCGAGGTCTGCATTTTCAACTGCCAGTACTGCCCTGTACCACTTCTGGAGGGTTCAGTTAAGGACCTGAGCGATGTTGAGACCAAGATTTCACGGATTCTTGACGATCCGAAGCTAGCAGACAAGCTAAAGGCTATCTCGTTGACGTCCGGCGTTGAAAAGTCGGCACAACACGAAGCCGAGCGAATCGCAGTAATTGTTCACGCGCTAAGAGAGAAGTACGATCTCCCAATCGGTGTGTCTGTTTATCCGACCCAAAATTCAACGAAGCTGTTGAAAGAAGCCGGAGTTGACGAAATAAAGTACAACGTCGAAACGATGGACCGTCAGCTCTTTATCAAAATGTGCCCAGGGCTCTCACTCGACCTCATATTAGAGGCGCTCAAAGATGCAGTTAGCGTTTTCGGCCGAAACAAAGTGTTTTCGAATATCCTCGTGGGCTTAGGTGAGGACGACAGTTCAATTATAAGCGGCATGCACGAACTGATTGAGATGGGTGTGATACCGATACTCAGAGCCGTCGTTGAGCATCCCTTACGCGTCGAAACGGGCATGCGGCGGCCCTCTGCAGAACGCCTCTTGCGACTCGCACGAAAGGAGCGCGAACTCCTCGACGAGTTTGGTCTGCGAGCCGACATAGCAGAAACGATGTGTGCCCCGTGCACTGGCTGCGATCTAATACCACATCGGGATGTCTAACGCCGTCTGCTAACATGTTTCACACTGCTTGCATCACATGGACTGATAGCGTACGCTGGCAATTCAAATAGCACATTCAGATGTCGAACGCGATGTAACTCGGTCCGACACTGCCTTTAGTTAAGAGGATAGTGAATCAAAAAAAGCTGGCCAGAATGGATCTTGTTTTGGTATTGCGAGCTGATTGACCGACCCGTCACGTCGCTTAATTGTCCTTGTTTCTACATCGTCGGTAACCTTCCCAATAATCGACGCATCTATACCTTCTGAGCGCAGTTTACTGATGACGTTTGCTGAACGGTCTGGTCTAACTGTAATTAGCAAAGAACCTTCAGCGATCGCGGCGACAGGGTCGATTCCAAAGGTTTCGCATACTATCCTCACCTCATCCGGATAGATGAACGCTTCCTCATGGATCTCCATGCCGACTCCGCTGGCACTCGCTATCTCGTAGAGCCCTCCGATAACCCCCCCCTCAGTTGCATCGTGCATCGCTGTTACCCCTCCGGCATCCATTGCCAAAAGGGCATCTGCCACGACCGTCATCTGTCTGCACAACGCCTTTGCCCTCTCCACTAGAGCCGGGGCGTACCTCTTCAACAGCTCCTTTTCTTTGATAACTGCAAGGATTCCTGCCGTTTCTATTGCAGGCCCCTTAGTCAGAATTACGTCGTCACCAGGCGTTGCCCCTGCCGGTGTCACATATCCGTGCTTGTCGGCGATTGCAAACACGGTAACGCCGCCTATGGTCGGAGCAGCAAAGCCCGGATAGTACCCCGTGTGACCGCCAACAATCGCTATTTCAAGCTCCAAAGCCGCGCTGTGAATGGCGTCTAAGATAGTACGAAAGTCCACTTCATTTGTCTCGGGAGGCATTAAAAGCGAATAAGTCATGTACCTCGGCTTAACGCCCATGACTGCTACGTCGCTCGCCCCTATATGAACGGTGTACCATCCAAACATGTCCAAGGGCTGGTGAGGGATGGCGAAGATTGGGTCCTCTGCGATTACGAGGACCTTGTCATTCCCGACATCGATGACCGCCGCATCGACGCCCGTCATCGGCGGCACGATGACTGTGTCATCGCTCTTGCCCAAACGTGAAAGTAAAAAGGTGGTGAAGATTTCCTGGTCGATCTTTCCGATCTTACGATCTGCCACTATAGCGCCTCGCAATTTCACAGATTTCCTCTGAGACATCAATAGGATCGTGCCCTATGAGGACAGAAACAGGCTCCTTGCCAACAGCACCCGTTTCATAGAATATCTTCGGGATTGCGCCGCCCGCTGCCTTGATCGCTGCTTGAACTTTCCATGGCATTGAGGCGCCTTCAGTATCCTTGATTTCCTCCGGTTCATTCCTCCGGTCGATCACGCTAAAAACCCAACCTTTGGATCTGCAATACTTCTCAAGCCATCGGGCCAAAGCGGGGTTACTGGTGAAGTTTATGGCTGCCCTAACAGATGAGTCAGTTTTCCTGAACTCTACGAGGAGCCTAGCCATATGACTTGATGCTCCAAATCGAGGCTTGCCTGCTGCGTGAGGCAAACCGTTGACGACAGTTATCCGTCCTTCTACCCCGAGCACGTCTTCTCGAGTTTCAGCATTTGGAAGCGCATATACGAGGTTAGTTCTGACCTCTGGGATTAGTGCCGCAAACTCACTGCATCCCTCAATGAGGTCTAAGGCGAGCGCCATTTTTCCACGCATTTCAATTTGATCGACCTGCTCCATCAAATCCTCCCAGGTTCTGATAAGTTTACTGAGCAATGCAGATTGCTATCATAAGTAATAATCGGCGTAAACCTGTACTTTTCAACGCAGGTCGCTACCGATTAAGCGCACAAAGATGTGATGAGTTAAAATAGCGGTGCAAGGCACTAATAGTGAACCCGGACCACCGATTGCCTTTATGTGCCCTTTCAACGTATTTACAGATGGTTACAAATCGGCGCACGCTAGACCCAAATGTTACAATTGTTTAATATAACAATTGTTATAACATTACATGGCTTGTGTAGCACACATCTAATAGTTTAGTTTTTCAAACAAAACAAAGAGCTATAAAGGCGCCATATCGAGTCATCTTCCTAGCGTTATGCAAAACAAACGATTCCCATGTGAGATCGCAGTTTGGCGCATCCTGCCCACCATCCGCTCCGAGATTGCTAAACAACTAGCTAGCCTCGGCCTGCCTCAGATGGTGATTTCAAAGCGGCTCGGTATTACGCAGCCTGCAGTAAGCCAGTACGTGACGAAAAAACGAGGGATGACCTTCGCAGTTAGTGATGAGGCTCAAACACTCATCCAATCGCTAGCAGAAGACGTCGCACGTGGAAAAGACCTTAATCTCAACGAGCGGATGTGTGAGATATGCGCGAACGTCCAAGGCAATGATAAATGCACCTTTGAGTCGATATCTATGAAAAATCGTTTAAGAACACTGAAAGAGGAGAACAACGCCGTTATTTTAGCGCATAACTATCAATGCGCAGAGGTTCAGGATATCGCCGACTACGTGGGGGATTCGTTTGAGCTTTCAAAAATCGCATCTGAGCTTGATTGCTCGACAATCGTGTTTTGCGGTGTCGATTTCATGGCAGAAATCGCCGCCATTCTTTCGCCGGAAAAGAGTATACTTTTACCAGTGAAAGAAGCGATATGCCCGATGTCGCGTATGATTGGCCGAAACGACGTACGACAACTGAAGAAACGCTATCCAGAGGCCCCGGTCATATGCTACGTAAACACCTCAGCTGACGTTAAGGCTGAGTGCGACGTGTGTTGCACGTCAGCAAACGCCATAAAGATCATAAACGAGCTTGACGCAGACCGAATCGTGTTTGTCCCCGATCGAAATCTCGGGGACTATCTCGCGTTAAAGACTGACAAAGAGATCATCTCGTGGGACGGCTTTTGTCCGACACACCAAATGATTACTCTTGGAGATGTACTTATCAAACGGCAGGAACAGCCGGACTGCGAGATCGTGGTGCATCCTGAGTGTCGACCTGAAGTTATCGCAGCGGCAGACTTTGTTTACGGAACGGGGGGCATGTTACGTCACGCTTCGAGAAGCACCGCACGTCATATCGCCATCGGAACCGAGGTAGGCATGCTCCATCGGCTCGCGACGCAGGAACCAAGCAAGGAATTTACTGCACTCACTAACGCTATTTGCCCGAACATGAAGCGCACACACCTTGAGGACGTGATCCACGCTCTCGAACAGACGAAACATCGTGTCACCGTACCTGAGGACGTTCGCAAAGACGCTAAAAAAGCTCTTGACAAGATGCTTGAGATGGGCGTCTAGGAATCTGCTGACCTTAGAAAAAAAGAGTCATTATATGGCTCCACGTCTAAAAACAGGTAAAAAGGCAAAAAGACGATGCAAGGAGCGTTATGTATAGCGACAAAGTAATGCTACATTTTATGAACCCGCACAATATGGGGGAGATCGAAAACCCAAGCGGTGTGGGTGAGGTCGGGAACCCGGTGTGTGGCGACCTGATGCAGATTCAGATTAAGGTGGAAGACGGGATTCTTACCGACGTCAAATTCAAGACGTTCGGCTGCGGGGCGGCTATCGCCACGAGCAGTATGGTAACCGATTTGGCGATGGGGAAGACGATTGAAGAGGCCTTAAAGATTACACGTAACGACGTGGCCGAGAGCCTTGAGGGGTTGCCGCCGGTGAAGATGCACTGTTCAAATCTGGCTGCAGACGCACTCCACGTGGCAATTGAGGATTACTTGAAGAAAGAGGGGCGTGGCGAGTGGCTTGACGGTAAGAAGAAGGGCCCAAAGAAAAAGCCTGCAACAAGAAAGAGCGTGAAACGCCAGCAGACCGGCTAACGCTTAATTCTAAACAACGCTTCTATTTAAACAGATCCTACTCAGCATTTATTCGTGCCAAGACATCGGTGGCAGCCTCATCACCAACACGCGTGAGGTCCACCCCACCATTTTTTAGCAAGATGAGCGTTGGATATTCACTAACCCCCCGTTGACGTGATGACTATCCCAGGATAACTCGCCTGTGGCACAAATCCTGGATCGCCTTCATAAAGGACGGTAACAACATACCCTTCATTAGTGTATTGGGCAATCGCTGCCTCACAATAAGGACAGCCGCGTTCCGCGTAAATCGTTACGCTTTTTGTTGTTGTGGTGGTGAAAGGAGTTGGAGTCGGCGTTGACGTTGGAGTCGGCGTTGACGATGGCGTAGGAGTCGGCGTGGGAGTAACTGCCTGAACGCTAGAAGTCGCTTTCGATGAAATCGTCTGAGTCGACGAGTTATTAGCAGTCGATTGAGTCGGTGACGCGGTTGGTCCACTGCATCCAGCTGCTATTACGCAAAAAAGCAACACGGCACACACTGCTAATGTAGCTGTTTGTTTTTTCGTCAAACTTACACCTCGACAAAGTAATAAGTCACTTTGGATGCAAAAAGACTCCAATATACATAACTTTTCTGTCTGAAAACCAGTTTTAATGTCGTTTGCCGGTTATTTTCCAAAAAAGAGCGCTTTATGCTTCTTTCTTAATAGAGAAGGTAAACCAAATCATCTATGTGATGCGTTACGACGCTTACGCAAACGTTAACGATCTCAAAGCGTTTTCCAAACCAGAAACCTTTATAATAAGCTGCAAGAGTGAAAAGTACTGGCAAGATTATCGCGTCACAGGGAATACATTATGAAAGTAATGATAACAGGAGCAAGCGGGTTACTCGGTAGCGCCTTGCTTAGAGTGGCGCTACAAAGCGACGTAATCGCTGTCGCTGCTTATAATAGTCATCCTCTCAACGGTGGCCTGCAGATGGATATCACTAAGCAAGCTCAGGTCAACGCTACTGTAAGTCGCGTCGCCCCGGACTACGTAATACATACTGCTGCCTTCACCGACGTCGATGCGTGCGAAACCGAACCGCAACGCGCTTGGGACATAAACGCACTCGGCACCAAGAACGTTGCCGAAGCTTGCGAGGAGCACGGAGCGAGATTAATCTACGTTTCGACCGATTACGTCTTTGACGGGGAAGAAGGCCCTTATTCAGAAGAGGCGCCAACTCGCCCCATAAACGTCTACGGCGAGTCAAAACTCGCTGGTGAACGATTTACTCTAGATAGCAGTGTCAATGCGATCGCTCGTGTATGCGTGCTGTACGGGCCCAACAAACCAAACTTCGTTACGTGGGTGATCAATTCACTACGCTCACATACACCTATTAACGTCGTAACAGATCAATACAACACGCCCACGTATGTCGGCAACTGTGCGCGTGCCCTGCTGCGCATGTGTGAGCTTGGACTAACGGGCGTTTATCACGTTTCAGGGCGCGAGCAACTCAATCGATACGCCTTTGCCTGTGCTATCGCGGACGTGTTTGCGTTGGATAAAAAGCTTATTAACGAGATATCGACAGACACATTACAACAGCAAGCGCGACGGCCGATGAACTCCTCACTCAGAGTAGAGAAAGCTGAACGCGCCTTAGGGGTGCGCCTTGCAAACGTACACGAAGGGCTGACCCTTCTGAGGGACGAATGGCGATGAAAGGATTATTACTTTCCGGAGGCAGCGGCACTCGACTCCGGCCGTTGACCCACAGCGGACCTAAACAACTGATCCCCGTTGCAAACAAGCCCGTGCTCATTTATGCGCTCGAGGATCTCCGAAAGGCAGGCATCACTGAAGTCGGGGTTATTCTTGGACTTAACGGCCGGGAACAGGTCATGGATCGGATCGGTGACGGGTCAGCATACGGCGTAAACGTCTCTTATATCGATCAAGGTGCTCCGCTCGGAATCGCACACGCAGTCGCTTGCGCAGAGGACTTCTTGGCGGACGATCCATTCGTCGTCTACCTCGGCGACAACATCCTGCGTTACGGGATCGCCCCACTGGTAGCAGAGTACAATAAGGGACAGTGCGACGCGGTTATCGCGCTACAGCGCGTGTCCGACCCTGAACGATACGGAGTCGCTGAAGTTGACGAACGCGGACGATTAATTAAACTCGTTGAAAAGCCCAAAAAACCGAAGAGTGATCTTGCCCTCGTTGGGGTGTACCTTTTTACCACCCCTATATTCAACGCAATTCGGCAGATCGAACCGTCAAGGCGAAACGAACTTGAAATCACCGACGCTATACAGAGACTTATCGACACACGCTACTTCGTAAAGCACCACGTCATCCAGGGCTGGTGGAAAGATACTGGTATGCCTGAAGATATTCTCGAGGTCAACAGGCTCCTGCTTGATGACCTCGTGCCCCTCGTCCAGGGCACCGTTGAGGAAGGGGCTATACTAAAGGGCCGTGTTTCTATTGGCAAGGAATCGGTGCTGAAACACGGATGCACCGTATTTGGCCCGACCATCATCGGGGAGAACTGCACCATCGATGCAGGGACGTACATCGGACCGTACACCTCAATTGGCGACAACACGCACGTTTCTGAGGCCCACATAGAAGATTCGATCGTTATCGGAGAGAGCGTTATCACGTGCAGAGAAACAATAGTTGAGAGTTTGATCGGTGATAAAACGCAGATCCGGTCGACCGATCAAAAGCTGCCCAAGGGGCATCGTCTCATTGTCGGCTCGGGCTCATCGATCGATTTGTAACGATCGATCGAATCTAAGGCTAAAGATCACAACGAACTGACCTGATTTTAGCAAAACAGTTATTACATACGCTCGTATTAGCTTATGGTGATTTAAGTGGAGGATAGCAACGCAACGATTAGCGAAGTCCTAGGGAACTTACAGCAGATTTTTAGCGGCGTTGAGTCTTTGGGTAAAGCCGTCGAGTTTGGTGACAAGGTTGCTATACCAATCTATCAGTTTAACTTTGGTACAGGCGGCGGTGGCGGTGGCGGCCGCGAAGGGCGACCGAGTTCGGGCGTAGGGTTTGCACTCGGCGGAACAATCGGTCCCGTAGCAGTCATTATCCTTACAAAGGACGTGCCAGGCCCCCAAGGAGTACAAATACACGAATTTGGGACAAACAAGCTCGGTGAGGCGCTTGCGGAGCTTATGCTCCGTTTATGGGAGATGATTGAGTCGCAAATAGGCAAACGGGAAAAGCTCTCGAGCGAAAAGAAAGAGAAACTGATGAACATCTGAAGGATCAAACGACGGATAGGGCAGCGCATGCAGCAAAAAGAAGAGATAGGAAGCCTTTTAAAGACGTGTGAGTTTGCGAAAGAGAGCGTCAGCGCGTTTTTACGCAGCATCAATGATTATATAGCCGTGGTAGAAGGGCTCCCCGCGGTCGCTAAGCCGCTCGTACGACGAGACTTGGAGGCAAACACAGGTATGAGCGCTGACGAATTGAAAGCGTTTTTAGAACGGCTCGGAACGCGATACAGCTCAATTTATGACGCAGCGCAGCGCATGACTTCCGCGCTTGCCAACGGAGGCGACGATGTGAATGTCGCCGCAGCAACGCTCAGCGAGGTTTCAGCCCCATTCATAGAAGGTGTGGATATTGCCGTAGAACAATTAGAAACAATGGCGATATACATGGAGGGACTTCCCGATAAGATCAATATGGTACCAGAAGCGTTCCTAAAGGCGGATTCCCGTGCTGAATTAATATCTTCCGTGCCTGGACGCGTCGAACGGGCTCGAGCGTTGAAAGAGCTCCTCGAAAAGACGAAAGAGGAGCTGAGTGCGGTAACTGGGTAAGCACTGAATTACTAACACCTTAATTGTCGAGCTCGATTAGATTATAGATTCATATTAGTCGCCGTCGTGGCCTTGAAGGGCACAACGCAGAAACGCCCGAAAGTGCAAGCCACGAACAGCGTTTAGAGGCTAATTTTTTAAGCTTGGATCAGATGGTTCGTCCAAGAGCGATCCGGTTGCGATCCTTGAGCTCCTGTTTCTTGCCTTCGTTCCAGCTTGAAACCGCGCTCATATAGCCAGTTACGCGGGCGATGTGTTCGACGTTGTGCGAACCACAGTTAGCACATTCTTCGTGAAGGCCCCCCTCAACGTATGCATCATCAAGGCATAGCGTCAGATCACGACCTGGTGCGAAGTATCCGATCTGCGTGTTCTTGACGATGTTTAAACAGAGCTCCATGAGGCCTATAGGGTCAGGTTTCGCTTCCCCTAAGAAGATGTGTGTTAAATCTCCGCCGTCAAAGCAGTGGTAAAAGACCTGCTCATAGCGGAGTCGGTCAAAGAGGTCCACATTGGCGCTCACCGGGATATGCGTACCGTTTGAGTAGTAGATGGGCAGATCGCGGGACTTGTTCTTTATATACTGTTTGATCGCTCCAGAGACATTCCCCTCAACGACACGTCGGCACTTATCAGTAAATTCAGGGTTGAGGAGATCTGCAACGGCGAGTCGTTGTGCACTCGATTCTGCAGGCGTCCGAGCCAAGGCAATCTTGATGCCGTGTTCGCTTCCTACTTGTCGGCAGTATGCCTGGAGCTCGGTCATTGCCCGTATCGCAAGTTCCCACGCTGCAGGATCTTCGTGTATAGCCGATCCAGTGTGATACTTAACCGCGTCGTTTACCCCGACCACACCTATAGTGTAAACTAGGCTGTCGAAATCGTAGAGCTGCGGTCCTCGCTCCCCCGTGTTCGGATCACGTGGATGCTGTTGTAGGAACGGGAGCCGATTAGCATTGATAAGCGGTTCCATCCACTTACGTTTTATCAAGAAGAACTCGACGGCTTGATCGACGAGGTTCTTAAGGTTATCAATGAACGCGTCAGTGTCGTGTTCGGCACGGTACGCCGCGCGTGGGACGTTAAGCGTGACGACATGCCACGATCCCATCGAGAAGTGGGCACCGTTTCTAAAGTAGAGCTTGTCATCAAAGTGCGGGTCTTCATCTCTATCGACCTTGAACATGTACGCACAGCACTGATAGCAGGAGACTCCCTTACCCGCGCCCCTGTACTCCGGAACCATGTTATCGAAGTAGGTAGAGCCAAACGCCGCAGAGAGCTTAAATGCGGCTTCGTAGTTGTCTTCAAGGGTAGGTATCTCTGGGTGACCAAAATAAACGTCTTCAGGGCGAGGCACGAGGAATGATGGTTCTATCGCGACTTCGGGTTTCGGGAAATTGAAGGGCTTCCCCCAGTTGTCGCCTTCAGTCATGACCTCCATCATAGCCTTAAAGGCGAGGCGCACCTCGCGTTCAAACTCGCCGTAGGTCCGCAGCGGCGCTTGCTCACCGTCCCAAACCTTCCCATGCAACACGATGGGCTTGTCCTTCCACAACTCAGGAACGCCCGGGGTGAGCTGAAGGCTGCTGAAGACCATCTGTCCGCCACGCGCGATGAATACCTGCGTGAGCTCATAGACCGTCTCTTGCATGAGCTGCTTGATCTGCGTATAATCCAAGTGTTCAAGATGAGGGGCTAAAAAGGTCAAGAAGTTGTAGAAGCCTTGTCCGCCCGCGCAGTTAGTTTGCCCGGCAGCGAGCGCCTTGACCGCATGAAGGATGGCGACTTCGGGGCTCTTTGCGGGACCGGCAACGGATGCGTGTGCTCCGGTCCCGTCGGGCATCAGGCCATAGTAGAGGAAATAACGCAGGTCGTAGTCGGCACAAAATGGCCGCACGTTTGCGTACTCCATGTCGTGAATGTGAAAGTCTCCCGAGCGGTGGCCGTCACCTATGCTCTGGGGGAGCATGAGCAGCACTTGCTGCTTGCTTAGCTTGTCGTGTTTCTTCTTGGCCGACGTTTCGGGGTTTGCAGTCAGATTAGAGTTCTCATTTACCTCGAACCCCTCGCCATGATCGATGCGGTAGGCATCGTAGAGGGACGTTCCCACTCGTGAGCACGCTCGCGCCCATTCGCTGAACCCCTCCTCAAGCAAGACGAGGTTGACAAACTCTCGAATCAGCGGTCCAGTCAGTTCGTGCACGTCCATCCGTTTGATCTTCTTCTCAACGATGTCCGCGATGCGTCGCGCCTCAGCACGCTTCATGCCACGTTTCCCATAAAACGTCTGTGCGAGCGCCGTTTCACGAAGGAGCTGCTTAACGATCGCTTCGCTGTTCCAAGGGAGGATAAACCCGTCACTCGTCCGGACGAAGGGCATATCTTCGGCCTGTTCGCCAAAGAGCGTCGTCTGGAGGCTGCGGGGCTGAAGCATCGGGAGCAATGACTTCTTCGGGGAGTTATTTCTCTTTCTTGTAGATATGGCCATTAGCCCAC
>PMYA01000053.1 GCA_003170935.1 Methanobacteriota archaeon
GTTAGGTTCAGCATTCCCGTCAGTTGACATCAAAGCTGAGTTTCTTATCTCATTTATCTTGATAACATCTTTTATCTGAGTAAGATATATAAGCTGCCAAGTCAATGTAATTTACGTGAAAGGTCATGGAAACGCGTAATCACGTCGAGACGATTAAACAGTTGCAAGTGCGCCCGGACGTAGTCCGCGGTGCAACGCGACCAACACACAGCATAATTGTAATGAGTGGGAAGGGTGGCGTTGGCAAGTCAACAATTTCAGCGAATCTTGCGGTGTCGCTTTCGTTAAATGGCTATAACGTTGGGATTTTAGATGCAGATTTGACCAGCCCGAGCGTGCCGCGATTGTTGGGGCTTACTGGAAACATAGAGGTTGAAGAGAACCAGTTGGTTCCAGTATCTTATTCAGACAAGCTCAAAGTGTTATCGACAGGTTTTCTTGTACCATCACCGGATCATGCAATCATTTGGCGGGGTGGCATGAAAATGGGGGCAATTAGACAGTTCATCAACGAGACTAAATGGGGTGCCCTTGACTTTCTTGTCGTAGATTTGCCCCCAGGGACTGGCGATGAGCCTCTTTCGATCGTACAGGAGCTGCAGCCTGATGGCGCCCTAATAGTGACTACGCCGCAAGAAGTTGCCCTTGTTAGTTCGCGCAAGTCTATTGACTTTGCCCGCAAGGTTGAGGTTCCGATAATAGGGATTGTAGAAAATATGAGTGGATACACGTGTCCAACTTGTGGGACACAAGTCGCTATCTTTAAGAGCGGTGGTGGAGAGCGATCCGCGAAGGAACTAGACGTCCCGTTTATCGTTCGTATTCCGCTTGATTCTACAATCTGCGAATCGGGCGATAGTGGCAAACCAATTAGCGAAAATGGTGCGACAGCACCATGTGCGTCAGAAAGTTCGAACCTAATCACACAAAGCGTCTTACGTTTTTATGATGCTAAAGAAAAAGTCAAAACTGAAAACGAAGAAGTAATGAGGTGAAAAAAATGCCTGGTTTAGATAGAACAGGACCTCTTGGGAACGGTGCTCTAAGTGGTCGGAGAGGTGGGAACTGCGGGAGTGGTATTCCATTGAGAAGGGCCTTTTATGGGGATGGACCTATTCGAAGAGGATCTGGAATGGGAGGATTTGGAAGGGGTTTTCGGTGGCAGTACATAGAGACGGGACTGCCACGATGGGTCAGTACGCCTGCAATGGATCCGCCCTTGCAAACAGAAGATAAGGCTGCACTTAAAACAGCGCTCGAACTGGAAGTAAAAGCGTTGGAGGAACAGTTGAACGATGTGAAAGCCTACCTCGAATCGCTAAAACTCGAGACGCGTGATGAAAGCGAAGAGGTCAATTTAGACACGACTTTGGAGCGCAGTGAGTAATGAAAATAATAATCACTGCGCAAGGAAAAGAGTTGACATCGCCCGTAGATCTCCGCTTCGGGCGCTGCGCTTTTTTTATTTTGTGGGACTCAGAAACTCAGCAGCACACAGCGTATATAAACGAAGCAGCGATGGGTTCGGGAGCAGGTATTGGCAGCGCACAATTCGTTATCGATAAAGGCGCTGAAGTGCTTATAACTCGCGAAATCGGCCCTAAGGCCGCACAAGTACTACAGAGCGCTGGTGTTGAGGTACATATGACAACGGCTACAACAGTTCAACAAGCAATAGAGTCGTTTAGCAAAGGAGGCAAAGAATGAGAATCGCCATTGCTACAGAAAACAGGGCAGTATGCCAACACTTTGGACATTGTCCCGAATATACGATATACACGGTTGAGGACAAAGCGATACAAAAAACTGAGGTCATCCCAAACCCCGGTCATAGACCAAATTTTCTGCCAGGATACTTACATGAACTAGGAGTTGATGTGATTATAGCTGGCGGTATGGGACCGAAAGCGCAGAAGCTCTTTGAAGAGGCAGGCATAGAGGCCATACTTGGCGTAGCAGGGTCAACAGAGCAGGCAGCGGAGCAATACCTCGAAGGAACTCTGGAAGGCGGTGCGAGCACATGTGAGCACGGCAATATCTTTCATGACCTGTGCACTGACAACTGATTTTCTAACTGATGGGATAAACTCGATCTATGATCGTATCAGTCGCGAGTGGCAAGGGTGGCACAGGCAAAACTACTATTGCAGTCAACTTGGCACTTGCGTTGCAACGTGAGAACAACGTTAAATTCTTCGATTGTGATGTGGAAGCACCTAACGCTTATTTGTTTTTAAAGCCCCAGATCACACATTCTGAACCAGTTACGACGGGGTGCCCGACTATCGACGGGACCCGATGCACGTTTTGTGGAAAGTGCGCTGAAGTATGTGCGTTCCACGCGCTTGTTGTTTTAAAGGAGCGCGTATTGCTGTATCCTGAGCTCTGTCACGACTGTGGTGGATGCAAACTCTTTTGCCCGCAGAATGCAATTGGCAAAAAAGAGCGCAAAATTGGAATTATCGAGACAGGTTTCGCGGGCAATATCGCGTTTTTTCAAGGACGCTTAACTCCTGGAGAACCTTTTTCGACGCCTGTTATCCGGGCGCTCAAGCGCATGGTATCAAACGATGCAATCGTTATTTTAGATGCACCGCCAGGCACTTCGTGTCCCGTTGTTACAACGCTCGAGGGAAGTGATTTTTGTCTGCTCGTGACAGAGCCTACTCCTTATGGGTTACATGATCTGTCCCTTGCTGTTGAACTAGTGCAGAAGCTCGAGATTCGAGCTGGCGTTGTGGTCAATAGGGCGGATATTGGTGATGATAAAGTGGATGCTTATTGTGCAAAAAAAGGACTGCCGGTGTTGATGAGACTTCCTTATGACAAAGAGCTTGCAATAAAGTACGCGCAAGGTGTGTCGGCGGTCGGCGTGCTCCCTGAATATCAACAGAAATTTTTTCAGCTCTACCAAGACATCAATGAGCTAGCGCGATGATGCTCAACTAGTTGTGAGCAGATAAGTGAAAAAATAGAGGCGACGTGAAGACTCTGACTATTATAAGCGGGAAAGGTGGCACAGGAAAAACATCCATTGTAGGATCATTTGCGTCACTAGCAAAGAATGCAGTTTTTGCTGATTGTGACGTCGATGCAGCTGACTTGAGCCTTATTACGGATGCACGGATCAAAACGGTACAAGAATTTAAAGCTTCCCAGAAGGCTCGCATTGACGTTGCGAAATGTATTCAATGCGGTGATTGTGAGGACGCTTGCCGTTTCAACGCTATACAAAATTGCAAGGTAGATCATTTTTTGTGTGAAGGGTGCAGGGTTTGTTCGCTGGTTTGTCCACAAGGGGCAATAAGCATGGAGGACGTGTGTTCTGGCCAGCTATTTGTCTCAGACACGCCTTACGGGCCTCTCGTTCATGCAAGGCTTGAACCGGGTGAGGAGAATTCAGGCAAGCTTGTTACGCTCGTTCGGCAAACGGCAGAGCAGATCGCACGTGATCAAGGTTTCGAGTACATTATCGTCGACGGCCCTCCTGGCATCGGGTGTCCTGTAATTGCATCTCTTACAGGTGCAACAGCTAGCCTCATAGTAACAGAGCCAACCCTCTCAGCAATAAGTGACTTAAAAAGGGTGCTATCAGTATGCAATCACTTCAAAGTTCCTGCATTTGTGTGTGTAAATCGTTGTGATTTATACCAAGAAAATGTGAGGCGAATTACGGAATTTTGCCAGCAGGAGGGCGTGGAAATTTTGGGGATGATTCCGTACGATCTGAACGTCGTACGAGCTCTCGTACGGGGAAAGCCGGTAGTTTGTTACACAGAGTCAGCCGCGTCACAACAAATCACAAAGCTTTGGGGTCGACTAGCTGAGAGAGTAACGCTGCTGTAACATAAATCTCTCAGCATAAATCTCATTTGAATAATGCATCGATTTTCTTTCGCGAGCTCCAGCGGTATTACCGTCAGCGTCGTCGCTATTGTTGTCAATATCTTGCTAATGGCAAGCAAAATGGCAGCAGGCATCCTATTTGGCAGTGCGGGTTTAGTTGCAGACGGCGTTCACTCCTTAACAGACATATTTGGGTCCGCAGCGGTTTTAATTGGGTTGCGCGTTTCACTTCGCCCTGCTGACGTCGAGCACCCATACGGCCACTCAAAAGCGGAGTCAATAGCTGAGCTTGTCGTAGCATTTATCATTATCTCAACAGGTTTTCTCATAATATACGAGTCAGCTTCAGCTCTGTTCGCCCAACGTGTGGCATCTGAGTTGTTTATCGGTATCGTTGTTGCGAGCGTGTCAGTTGTTGCAGCTTGGTTTTTGTCTCTATACAAAAAACGCGTCGGAATGAGAATTAAGTCAAGCGCTCTTATCGCTGAATCAAAACATTCCATTACCGACGCTTTCTCATCTATAGCAGTCATCTTTGGTCTCGTTTTAACGGGTCTTGGCTATTGGTATATGGATCCAATAATAGGTATTCTGATCTCACTTCTTATCATCAATATGGGTGTGCGCGTTGCTAAGTCATCCGTGGATACGCTCATGGATAGAGAAGGCTCTTTTGAGTTAACAGAGCAAATTCGAAACATCATACAAGGCGTGCCTGAAGTAAAGCAAGTAAATTACGTGCATGCAAGAGGAAGTTGGAGTTATAAAATAGCTGACGTGTCCATATCGGTGCGTCGTAGAACTACTGCGGAAGAGCTTTCAAACATACAGGGAAAAATCGAAGCCGATGTTTTTGAAGATGTTCCAGAGGTTCATCGGGTCAACGTTTCGGTTAGCACTCATACGGATGTCTTGACCATCGCCGTAAGCTCAACTGGTGTTGGTCTAGAAGCTACGATTGCCGATGATTTGGGGATGTGTGAGTATTTTGTAATTGTACGATTTGAAGAAGATCGCATAGATATTGTCGGCTCGTTTGAAAATCTGTTTAAGGAGGTTGAACGAAAAAAGGGCGCTCAAATTGCCGACTTCATGCTTCTGCATGAAGTCGACATAGTCATTACGGGCCATGCAGGGGAGGGTGTGGTGCAGTGGTTGAGAGGGTATGGAATAGACGTTACGATAATTGCCGATTCGACCTATAGTGTCAGAGATGCTATAAAAGCGGCACAGTTAACCACGTCATAGTTATGATTGTGCGTTGGAACACAGACATCTCAGAGCACCTTGGTCGCCTCTTGGGGCTGGGTGACCTTTACCACAAGGAAGTGCAAAGCTTCATTCAAGAATTTAGTTCCTATGAACTGCGAAGGGTCGTATAGGTTTGATGCACCTTCGAGATGTCCGAGATGCAAATCAGCTACGATGTCGAGCCGTGGCGTGACTATGATTGATTCCCAAGCCTTATGACACACATTCATCTGCCGGATGGAGTGTTTTCGCTCCAGTGGGTGATCGTCTGGTGGGCGCTCGCGTTGATCGTGATCGCCATAGCGCTCCTCATCGCACGTCGCCAGAATATCGCCACCCAGCGGCTCGCCACTGCAGGATTGCTCGCTGCCGCATCGTTTGCCATATTTCAGGTGAACATCCCGTTCGCTGGCGGGGTGCATATGAGCCTCACCCCGCTCATCGGCATTCTTGTCGGCCCCGCGATCGGGTCGCTGATCGTGTTGATAGTCAATATTCTCAGCGCCGCGATCGGCCATGGAGGGTGGGGGCTGATCGGAGCAAACACCCTTGTGAACGTCAGCGAGGTCGCGAGCGCGTATTACCTCTTCTATTATGCGACCCGCCGTTTTGAGCTCTTTACCCGCGGAGCGGTCGCGGCGTTTGGCGGGTTGCTCGTCGGAAACGTCCTGTCGGTACTCATCATCGTGATTTCGGGAATACAGGGGAGCGCCCTTTCGGGAAGTGCGTTGCTCGTGTTCACACTCCAAGTTCCTCTCTTAAACCTAGTCGTGGCCGTGGGCGAAGCGATTTTGACAGGATTTGTTGTGGAGTATTTGGGCAAGGTGCGCCTTGATTTGCTCGCCTTACGAGACGTTGGCAGTGATTGATATGAAGTGGCAATATCTCGTATTGGCGGCCGTCTTCATCAGCGCGGTGGTGGTCTCTCTCTGGACAGCCACGCGAGTCGACATGCACGACATAGAACGAGGACTAACCAATATCTCTGAGAATGAGCATGAGGGCGTCATTGAAGGGGGGAACGCCCCATTGTATATTGCAATAGTCGTAATACTGGTTTTCATCGCCATCGCTGGGTTTATTTTGGCAAAATATCGAGGATGGATGTGAGTCAACAAAGCAGAGGCAATAAAAGGCAACGACGCATACACATCTTGCAGATCATCCTCGTTGGGTGATGAAAGCGAAATAGCCTTCAACCTCTGTTTTTAGGGAGGATTTCACTTATGCGAAATTAGGAATAGCAAAAAAAGACATCGACAGAAGGTATTCATGAAATCAAAAAAATAGCTGGGCAGGTCTCTAAGTCCGCAGAAGTTATTCACGAACTTCCTCCTGGGTTTGTTCTTACGACTCCCAATCCTTCACATGTTTATTCTTTTCAGGATTTAGAAACGAAGATTGTTAAAGATCTGCATCTCAATCAATTGGCAGTGGCTTGGATTGCTGCACGAGCGAAGGCGAAACAATGAAGCAGCTCACGAAGAGGCTCGGCGTGTTAAGAAAAACGTGGATGCTCAATCAGACGAGTGGAAACATGTTCAACGAGCGTGCATGACCGAGGTGCAGTATCGACGCTACGATATCGTTTCTTGAAAGTATTTGACCCCACGACAGTAATTGTGCGTTGGCATTCCGAACTACTCCGGTACAAAAAACCCGCTGCTAAAAGACATGCCTGCTGATGAGGTTGAACAAACGCTGTCTGCGGCGCTTTGACAGCGAGAAAAGATTATCTCGCCTCCAGCATTTTAGGGCGTTGCTTTAACTGATTGCTTGCAGCTCTGGGCGATCTTCGATTGCTGCCTCGCAAGCTGTCGGGAAGGACGGCGTAGTTTATGCTTTTGATGTTGATGAAGATTCTATCTCCAGATTAGAAAGAGAGATTGCCGATATGAAGCTGGTTAACATTGAGGCATCTGTTGTAGACATCACAAAGAAGCTTCCTCTAGCGGATGAAAGCATAAGGTTGGCTTTCATGTCCAATGTGCTGCACAGACTGGTTGCCAACAACGGGACGGATAGCACTCTTAAGGAGATTGCCAGAGTAGCTACATACAATGGAAGGCTGGCTGTTGTAGAATTCAAGAAACAAGAGTCGCCACATGGTCCGCCTTTTTCAATAAGGCTCAGTCCTGAGGATGTGGAAGCTTTAGCCAGCAGGTATAGCTTCTCGCGTGAGAGCGTCCAGGAAGTAGGATCATACCATTATATCATTATTCTCAGGAAAACGTTAATCTTTCACCAATCACAGGCCTTTCATCAGATTGCGCCGATGAAACGTGCGGGCGAACAGCACAAAGACAACGCTAAAGCAGATAAGGGCGGCCCAGTCGAACAGGAGCGGGATCGCAGCGCTGTTTCATACCCTTAGAAAACCCCTCGACGCGATCGTTTTTTCTGTCAGCGAGTTCAAACTGCTCCAAGAGCTGATCTGCTCGTTCTTCGACCGCCTTCCGACGCATTCCGTAAAAACGTCCGGCCATCACGACATTCTGCTTAGCCGTCAAATCGGTGTATACGTTGCTCATCTCGGGGATGATGCCCATTTGCATCTTTGCTCCGATCGGGTCTTTTTGTACGTCAATCCCGCCGATGGAGATGTGCCCGGCATCTGGCGTGAGTAGGCCCGTGAGCATTCTGATGGTCGTCGTCTTTCCTGCACCGTTTGGCCCGAGAAACCCGAACAGTTCACCTTCTGGAACACTGAAAGAGATATCTTCTACAGCAGTGATAGCGCCGAATCGCTTTGTTAATCCGTTAACTGCTATAACTTCGTCACGTTCTCTTTCCATCTCGCTCACTAAGTTCAGTGTGTTCAACAAGTCGCGATGAGTCTATGTGAATCGTGCGGCTGCATCATTTCACCGCGCCACTGGACGACCGGGCCGCACTTTATACCCCCGCAATCGCAAAGAGTTGGAAACAACTGAGACGGAGCTGAACGCCATTGCAGCTGCAGCGAATTCGGGCCGAAGAAACCCTAGCGCTGCAATGGGGATCCCTACCGAGTTGTAGACGAGGGCCCATCCGAAGTTTTGCCGAATCGTGCGCATCGTCTTTTTTGAGAGTTGAATGCTGGCAACGACGTCCTCAAGATCAGCCTTTATGAGCGTAATGTCTGAGGCTTCGATTGCGATATCCGTGCCAGTTCCCATACTAATGCCAATATCTGCCTCGGCTAATGCCGCCGCGTCATTGATGCCATCCCCCACCATTGCTACCTTGTGACCCCCCTTCCTGAGTGAAGCTATTTCTGCTACTTTGCCTGCAGGAAGAACCTCGTACCGCACAGTGCCGATTCCAATCCGCTTTGCTACGGCAAGGGCCGCCGTCTGATTGTCTCCAGTGAGCATTGCCGTTTCAATTCCCATATTCTGCAATTCAGCGACGACTCCTGGGGCCTCCTCTCGTACTGTATCAGCAAGTGCGATGCCGCCTTCCAATGTGTTGTCAACCGCGAGCAGCATGACCGTCTTCCCTTCGGCCTCAAGTTCCCGAATTGTCGGTTCGAGGGTAACGTCCACCCCGTGGGCACTCATGAGCATTCGGTTGCCAAGAAGCACCTGCGTGCCGTCCACTGAGGCGATAACCCCTTCACCCATAACTGCCTTAAACTCCCGTGGCTCCGTCGTCTCGATGTGCTGATCTCGGGCGCGTTGGATCACGGCCTGCGCGAGGGGGTGTTCAGACCCCCGTTCCGCGCTTGCGGCAAGGCGGAGGATATCTGTCTCAGTGAGAGGCACGTCGTGGGCCTTGCTGCTAACGACATCAGTGACGACGAGCTCCGCCTTCGTAAGCGTTCCTGTCTTGTCAAACACAATAGTGTCGATGTGCTCAGCGCTCTCGAGGTACTCACCGCCCTTGATGAGAATGCCGTTCTCGGCACCCAGCCCTGTGCCAACCATCACCGCGGTGGGCGTTGCGAGGCCCAGTGCACACGGACAGGCAATCACGAGCACGGAAACCGTGCGCAAAAGGGCGAGGTTGAACGGAATTCCGACGAAAGTCGCCGCTGCGAGGGTGAGAAGCGCCGCAGCCACCACGCCCGGAACGAAATAGTTTGAGGCCCTGTCTGCAAATCGCTGAATGGGCGCTTTAGACGTTTGGGCCATCTCGACGAGGTGGACAATCTGCGCGAGCGCCGTTCCCGTTCCGACTTTTGTCGCACGCACCTTTAGGAGCCCTTCGCGGTTGATCGTGGCCCCGATCACCTCATCTCCGGGCTGCTTATCAGCCGGGACAGGTTCTCCGGTCAACATGGACTCGTCAATCGCAGCGTGCCCCTCGATAATGACTCCGTCAACGGGTATTTTCTCGCCCGGGCGCACAATGACAACGTCACCGATTTGGACATCATCTGCGGGTATGCGCGCCTCTACTCCATCCTTAATCACGTTGGCAAATTCTGCCTTGAGATGCAGCAGCGTACGTATGGCTTCGGATGTCCCGCCCTTGGCGCGCGCCTCAAGGTAGCGGCCGAGCAGAACGAATGCAAAGATGAAGACTGATGTATCATAGTAGGTGTCGCCGGGGATGATGAACGTTGCCGCCACGCTGTACGCGAAGGCCGCTAGCGTCCCCATGGAGATAAGGACGTCCATGTTCGCCCCCTTATGCGCAATGGAGATAACTGCCCGCCGGTAGAAGCCGTAGCCGATAATGACCATAACCGGGGTGGTGACAGCAAACTGGAACACGGGATCCATGAAGAAGGCTGGAATGACAGGGACGTAAGGCGCGAGCATTCCGAGCAGAAGGGAAATTCCGAAGATAACGGTGAAGATGAACTGATTGCGATACTGTGTTATCTCACGTCCTCGAAACACCCCCTCCCGGTCGACCAGTTCAGCCTCTGCTCCGAAGGGCGGAACTTCTATAACATCATATCCCGTGCTCCGGATCGTCTGAACAATCTTTTCCAAGGTCGCGACGGACGGATCATAATCAATGACTGCTTGGGCAGTCACGGGGTTGATACTCTCATCGATCACACCGGGGACTTCTTTAAGAACGTTTTCGATGGTGGTAATGCAAGCAACACAGACAATGCCCGCGATTTCAAGCTCCACTCGTTCAATGTCGACGTCATACCCCACATCTCGTATCGCCTGCACGAGCTGTTTCGGGGCTGTCCGCTTCGGATCATACGTCACCGTTGCGTTTCCCAAAGCAAAGTTGACGTTCGCACTCGTGACGCCCTCTTGGTCCGAGAGTTGCTTCTCAATGGTAAGCGCGCACATCGTGCAGGTCATGCCGAGTACTTTGAAAGTGATGGTAGTTTCAGCCATAACGTAGATCCTTTGTTATATGTATTACCCGTCGTGATTTGAATTTGTCGTCAACGCGTTTATTGCCTTATCGCGTTTTTAACTCAGAAAACGTTCAATGCAGAATGTGGGGCTTGCCGCGTTCCTTCATCCTGAGACCATATATATGCATCATTCTCAATCTACAAGTTACGTAAATTTTCTGATGGTTTGATGGCGGCAGTCCGCCTTGTTAATAAGTAAGCGATAAGCAGAGAGACCGCAAACACAAGAACATTCTTGTCCCAGCGTTGATGCTTCTTGTCGGATTTATCCAGCAGCAAGCACAAGGCACGACGATGATTTTTCTTACAGCACCGTCTGGGTTACTCGCTGCAATAACGTATTTCCAAAGTGGCTACGCGGATTTGAAGATTGCGGCGATTCTTGGCATTAGATTCTTTTTCGGAGCTTTTTTGTCGAAAGTCGCGACAAAAGTGCCCAATACCGTCTTGAAGAAGGTTTTTGGTCTAGCGCGGTTGCTTGTCGCGGCATACTAGCTGCTAAGGAAATAAGCCAAACCGTTTTTCGCTCTCCTATTTTCGGACAGCGACCGCAGCGGGACAATCGCCTGCGACCGATATGTCCGCTGAGTTAGTGTATTAAACACTAAGAATACATGGTACCGCGAGGTAAAAATGCCAAAAGATCCCGTTTGCAATATGGACGTCGATGAAAAGACAGCAAAGTACGTTAGCGAATACAAGGGCAAAAAGTACTTTTTTTGCGC
>PMYA01000017.1 GCA_003170935.1 Methanobacteriota archaeon
GTTTTAGGAAGTTCATCTTGATTTTGTTCAAAATCTAAAAAATAGTATCTAAACCTGATCATAACCAATTTATAAGTTGCGTGTTGCCGCTGTTGTTTCGTATTCTGAATCGCACGCCCTACCAAAAATCGATTTGCCACGGGCGATTCGAACGCCCGACTTCCGGTGTGTGACACTAAGGTTGCATTACTGATCGCGATATTTTGAGAAAAGTGAGATACGCGAAAACAGGCGCTTCTTGGAAGGAGCGGACCCTGATAGGCACAGTCTTTCTGCATAAGCGTACCCCTTTCTTTCTAACTATCGCGTCCTACTTGTGCATAATAAGCAGCGACCAACCGGGACGCAATGACATACGCCTCTAAACGGAAAGCGCGAACGAAGACCCAGTAGACAATGGTGCCAAACACGACCTGAAGTGCCAAATGGGTAGCGTAGGACCAGTTGTTCGGAAGAATCAAGCCGAGCGCCCAGACAGCAAAGGCCATCGTTACCGCGCCGTAGAACGTCGGTGCCAATCTTCTGAGTACCGTGACAACGTCGAGCTTTATAAGTCGGCCAGGAATCGCCAAGTTAGGATACCATAAGAAGAAATTAGCTGCAGTGTACGCGACAGCTACGCCAACTGCGCCCCATCGCAGACCTACCACAAACGAGATGATGAATATAGAGCCTGTTATGAGCCCCCATCGAAACATGATATCAGTACGGCCTTGCGACGTAAAGATCCAGCCTGTGGTGGTACTTATAGATTGGATGGCCCCGAGAACGCAAAAAACCTGAAGGATGGGAATCATTCCCGCCCACTTGTCACCAAACAAGGCTAAGACGAAGGATTGAGATACGACCAATAGTCCTAACATCATGGGAAACGTTACTAGCGAGATAACGCTAATTGACTTTAGGTACATCTCTCTCACTCGTTCCACATCTTTTTGGATCGCAGAAAGGGCGGGGAACATTACATTTGAGATGATACCCGAGACTTGCGCCACCGGCAGCAATAGAATCATGTACGAACGAGCGTAAATCCCTAAAGCTGCTGATCCGACGTATCGACCTATGAGCAAGTTGTCACCGTTTCTCGCCCAGTAATTGAATGCGGAAAAACCCAACAAGTTTAAACTGAACTTTGAAAGGTCCTTTAACGCATCCCATCGCAGCGAGAAATCTGGTCGCCACGGCGCCACGGCCCACAACACCACGACGTATACGATTGCGTTAGCGACGTACATTGCTGCGATGCTCCATACACCAAAACCGTTAAAAGCCAGATAGATGGCTAAAAGACCTGAAAGCACTGTGCCTAACAATTGAGCCATCGCGAGCGTGCGAAAGTCCATCGCTTTTTGCAGCAAAGCGACCTTCACCGTTGCAAACGCGTTAATGAAGAAAATCAATGAAATTGCCACGGCTAGCGACTGGAGCGCCGGCTCACCGTAAAAGGATGCTATATATGGAGCCGCAGCGGCCATAATCAGTGTAATCGATGCACCAAGGGCAAGGCTTAACCAAAACACTGCGCTCTTATGGTGTTGCTGTAAATCCAATTTCTGAACCAAAGCGGCGCCGAACCCCATGTCAGTGAATACTGTTGCAAAGCCCGTAAACACCAATATCATCCCGATGAGTCCAAAATCTTGTGGAGACAAAAGACGCGTCAGAATAACTGATATCACAAGAGATACAAATTGTCCACCCATTTGAGTGAGACCCGTCCACGCGATACCTGTCCGGATTTTACTATCTAAGTCCTGCACTTTTTCACCAAAGAGCGCTCTTGTTAGTTTGAAAGACGTTTTGTGTAAGGGTCTGTTGTAAGCCGACAGCCGGATTCGGTGATCGTAATCGGAAAAATCTAACTCGGCAATAGCTGACGTACTTCTTTTTATTTGACGTTTTATGTCACATTAGCGAGCCTAGTGCACCATAAACCTTATGCCGTCACATTTATTGGGCATCGGCTACGGCAAAAGAACGTTCTGATACCTGGAAAGCTGTTTTCGCGGCTTTGAATCAGAACGAACCAAGAAATAGTGACTCGGGTATTCTTGGTAGTCCTTGAACATGACTTCAGCCAGTTGCATTCTGTCCCTCTGAAATGTATTAAGACTATTTGTGACCGCCAATAAGTTTAAAAGAATAGTGCAGAAGATTAGGTTCATTATGAAGTGGGAGTCAAAGCAGAAAACTCGTTCAACTATCCTCTTTTTTCTTACCCCGCGCCGTTGCGTTGCACTATGGAAGATACAAAACAAGGATATGCTTATGGAACTTACCAGAAGGAAGATCAATGAGGTAGTTTTATCGATGGCTAGCGAAGTGATTATGTCGATCTTCAGGGCGTTTAATGCTGCATTTGGTGACGAGCTCACTATGTTTCGAATTCCTGCCGCACTCCACCGACCGAGGCGTGTAAAAAGCACATTTTTGGTCTTAAGAAATTTTTAAAAAACTGTAACGTGCTCTTGTCTCAAGGCTCCTTGTCAAAACAATTATATGAG
>PMYA01000174.1 GCA_003170935.1 Methanobacteriota archaeon
GACAAACCTATTCAACTATTCTATGCCGCTCATCAGGTACGAGATAGGCGATACGGCAGTCCTTGGACCCAAGAAGTGCACGTGCGGCAACCCACTACCTACGCTAGAAAAAGTAACTGGGCGGATCCTGGAACGTTTTCTCCTTGAAGATGGGACTATAGTTCCAGGAGAATACTTTATCTGGCTTATTGGCGTCGTCTGCAATAGAGGACACATCGAAAAGTATCAAGTTATTCAGACCGACTACAAAGAGATCGAAATCCTCTATGTCCCAAAGGGCGTGCTAAGTGATTCGGAGAGGGGAGACATCGACACAAGGATTCGTGAAGAAGTTATGCCAGACTGCATCATCACGTGGCGTCGCGTCGATGACATACCTAAAACAAAGTCCGGGAAATACGTATTTACGAAGTCTTTAGTGTGGAACTGAGAGCGCCCGGCACTACAAAGATAACGTGCACGCACTCCTACAAGATTACGGCGCGCCTGGGACGTTGAAGTTCTTCCGGTAGAGGTCGCACAGATACTCAGCCGCCAGTTTGTAACTCCATATGGCGAAACGGGTACCACTAAGGCGGCTTCTTTTATTGATAAGTGAGCGTCGCCATATACTAACGAGAAAGATGAATAGATGAATTTCTTGGTTTGCTATGACCTACAAAACTCTAACAGGTTCTGTGTCAATGTCACATTATTTCGCAAGTAAACTCGAAACTCCTACCACACAACGCCCGAACGCCCGGTTGTGCGCAGCCTTGTGGAATACATAGCCCACGGCAGAACAGCTTCACACGTCGATCTTTTTCTTGAGCGTAAATTCGCGCTGAGCTTCGGTATGCGCAATATTGACGCGCATTAGCGCCGGTGAGTAACAATCTATAAAGTGGCAAATACCGATAATGCTGTAGTCGCTATCCAGCAACGTTCCTACCAGATGTGAACCGACAAACGATGCGCAACGAGTAACGAACACCTCAGCATAGTATTGTTAAACGGGGGCCCTTCTTGCTATGACTGCCATATTCCAGTCGTTTTCCGTTAGCTTCCCTTCAAGTTCCATAAATGGGTGCATTCCGACAGTCTGAAAGCCGGTTTTTGTGAACATAAACTCGAGCTCCTTAGTGAAAAAGAACCGCATTTTGTGCGTTTCTTGTACGCAGTTAAGAATCACGTCATTCTCAACGTGCAGCACAGTGAAGTTGACGTCCACCATTTGGCTGATTACATCAAGGTGTGGTCGGGTGAGCCTAATAACGCTACCAGAGCCCTCCTCTTTGATGAGTATCTTGTCTTGCGGCTTTTGAGCGATCACTGCAGGACCAAACCAGGCGTCAAAAATGAGGAGCCCGTTTGGGTTAAGATGCTTCGCGGCGTTAACCAATGCACTCTCAAGAACGTCATTAGCCGTCTGGTAACCCATTACAGCGAACATCGCGATAGCGACGTCAAAGCGCTTATGGAGGTCAACCGTGCAAATATCGCCTTTCTGTAATTCCACTGAGACCCCCTTCTGGCTCTTTTTTTCACTAGCGATAGCGAGCATTGTATCTGAACGATCCACCCCGGTGACGTGATACCCCTTTTGTGCGAGTAGCACCGCGTGTCCGCCGGTTCCACATCCCAGATCAAGGATCGTCTTTGTCTCGCCGACCGCGTATTTCTTGATCAGAGAATCCACGTAATCGACCTCTCCTTCATACTTCTTTTCGCGATAGAAAAGGTCGTAGTACGGTGCGTACCGCTCAAACACTTCCATTTCCATCCTCCTGAATGATGTTACGGACGGCTTCACATACCACGTCGATTTGTGGCTCCGTAAGTGTGAGACCTGAGGGCAGATAGAAGCCCTGTTTGTACGCTTGGTCATTGCACGGGAATAGCCCCGCTACTACGTAGTCGTGTTCCCGAAGAACGGGTCGTGCTCCCAGGCGCAAGGCTGCAAGCGCGCACGAAATGATGGTGAGCGAGGGCATAATGACCTCATCGCCTTTTCGCACGCCGATCCCATACAGGGCCGTCTTAAGTGCTGCGGTGCCGTTGCACACGGCCACGCCGTACTGAGCCCCTATATAGTGCGAGTGTTGCTCCTCGAATTCCCTCACAAATGGTCCCTCGGACGAGATCCAACCGCTGTCTATGCACTCGGCTAGAAGCTGCTTCTTGCGATCTTTCAGCAGCGGTTCATAAACTGGAATCATTCTCAGCCTCACGCCGCCGCCTATTCTGACGGGGAGAAGCGCGTTTTATCTCGATCCCCTAAATATGGCCCCTGTTTTACTTCAATCATTTCTGTCGGCTCTAGCATCGTGAAACCGTGCCCACCTGATGCCAACAGGATAACATCGCCTGCTTCTAGTACCGTACTGGCCGTAAAGGTCCGCTTGTTGTTGTAGAAATCAACTTTAACCTTCCCCTTTCGGACGAAGAGCACCTCCTGGGTCAGCTGGACTTCTCGATCGACGATGTTGTGAATATGGGGCGGGATTACTTCGCCTTTTTTGTGGCGCATATACCCAAGCTGCTGGGAGAAATGGCCCGGCGTGAAGAATTCAATACCATCTTTTTCGAACCCGGAGCCTATGACGATTGCGATCAGTTCATTGTTTTCATCGTAGAACTTCTCTAGCAT
>PMYA01000081.1 GCA_003170935.1 Methanobacteriota archaeon
CAAATATATTATTTATCGATGTAATACTTTAAAAATCTGAAGTGTAATTGAGCTTTGAGAAGCACTAGAACGTTAACGTGTACGCATTGTTGTGCGGCTCTCACTCGTCATTGGGTAAGAAAAAAAACCTAACGCTCCATGAAAGAAAGATATATTTCCCAATCCCTGATGGACATTCCAGGCGTAGGCAAGTCCATCGCCAATGATTTAAGAACTATTGGCATTCATAGGATTGATGATTTGAAGGGCGTGGACCCTGTGTGGCTGTATGAGCTATCAAACCAAGATGCCGGGACAATTCAGGACCGTTGCCTGCTCTACGTTTTCCGCTGCGCAGTTTATTTTGCGGAAACGCGGGATGCAATTCAGGACCCTGAAAAACTCAACTGGTGGTATTGGAAGGATAAGAAGTGAGTGGGTAACCCAGGGTCAAAATAACCTGTAACACAATTTTGCTGCCATTTAACAACAACGATAGCGCTACGCCCGAATACGTAATACGTAAGTGTTTGCGCCATCACACCTTCTAAGCACCGCACCTTGATTGAAGGAGAACGAATCCGATGGAAAAAATGATTCTGATCGTGTTTCCATTCAGAAAGACAGGAATCCCCGCAATCCTCCTTATCAAAGAAGAACCCGAAATGTGCCAGACCGTGTGGGATCTTTTAGGCCAACCCATGAAGATGATATGCCACCACACTTTGTCCACAGGAGACTACTTCCATTGTTGTGGTCGGCCGCCAAAACATCCGATTGCCATAGGCTCACAGGCCGCCCCCCTCGGAAAGAAACGGCTTCTTCTCAGCCAATTGAAGCTAGGCTCCATCGTGTATAGCGGAGGACACGACATTGCGATTGCATATGGGCCCGATCTGACCGAGCCCTTAGTCGCGAGAGGGCCAGTGGTGGCAAGAGTCTCTAACGATTTTCTAGGAGAGCTCTATGAGGCCGGGAGAGGGGTCTGGAACGCCCAATTCATCACGCATCAGTTGCAGACGATCACGCTAAAGAGAAAGGATGTGTAAGTTGTGGCTAAGCACTGGCGCGAAGTGAAAAACGAAATTGAGGGGGAAATAGACCGAATCTGGTGGGAGGAGCCAGAGGAGGTCACGATGAGCCGACTCGGGATCTTCCCAAGTGGGGCAGGGACAGACGGCCAGGTGTTGGGGAACCTTTTGTTCCTTGTCGCAGATACGCAGGCCATGGGATGGTGGACCACCGAACCCGCGATCCGATCCGCGATCGCAGATCCTCTCTTTACACTTGAGCACTGCAAGAGAATGTGGAAGTACTTGACTGTGCACATGGCCAAACTTTTAGGCGATACCGCGCCGCCGGAATGCCCTGCCCCATGGTTGAATTTGCCCAAGCTTGTTGAGCTCTGTAATGACATTGTGGACTCCTTGGATACCGTTGAGACAAAGGAGGAGTTTGCCGACCTCATCTGGAGCTGGGAAAATTACGTAAACAGATTGAATAAGTGGTTCTCCCTCGTGTTCCCCTGGCACCTGGGGCTTGATTTTCCCAGGAGAGGACAAGATGAGATAAATGAGATGGTTCGTCTGTCTCGTATTTGGGAAAAACAGTGACTAATGCCGATGAGGGGGTGCAATGCTAGCTGCTGGGCGGGTAGGCGTGCAGCGAAAAAACGAGGGCGTCAAGCGTGAGATGCATTGCTTTGTTGCGCGGAATTAACGTCAGCGGCCGAAGGGCCATCATATGACCGATCTAAAAAGGTCTTTTGAAGAGCTAGGCTTCGAAAACGTGAGCACGTACGGCCAGAGTGGCAACGTTATTTTCGATTGTAGACATACTGAAGTCGCGCAATTGGCTAGGCGCATTGAAGAAAAGTTAGGCGACGCCTTTGGGTTTTCGACAAATGTCATCATCCGTACGCAGCAAGAACTCGAGAGGATTCTCGAACATAATCCACTTATTCACGAACAAGACGTAGCGATCGACAAGCTGTACGTCACTTTTTTGTTAGACGCGCCTGACCCGTCTGTGGTTTCAAATCCTGACATAAGGCCGGACGATGGTGAGAAGTTCGCAATCGTTGGCAAAGAGGTGTATCTTTATTGTCCAAACGGGTACGCGCGGACAAAACTAAATAATGCCGCGTTTGAAAAAAAGCTGAACACTTTAGCAACAACGAGGAATTGGAAAACGACAAACAAACTCATTTCAAAATTAAAAGAGCTATAAAGGGCTGTATAGGGCAGCAACGGTGCAGACTCGAAACCTAGCGTAGTAAATTTACACGTCCGGGTTTTCTATGCCCGGAAAGGCATCTTCGAATTCGAGCCTTCTGTCCGTGAGCTTGTTGTAAACGATCACCGCTTCTCCCAAGCTGAGCGGCGTCAGTTCGGGGTCGTACTCTTCGTCGTCTCCAAAGAACGGCACTGTTTTTTCGTATCTGAAATAGAGCCCGTCAGGCGTCAGGAAAAGGTCAACGTTTTTGACGCCGTTTTTTAGCGTTTCAATGCAGAACTGATGTTCGTTTCGTGCAAGGAGTATCGCTGTATCCGTGTCGTACACAACGCCGCCAAACGCTTGTTTCATAGGTATACCTCATTGGGCTCAGATAGACTTAAGTTTTGTATGTGCGCTAAGAAAGTGAAATTTGAACACGACATATAGAAAGCGATGACTTGCGTTTTCTTTGCTAGCTTTATGGGCCTCGCAGCCCCGGTTCTGGTTTAGGGCCCGTACAAGCCCTTTTTTGGTCGAATTTTATAGGCGTCCGTGTCTCGGTTATCTATGTCCCTATGTGAGCCAAAAGATCGGTTTATTCTTCAGCTCGTGGAACGTCATAGAGCCACTTTGCGAGTATCGCGGTGAGCCACGGCAACACGAAATAAGTGAGCAAAGCAACCTGGATGACCAATGAAATAAAAAATGCAAGGGGTTGGGGTAGCAAACGGAGCGCGGGATCGAGGAGCGGCGTTATAAGCTGAGCCAAGATGAAGATGCTGACGGTGAGGACGAGCACCATCTTCCAGCGTTGTGGTGACGCAGGATGGCGCGGATTAAACCACAGTGACAAACCCGTGGTTCGACGGATTGTGGCCGGGAGCTCGCTCATGGCGTCGGCACGGTCGATCAAGGCAGAGCCTGTCGTTGAGTGCTCCCACTGCATCATGCTCTTATAGCTTGCAAATCGGACAATAGTTACGAAGTCCCGATCATCGTCCCTCTCGGGGCGCAAAAACGTACAGCCAAGATAACCTGGGAATGCCGATGCGTCTGCCGATATCTCTTTTTCAAGCTGTTCATAGGCCTTGGCAAAGCCACGTTTAATACGGCGCCGAATGACGACTGTGACGGGCCCTGAGTCTGCACGGTCACTCGTTTTTGTCGTGCCATTCATGATCCGTGTTTTACTAACCTTGTGGGCACACAAAAAAGTACGGGTCTAACAATATAGGGCGCAAGGGCGCGACAATCCTATCTTCAAAAGCGGCTCGTATCCTATTCAGCCTCGAGCATTTGCATCAAAGGTTTCTTAAGGATGAGCACACGCCTTCCAACTCGTATGGCCGGCAGTTCGCCGTCCTGCACCAGTCGGTATGCGGTCGATCGGCTAATTCCTATGAGGTGCGCAGCGTGCTCGACGGATAATGTCAGTGCTTCGTCTTTGTGGTGTTCTTTGGTCCTGTTCACAGCTACAAACAAAACGGCCCTGAGCTAAATATATGTGTCGTTCTTATCTCAAAATTAATGGAAGAGGGAGGGGTTCTATGCTTCAGCCAGACGAGCATCTCCTCTTTTTAAGAGAAGCTCCTCTGTTTTGACTAAAATGAAATTTTTGACGGGCGACGCAACAAGAATCGGAAGAGCTATGCATAAACGGCGCCATCTCATTCGGTTAAAGAGCTTCAAGATCGTAACGTACGCTACTCTCCTGAAACGCACAGAACGTACGATCGGAGGTGTGTAGGTTGTCCGTCATCGAAATTCACAGCTTGACAAAACGCTACGGCAAACACCTTGCCCTTGACGGCGTCGATCTCGAGGTTGAGCGCGGTGAGGTGTTCGGCTTCATCGGTCCAAACGGTGCTGGAAAGACCACTACTTTGCGGATCCTGCTCGGATTGCTCCGCAAGGACTCAGGAACGGTCACGCTGCTCGGAGGTGATCCCTGGCGCGACGTCGTATCGCTCCACCGCCGACTGGCTTATGTGCCCGGTGATGTGAACCTATGGCCGTACCTCTCTGGTGGTGAGGTAATCGACCTCTTGGCGAGGCTGCGCGGTGGCTTTGACCAATCGCGACGTGATGAGCTTGTCGCACGCTTCAAACTCGACCCGACAAGGCAGTGTCGCACGTATTCAAAGGGTAACCAGCAGAAGGTTGCCCTAATCGCGGCGCTCGTCTCTAACGTGGAACTGCTCATTCTCGACGAGCCTACTTTGGGCTTGGATCCCTTGATGGAGGCAATATTCCGAGAGTGCGTCGTCGAGGCCAAGGGGGCCGGCACCACCGTGTTGCTGTCGAGCCACATCCTCTCAGAAGTCGAAGCGCTCTGTGACCGTATTAGCATTATTAATGAGGGCAGAATCGTTGAGACTGGGTCACTCGCCGAACTGCGTCACCTGACGCGCACCACAGTGTCGGTCGAGACCCGGCGACCGATCACTGGACTTACCCGGCTGCCAGGCGTTTACAACCCCACCGTCGAAGGCGCCCACGCCCGATTCAGCGTAGATGCCGACGCGGTCAATCGCGTCTTGCGGTACCTGACCCAATTTGACGTGCGTGCACTTACGAGCGCCCCTCCTACGCTTGAAGATCTGTTTTTGCGCCATTATAAGCTTCAGGAAGGCGTCATGAGATGAACCTGAACGCGTACACCGGCACGAGGGCTCTGCTCCGTCTGATCCTTCGGCGGGATTGGCTCATATTGTCGGTCTGTGTGATACTGCCTGCCCTCTTTGCGGTTGTCACCGTGGCGACCTTCAATCAGCTTCTTCCCTCAGCCACATCGCTTGAAGCGTTCGTCTCCGAGACCGCGAACATCCCAGCAGAGGTAGCGCTGCTCGGGCATATTTACATTCCGACCATCGCCGGGCTCACCGCGTGGAGATGGAGCGTCTATAGCGCAGTGCTTGTCGGGCTCGGCAGTGCTCTCTTTGTCGTTCGCCATACCCGTACGCAGGAGGAGGCTGGACGATTTGAACTGCTAGACGCGACCGTGGTGGGTCGGCAGGCAGCGCTGTCGGCGAGTCTGCTTGTGACGCTCGGCGCAAATTTGGTAATCGCCGCGCTCGTTGCGGGCGGATTAATTGTATATGGACTTCCCGTCGCCGGCTCTGTCGCGCTCGGCCTGTCAGTTGCGGCCGTCGGAGCAACGTTTGCTGCGGTAGCGGGGGTCGCTGCGCAGCTCACTGAGCGCGCGGGCACTGCAAAAGGCATTGCCGTCGCCGTTCTCGGCATTGGATATCTGCTGCGGGCTGCTGGCGACATAGGCGAGCACAGCGTACTATCTTGGCTGTCGCCGCTTGGTTGGATGCAACAGATCAAACCCTTTGCTGACGAACGCTGGGGTGTTTTTGTACTCTTCATCGGCGCCATCGCGTTATTAACGGCAATGGCGTTTGCGCTGTCTTCTCAGCGGGACGTCGGTTCAGGTCTTGTGCGGCCGCGGCCCGGCCCTGCATCGGCGTCGCTGAGACTGCGAAGCCCGGCAGCGCTCGTCTGGCGGCTAAACCGCCGCTCGCTGCTCGCATGGGCCGTTGGGTTCGCTGTATTTGGTGTTGTAACGGGCGATCTCGCTAAAGCCGGCGCTGACCAGCTTACGACTAGTCCACAGCTTTTGGGTCTGCTTGCCCGTCTTGGGGGTAGCTCCGGAGTGAGTGACGGTTTTTTCACCTTAGCTCTAACGATAGTTGTCGAGATAGCTGCCGTGTACGCCCTTGTCACAACGCTGCAAATGCAGTCTGAGGAAAAAGAGGCGCGCGTCGATCCCGTGCTGGCTACTCCAGTCGGTCGGCTGCGTTGGGCGGGAAGTTACTTGTTACTGACAATCGTCGGTACCACGGTTGTGCTTGCGGCGTTTAGCGTGCCTGCTGGACTTACCTACGGTTTGAGCGTCGGAAACGTCGGCTACGAGCTGCCGCGCGTGTTCGCCGCCTCGATGGCATATCTGCCTGCAATCCTTGTGATGGCTGGAATCGCGATGGCGCTCTACGGCCTTATACCTAAGCTTACGTTTTTGAGCTGGGGCGCGTTGTTAGGAATCATCGTCATCGAATTGCTCGGTGAGCTCCTACAGATAGGCCAGTCGATACAAGACGTCTCGCCGTTTACCCACGTGCCGAAGATCCTTGTAAGCGAGTTTTCGGCGACGCCGTTGATTGCGCTGATGGGAGTAACAGTGCTTCTTATGGTAATCGGCCTTCTGGGCTTCCAGCGCCGCAGTATCGGCTGATCTTACGCCGTTGAACTGGACTAGATCATGAGGTCAGGATATTTATAAACAAGAGCGAATAATAAGGTCGTTATACGTTTATGCGTTTCGCGATCTGATTAACACGCAAAGAGGAGACGGACATGGTATTTAGGATCAACGAGGCTATTTCGTGCATTGGAAAGGTTGACTGGGAACTAAGAACATTTCATGGGCAGGAGCTTTCGACACATCGCGGCTCGAGTTACAATTCCTACTTAGTAAGGGATAACAAAACAGCGTTGATCGATACGGTATGGGGTCCGTTTTCGGGTGAATTTGTTGAGAATCTTAAAAAAGAGATCTCACTTGACGAGATTGACTATGTTATAGCAAATCACGGAGAATCTGACCACAGTGGTGCCTTGCCGGAACTGATGCGCCATATCCCCGATGTCCCGATATACTGCACATCCCGCGCGATAGACTCGCTAACGGGTCTTTATCACGAGGACTGGAATTTTCAGGTGGTAAAGACAGGGGATACGCTCAGCATTGGATCGAAAGAGCTGACATTCATTGAAGCCCCGATGCTCCACTGGCCGGACAGCATGATGAGTTATCTCACGGGCGATAACGTCCTTTTCAGCAACGATGCGTTCGGTCAACACATAGCCTCAGAATTGATGTACAATGATCTGGTGGATCAGGCAGAGTTATTTCAGGAGGCCATTAAATACTATGCGAACATCCTGACCCCGTTCAGTAAGCTGGTTGATAAGAAAATTAAGGAAATTATAGCTTTGAATATTCCAGTGGATATGATCTGTCCGAGCCACGGGGTGATATGGCGGAACGATCCACTACAGATTGTGAAACAATATATTCAATGGGCCCGCGCCTATTCTGAAAACCAGATTACGATTGCTTATGACACCATGTGGAACGGAACGCGTCGCATGGCTGAAGCGATCGCGGAAGGAATCACGGCGGCCGATCCAGAGGTTACCGTAAAGCTGTTTAACATCGCCCGATCAGACAAAAGCGATTTGATCACGGAAATATTCAAATCAAAGGCAGTTTTGATAGGATCACCAACGGTGAATAAGGGTATCCTTTCTGCTGCAGCTGCCATCCTGGAAGAAATGAGGGGTTTGAAGTTCCAGAATAAAAAAGCAGCTGCATTCGGGTGTTATGGATGGAGCGGCGAGGGGATAAAGGTCATATCGCAAAGGCTTAAAGAAGGCGGATTCCAGCTGTTGAATGACGGGATCACGAAGAAATGGAATCCAAACATCGAGGCTATCGACAATTGTATCCGTTTCGGAAAAGACGTGGCATTGAACGTGCGAAGCGCTTGATGAAGTAACTAAAAGAAGGGGTTAGA
>PMYA01000152.1:0-10973 GCA_003170935.1 Methanobacteriota archaeon
GTAATAAGGCGTCCGTTGCGCTTTAGCGCTTTTGGGCACGCTGATTTAACGCTACTTGCCTCGCAACCTATTTATAAAGATATAGTATATAAAGACACGGAAATTTCAACACAACGTGAGGGTTTAAGAGCAATTTGAAGAAAGAATTCAAGGTTATTTTTAAGCCTGACAACAAAACTGTCAAAGTAGAGCGGGGCACTACCGTACTTGATGCGGCCACAAGCTCAGATATCTACATCGACAGTATCTGCGGCGGCAGAGGCAAATGCGGCAAATGTAAGGTCCTCATTGAAGGGAGGGTCGAGTGCGACGAAACGGACCTCCTAACTGACGAAGAAAAAGCGCATGGCTATTTTTTAGCGTGTTTAGCTCGGGTCACAGGCAATTTGAAAGTGACGATACCCAAAGAAAGCAGAGTGGAGTCGCACCAAATACTCATGAAAAGCGTGATCGCCCCCTTGCCAGCGATTTGTCCACCTGTGTCTAAAGTGCAGATTTCCCTTACTCCGCCGTCACTAGCCGATTACGTAAGCGACCTTGACAGAGTGACGCACGCGCTACGCAATCCTGATATGGGGCACGTAACGATCGGATTGCCGACCCTGAAGAACTTGAGCAAAGTACTCAGAGACAATCAATGGAACGTGAACGTGACGCTTATGGATCTCTGGGACAGGAAAGAAATTATCGACGTCGGTCCACCTTCAGACAACGACTTAATCGGGATAGCGGTGGACATAGGCACGACAACAATCGTCGTCGAGTTAGTTGACTTGACCTCTGGCAAGGTGATTGACGCGCGATCCGACTACAACAAGCAAGTTGTATATGGTGAGGACGTCCTTTCGCGTGTGATGTACACCGAGGAACACGAAGATGGCCTCCAGAAGCTGACGAGCACAATTAGGTACGGCATCAACGACCTCGTGCGAGAGCTCGTCATCGAAAATAACATGAAATACGAAAAGATTTGCCGCGCAGTCCTTTCAGGCAATACTGTGATGATGCACCTTTTTTATGGGTTGGATCCGAAATACATACGCCACGAACCCTACATACCGGTGATGACTTTCGTTCCCCAGATGAAGGCGGTGAAACTCGGACTGAGCGTCAATCCAAATGCTTACATCTATACGCTTCCGTGCCGGAGCAGCTACGTCGGCGGCGACGTCACAGCTGACATAATTGCGTCAGGAATGAGTGATATCAAGGACACTTCGTTGCTTATCGACGTCGGAACCAATGGTGAGGTAGTACTCGGGAATGATACGTTCCTCGTGTCGTGCTCTTGTTCGGCGGGGCCAGCTTTTGAAGGTGGGGAGGTAGAGTTCGGCGTACGAGCGATGAACGGAGCAATAGAGCGCGTTTGGATCAACAATGGCCTAACAGAGTACTCCACCATCGGCGACGCAAAAGCAAAGGGCGTTTGCGGATCGGGCCTTATTGAACTCATCGCAGAGCTCTTCAGTAGCAACGTAATTGACAGAACGGGAAAGATACAGAAGGATGAGAACAACGTTAGGATTGAATTAGGGAGCAACGGCAACCAGTTTGTTGTGGCGTTCAAAGAGGACACTGCCATCGACAAAAACATTGTAATTACCGACGTAGATATTCAGAACATATTGCGAACGAAGGCCGCTGTCTACGCGAGCTGTAGCGTGGTGCTCAAAACGTTTGGCTATCAATTCAGTGACCTTAGCAACATCTTCATCGCGGGGAGTTTCGGCAACTACCTCGACGTGAAGAAAGCGATCACGATTGGCTTGCTGCCTGACCTTCCGCTTGATAAGTTTAAGTTTATCGGTAACGGGGCCCTTGGTGGGGCACGAATGGTTTTGCTATCACAAGACCTGCAAGACAAGGCTGCAGAAGTTGTCGGGAATATGACACACATCGAGTTAAGTGTCAGCAGCATGTTTTTTAAAGAGTTTACATCAGCATTGTTCATTCCTCACACGGAACTTGACCAGTTCCCCAACGTTTCCAAACGAGGTTATGTATAAAAGCTGAAACATATTCAGGATCATTTACCCTTGTTTTTTCGTAGTAATCCTATAAACGGAAGACTTGTGAGGGGGGTGTTTGCTTCCGAGCAACGACGAGGGAATGCAATTTTAAGTAGCATAGCAGTGTATTTTTGTAGAGCGACGTACATCGCGGAAAAAGTCATGCAAACCATTGCCATAACGGGTAAAGGTGGAACAGGCAAAACGACGTTTGCCTCTCTCCTTGTAAAACATCTGAGCACTAATAACAAAGCCATTTTGGCAGTTGACGCAGATCCCAACTCAAACTTAGATATGCGACTGGGACTTCGCGTTCAGCAGACAATTGGCGACTTACGAGAAGATCTGCTTAAAGAATCTTTTCCCGCAGGGATTGCCAAAAATGAGCTTATAGAGTACCAAACACGTCTAGCTCTCGTTGAAGGGGATACCTTCGACCTTATCGCTATGGGACGGCCCGAAGGACCCGGATGCTACTGTTATATCAACAACGTGTTACGGGATGTCCTAGACAGACTCTCGGTCAATTACGACTACGTTGTCATTGACAACGAAGCGGGTATGGAGCACCTTTCTAGACGGACAACGAGAGACGTTGATGTGCTGTTCATTATAAGCGACGTCACCGCGCTTGGTATAACCACTGCAAGTCGGATCAAAAAGCTTTCCGAGGATCTCAATCTCGTCGTAGGAAAAACATATTTGGTCCTGAATGAAGTCAAAGACAGCGTGCCCGACAGCATCAAGGGTCAGATCAAGCAGCAACAGCTAGATCTCATCGGGGCCATTCCGACAGATCCCTTAATTGAAGAGTATGCGTTGGAAGGAAAGTCTTTTTTTGAGCTGCCGAGTGATTCGGCTGCGCTAAAAGCAGTTCGCGAAATCGCAGAGCGCTCTATAGCACCTTAACCTTGAATTCGCTATCCATTTGACAGCTCCTTCAAATACTTCGGAAGAGCGGATGAGTCCTTTACACCAACAATGACTTCCCAGCCCGTGAGCTCCTCTAATTTCATTTTCAGCATCGCGATCATGCCGGGAATTATGAGCTTTCGGTGATCTACCTTATCTGCAACCTTGTATTCCGTGAGAGTTTCTGCGATTTTTTCTGGCGTAAACTTGTCAGCGGCGAATGCCGTCATCACCGATAAACCCTCGGTATCTACCACGAGAAGATGTGCAGGAACCTTGCTTGCCTCAATATCGCTTGCCACAGTAAAATACGTAAGTGAGAAGTTAGACGTGACGATGACCGGTGAGTTACGATTTGGCTTTCCTATTTCATAGAGGCCTGGATTGACCTGTATAAGCGCTTGCGGATCCGTATAAATATTCGTTCTTAAAGTGGTGAGGGGGTATAGCCGCGCAGGATCAAGGTCTTTGAAAATAATTAACGAGGTATATTTCAGCGTTCCTATCGCCGCTCTAATTGCTTGAGTTTCAACATCTGCGCCGTTATCCAAGTTTATCATAACAGGAAAACCTAACGGCCGGAAAAGCTTCTTGACGCTAAGGCGACGCAGAATCGTCAACCATTCGAGTGTCTGGCGCAGGGGCTTAGCACCGAGGTTTAGATCTAAAACGATATCCTCTATGCCCTCACTTTTAGCTACTTCCGACAGTGAGACGAGCTCATCGATGTCATCTGCATAAAGCGCGAGCGGGCACGCGTACTCCTTGGCAAGCTTTGCCATTGACGCACAGTTGTTTGTGCTGCCCGCGTAGATTAACGGCTTAGACTTCGATACAACTTTGAGGCCCGATTCAACGACCTCAGGATCTTCACTCATCAGAACTAACGGCAATCCACTGTTATCGTTCACGAGCGTCACCGCGTCAGAGAAACGCTGTGCGTCTCCTTTCGCTTTGACCCCGATCAAGTCAACTCCCGAAACAATGCCAATTCGCTCGTATTTCATCGCATCAAGCTTCTTAGCCCTTTCAACAATTCTTTGGTCATCGACGTCATCTTCGATTATGAGCGCATATGCCGTCTGGTTGAAGAACTTCTTTTCGTGTCTGAAAAGCTCTGTTTCACCCCCGATTTCTATATTACCTACTTTCACAGTGCGCATAGGTGGCGAAGCGGAACTTTCTAGTTGTTCGACCACATCAGGGGACACGTATGGACACTTCGTGAGTTCTGCCTGTTTGTTAGCTAACATCATAGCAAACGCTAAGCACGTAGGTACCCCACATTCGCCACAATTCTTTTTAGGCAACAGTTTGAATATGTCGAGGGCTGTCATCGGCATGGTCTATCCCACCAATTCATCGACAACGTTTCTGATGATCGCTACAGACTTCGGGTGCCGGAGTATTAACGCGTTAGCACCTGCCATTAAAGCGGCAAGCGCAGTGGCGACTTCCCAAAAGACCGCCCTATCTCTCTCATCGCCGAGATTGGCGTCTATACGATACGCTTCCTTCGCGCTCCACGCAACACTAATATCGGCGATCATCGGGGATTGGAGCATTTTGTCTCCGACGAGGCCGGCGAGTTTGATTCGCTCCATCGCTGAATAAGCGTACTCCATCCCAAAGCCAACCCCCGCCATAAGCGGGTCACTAACAATATGATCGGGCGGTACGCCAAACTCAGTAAGCATAATGTTGAGCTGCTTAGCGATATTCACATCGATGTTAGAGAACGCTACGACCGCGTGGTCGTTAGCAGTGGCAGCAACGGCTACGGATTTATAACCATCCTGTTCAGCACGTGCGAGCAAACACTGTTCTCCTTTCGCAGCTTCACCGCAAATCTCGAAAACGCGGGAGTCCTTTTCATAATCGCCGCTTCCTTGAATGACTAACGGAGCTTTAACTTGCTTGAGCACCGTTGAAACGAGCGATGCTGCATCCTCAGCGCTGATGTTTTCTTCTTCTGGATTTGTGCTCAGCAGTTTCAAACAGACAAAGTCTGCGCCATATATATTCACGCACGCGTCTGCCCACGCGACAGGATCTCTTATAACATCGCCAACTTCATCGATGATGAGCTGAGGGTAGTCTTCACCAAGGTGATCGATCACTTCCATACCGATAGCAGGTCGCGAAACTGCGCCCTCGAACGCCAAAAACGGAAGGGTCGTCTCTCCGCCCAAACGCAGTTTCCTATCCCTAGTTCCCCCTTCGTCATCCGTTGCACCAAATGCGACCTCTTTTATCTTCCCGCTCCAATTCTCCTTCGGTATTGCCACCATTACAGTTACCCCAAAGTTACTCACGACCACGTCAGAACATACCCATTGGAGGCATATGCAGCGCAGGGTGATCGACCTTTGCCAAGTACTCCGCTAATTCATCCGCATCTGTCGTAATAGTTTCGTCAGCAATCTTGTTTACTAAGTCAGGCAAGTCGAGTTCCTGTGCTCGCTTCTGAAGGTCTTCTCGCATCGCTTCTTTGAGCTCTTTAGGCATCCAAACGACGCGCGCTAACCCCCCGTCTGCACGGATAAATTTCTTACTCGTAATGAACTGCCTGCCGACGCCGATGAACCCGGGCGTTTGATTACCTCCGCCAACAGAGCCCGCGAGCGTTGAGAACTTCATACCGATAGGCGTCATACCTGTATATTCACGGTTGACCACTATAACGCCCTGTAGGTCGCTGCTGATCGCAACGATACACTCAAAGCATCCGCACGACGTCTGCGGATCCTCCATCATCGTGTATTGATTCATCCGCTCGATGTGGCCATGCGTGAGCTCTTTGACCGCTTCGTTTACGTTCGACCACTGGCCCTTCTGCTCGTCAATCGCAGCGCCCTTCTCAACCGGCTGATTTGGTCCGTTTGGATCGATGCTGAATCCCGCAGCCGCATCGAGCCAGTTTAGTGCGCCGCACAGCCCCAAGCGTTCAGGAGAGATGATACAGACATGACTCGGAGCGAAGCTCTGACATAGCGTACACGCGTAAAACGTGTCAACGCTCTCGTCTGTTAGCCCTGCAATACGGTGATCCCGCTCTGCATACGATTCCATAGCCTCAGGCAGATGTTTTTCCACCTCCTTTTCGTCAGTGATGATTGTGACTTGTATCCGGCTGATGATACCGCCGAGCTCCTCCTTCATTTTATGATAAAGGATATCACCGAAGTTCTTGAAGCGTAACCCATTGGCCACACTATTCTTGCTCAGACGCACCCAAAGCAAGTTTCTCTGACCCGTATGCCACGCGCCCTCTGCGTAATTGATGAACTGGTGGATGCGTCGTTCGACGACGGGCTCAAACTCCTTTTTCATATGCTTTCCGTACACTTCAACAAGAATCCCAAGCGCTGACACACTGCCCTCTTCCATCTCATCGACATCCTTCCCGATGAGCGTGATCTCGCCGTCCTTAACCTCGTCTGCATCGCGGATCTTCACGAGCTCAAACACCTTTGTCTTGGTCGGACCTCCACACTCGACGTAGGTCTGGGGCTTGCGCACCGTTTCTCCCTCGAAGGCAAGCCCGTAAGCGACCGGTAACGAGACCTCGCCGACGGTGACCTGCATGTTCCGCATCTCGATTGCGTGCGCAACGATCTGACTGTAATCCGTCTCCACCTCGTACTTGCCCGGCACTTCCTCCACATCTTGATCGGTGATCGTCGGTGAGCCATTGAACATCACCGCGAACTCAATAGCTGCCTTAATGTCGTCGATAGGACCTAATTGGACGACGACAACTTTCGGACGCTTTGTAAGATACTCTAAGAGCCCTGTTCGATCGCCCGGCTTGACGTTCCCGAACGTCAGCGCTGCGCGGATCGCAAAGCTTAGCCCGTGAATAGCTTGCGTGAATTCACCCACGCAAAACAGGAGCCGGTCAAGTCCCTTACGCTCGCCTATCTCGATGCCTGCCTCGGCAATCTGCTGGATGGTGTCAAATGTGGGGATTACGAGCATGCCCTTACTCTGGCAATCTCTGATGATCTTTGCTAACAGTTTAGGGTCCTTTGCCTTTCCTACCAAGACTAAGACCCCTGGTATTGTATCATCAACGAATGAGATGCCCAACCTCCGGAGCACCTCGTCTGCAATGAACCCAGTGTATGGAGTATCCGCATACGGGTCAGGATTATCGATGTACTTCAGGGCCTCAACGATCTCTGCAGCGACCATAGTCGCTTCTCCTGAAGCCACAGCGTTGTCAAACGTGTACTCCTCCCTGATCTTGCCCCTCACCTCTCCGAGGATTCGCGGCAACTGCGCCAGTTTCGTCACTCTTTCGCCCGTCCACGCGGTGATGCACGGAAGATAGTACCCGGTGCTTGGGTATCCAATCTCCTTATCACGCCCGTGTTGACGTATCGCCTTATTGAGGAGCTGATCTGCGTATCCGGTTGCGATTATAGCCCCGTCGATCGCTTTCTTGTAGAGGGCCTCTTTTGGTGTGACAGGCTTACCTACGTCCGGGGTGGTGCCATTCCAATACGTGACCCCGCCGTCGAGTTCACTAAGCGCGTTCATCTTCCATCTGCGGTATTGAACGGTGTTCACTAACGTTTTCGCGGCAATCGTAGGATCGGGTTCAAATATGAAGTGCCCGCCGTAAACGTCCTTTGCAGTCGCCTGGACCACCTCATCAGCAAGAGGGCTTCCCTTGATAAATGGATAGACCCCGACGTGGGTGGGCCATCCCGTTGCGACGCACCACGTTCCAATCGCTACAGCTTTTTCGCTCATCGCTTCTGGAGCACTCGCAACGATGGGAAGGTCCTGTATGTCAACTCCCATCACCTGAGCGAGTTCGCTTACGAAATTTTCGACGCGCGAATTGTCCACGCATGACCCCATATGGAGCACAAGCGGCAAGGACTCACCAATGTTCTTTTCGCCGACTTCTTTAAGGAACGCCTTAAGCGACTCACCTGCGTGCTCCTCGACTGCTTCTGGCGCCAACAAACCGTGCTTCGCGAGGGATTGCGCCGCACAACCGGTTACAAGTGTTAGTATGTTATTTCTGACGAGCTCTTTGGCGATAGTCAAATGACCAAGGTCGTGTTCAGCCTTAGCGGGATTGTTACACCCAGCGATAAGTGCGATGCCCTGAACCTCCCCGCTGCGAATCTTATCAGCGAGATACTGGAGCGGTTCATCTTCATTAAAGGCGCTTAACAACGATTTTATGTACTCCAGGCTAAATCCTGCGACGACCTTGCTCGAAATGTTAGGGATAGAGATTTTTGTGGGATCCCTATTCTTGTACGCTTCAATAGCAACATTCACGATCTCCTTAGCACCTTCACGCGCCGCTGCTTCATTGAATTCGATGTGCGTGTCGCCCGGGATACGGGTAATCGGCATTGTCGATATCAGCTTTGTATGGAAACACTGTGTCCAGAATCCAACCGACGGCGCAATGCATTGATAATCAATGACCATCGCGTCGATGACACCTGTCATTATTGCCAATTCTTGGCTAGCGAAATTGGTGACAATCGGGATCCCTCTTCGCATGAGCAGTTCGTTGGCAGTGCAACAAATACCGACGATATTTATTCCCTTGGCTCCTGCGGCAATTGCATTGTCTTTAAGCTCATCTGCAGCGTCGCAAATAACTTCGCCAAGAATGGGATTATGCCCATGTACACAGACGTTGATATGGTCCTCCTTCAGCGCGCCGAGATTTGCCTGGGACACTACCATTTGCGGTACGCCGAACAAGACGTCAGAAAGGTTAGAGCTGATGTTCTCTCCAGTCACATCACCGAGCGAGCATTTGATGCCCCCAAAAATCAATGGCACGGGATCTGCATCACAGCCCATATGGGTCCGGTGCATGACTTCGGTAATTCCCCTGTCAATGTTTGTCGCAACGACGTCATTTCGCTCAAGCAGTTCGAGCCGCTTTGCGGGAAGCATAATTTTGAGCCAGGTACAGGCTTCTTCCTCATTCCTTGAGAAGTCCTCCAAAGCTGAATTCGCTACGGCCACTGCAAGCTCATTTACGTTCTTATTGTTCTCCAAACCGAGCTTTGCAGCAAGGGACCGTAATTTCGCCTCGTCTTTAACGCGATAGTCGGGTGCCTTACCTTCGCCGACGCTCTTTAGGGCATGTGCAAGATGCCTTCCGTGATCAGAGTGAGCAGCACAGCCGCCTGCCATCATTCGGATCAAGTTTCGCGCTACAATAGTGTAATCTTTAGCACCGCAGATACCTCTCTGTGGCTCTTTTCCAAAAGGATTGATCCGACAAGGTCCCTGCAAACAGATTCGACAACACAGGCCTGACTCACCAAAGCCGCATTGTGGCTGCATTAAGTCAGCCCTATCCCACATCGTCTTCATCTTGTCCCGCTCGGCAAGCGGCATCATTTCGAGTGCCGCAGGGTCCACGGTCATCGATCTTGGATCCGCTTTATTACGTCTCTTGTCCATATATCAATGCACCACACTTGCACGCAAGCACGCACGATAGCTCCGTTGCTCCTTGACAGAGATCACATTTTATCGCTTCGTTTTCGCGCCTCTGTATCGCCCCAAATGGGCACGCATCTACACATTCAAAACACCCATTGCAGCGTTCTTCATCAATAGTCACGACACCACCATCACTTTTTGTAATCGCTCGTGCTTCACAAGCTTCAATACACTTCGGTCGCTTACAGTGAAGACACCTCGTCATATGCAATTTGCCATCCTTAAGACCGATTTTTAGCCTCGAAAGAGGGCGAGGATACTCACTCATTGCATCATTGATGTCCCCTGCCGTGCTATGCCTCAGCGCGCATGCAAGCTCGCACGACTTGCATGCCGTACAATTCTTCGGAACATACCTAACGATCAACATAAACAGAAAAAACCCAACGTAGATATTGTCACGACTCTCGACGCAGTTGTGTGCCCACCGCTATATTCGTAATCCTGCTCTGTTTTAAACGCGCGCAAAACAAGTGTGGACTCAGCACAAACTTGAAAAAATGCGCATTTAACCCTGCATGGTGAAAGGACGATAAGCGAAGTATTTGTCGCATTCTGAGATCCTTGAAATAACGCAATATTAAGCAGTAGGCAAAGATCTAATGTTTATACTATTTTATATGGTGCGAGTCATATATATGTATGGTCTTGCCAGGACGACAGAAAGTATTTATAGTGAAAATATGGGAGTAGATACGTAATGGGGCTTGTGAGCGTCCGCTTATTCGCAAATCTACGCGAAATCGTAGGTAAACCGCAGCTCGTTTTGGAGGCAAGCACCATTCGTGAGGTACTAACGACGCTTCGATCAGAGCACCCTGCGTTGCAGCCGCTACTCTGCGAAGACGGTGATGTCCGACCATACATCACGATCCTAATCAACGGTAATAACATACGCGATATGGATGCGCTTGCTACGATTCTTTCCGATGGCGATGAAGTCGCGATCTTTCCTCCTGTTTCAGGCGGTTGAACCGGACAACGACCACTCACTGAGGTCAACGTACCACTTCGCGAGCTGGTTCAACGGACCTTCCACGCCACGATAATCCACGAGAAGCTCATGGCCGAACGCTGTCAGCTCGACCCCTCTCTTTGCCACCTCGCTTCCTGTCAACAAGTTGACGACTGGCCGTTTTTCGACGATGGTTATGCGTTCTAGAGCGTAGCGGTAGGTCATGCCCAACTTGCGTGCCGCAGCGCTTATGGAGCCAAGTTTATCGATTTCAGCAAGAAGCCTCATAGTGCCAAGGCCAAAACGTATTCCCCCTCTTCTTCGACAAACCAAAGAGTGCACCGCTGTCTGATTCTCTTGTTAGTCTCACACTCGTAAGGTATAATAGCGCACGTGCACACTTATCCGTAACAATGAGACTTAAAACATTAACTCCGTTCGATGCGGCTTTCAACATATTTCTTAACGCCATCGTGCCTATCGAAGATACCAAAGTCACGCCCATTCGAGAGGCCAGAGGGGGGGTGCTCGCCAGCCAGATCATAGCGCCACGAGACGAACCTAATTATCGGCGGGCAGCTATGGACGGTTATGCGGTC
>PMYA01000152.1:10996-20317 GCA_003170935.1 Methanobacteriota archaeon
GATGCCGTGGTGATGGTTGAGGACGTCGAACGTCTTGACGACGTCGCTGAGATTAGGGCGCAAGCGCATCCGTTTGAAAACGTTGGTCTCAAAGGGGAGGACGTGCATCGCGATGAACAACTCTTTCATCCCGGCCATCGCCTGCGGCCAGCGGATATCGGCCTGCTTGCTTCCCTTGAGGTGCCGGACGTGACGGTCTATCGGCAACCAGACGTTGCGATCATACCGACCGGAGAGGAACTTGTGGGGGGTACGCCCGCGGAAGGAGAGGTGGTCGAGACAAACGGCCTTATGAATACGCTCCTCGTTGAACAGTGGGGAGCACGGTACCGCTACCGAAACATCGTTCCCGATGTGCGCGAGCTCGTTGAAGCCGCGTTGTTGCGGGATACGGATGCTGACCTTATACTGACTACAGGAGGAACGTCAGTGGGGATTCGGGACCTCGTTCCTGAGGCGGTGCACAAGCTTGGGAAAGTATTAGTGCATGGGATCGCGATGAGTCCTGCAAAGCCCACGGCGCTCGGTTTTATTGAGGATACACCCATAGCGTGTCTGCCGGGGTTTCCGGTCGCCTGTCTTGTCGCTTCATATGCGTTTGCCAAGCCGGCGATCCATCGACTTGCCCATGTCGAACGGGAATTTGAGCGGACAACAACTGGCACACTGACAGGCAAGCTCAGCGGTAAACCTGGTTCACGAACGTATGCACGCGTAGCACTGCGGAATGAACGCGTTGAACCCATTATGATATCCGCATCAATGGCATCGGGATCCGGCATACTTAGCTCGATGGCTAAAGCAGACGGATTCGTCATCATTCCTGAAAACGTTAAAGGGTACGATGAGGGCCAACGGGTAGAGGTCGTCCTGTTTGACTGACCTTCAGGTTCTCGCGGTGTAGAAAAGAACAAAGAGAACTGATCAGTACCGATCAAGTCAACGACAGCATAGACGGCTTGTGATTATTTTCCATAGGCTCAACGATATATCACTAACGCACTTTATTTCAATGTCCTCTACTACAACTTTTTATTGTTAAACGTTCATTGAACGTTGCCGAGGGGTAGTAGGGTAGCTTGGTCCATCCTCGAGCGTTTGGGACGCTTGGACGGCAGTTCGAATCTGCCCTACCCCATAAATCTAAGTGTTTGCACCACGCCTCCAAACACTGATACACGGACTCGTAGCCTAGTCAGGATAGGGCACCGGCCTCCTAAGCCGGCGGTCGAGGGTTCAAATCCCCCCGGGTCCGCTTTCTCTAATGTAAGTAGCACATGGCTACGCGATGTAAGTCACGGAGAAACTCATTCCATATATACCTCAAGATCCGCGTTTCTGACATCGGATGGACACTGGCCACACGCAAAATGCCACGTTAAAGTCGATAAAACGCTTGTCGTCGCGACAATAATTACCCTCGCAACATCACTAATCGCGACGGTCTACTTATTGGCGACGCCGATAAGCGGTGAGCCCTTTACTGAATTGGACATTCTGGGACGTATCCTCACAAATCAAGTTTCAGGGAATACACCTCAACCATATGATGCGGATGGTACCGCATCTTTGCTTCCCGCAGGCCGGTAACCCCGAGATCACTCTCCCGGTTGATGTAGGTGAAATGTTGTGCAAGGCGGGCAGCCACCTCGTTATTGATAGCCTTGTAGATACCCTCGCAGTCTGGCAGGCCTTTCTCGAAATGGATGAGTGCAGTGTCACTGTTAAGCCTCTCATACAGGGAAATTGCACCTACCTTCCCAACAACACGGATAGCGAGGCCGCGGAGGGGGAGCTCATTGAAGTGGTCGATGGCAAAGAAGACCGCATCCTTCTCATGGGCGAGCACGGGGTCGCCGTCCTCACAGCCCTTCCACTCGCACCACTCGATCAGGAACCGTTTTACTTCCTCCCAGTTATCGCGGGATACGGATTCTACCGTAGTTGCACAGTTGCGCTTGAATTTGTTCACCTGGCGGCGGATGGTGCGGTAATTTTTTCCCGGAAGTTCTGCAAGATCCGCAGCGCTGTAAACATACTCAAAATCATTCCGGTCAGGAACCAGGTTGATCCCGGGGCAGGTCTGCTGTATCCATCGGGCGATATCGGGGTCAATCAGCATGAGCGGCTCGTTGTCGCTTACATCGGATGCAAACCGGATGAGCGACCGGAGGAGTGCCGGGTTGTGGGGACCTATTGGGGGGCGGAACCGGGTAACACTGCCGATAGTGCTGGCAATGATGATATTTTTTTCAACATAGGCATACGTGTAATGGGCGTAATGATTCCAGCAGACCATGTTCGTGAAGGTATTATCGCTGTGCGTCTGCGGGTACAGCTCGTAATGCCGGGTGAAAAAATCCCGGTCGGCAAGCGTGACGGGCATAAAATCATCCGGGCTCAGCATCAGAGTTGCCCCCGAAAAATGAGCGGGACGCGTCTCTCCATGGGACAGAAGCCCAGCGGGCGATAAAATTTTTCCATATCCGGCTCGGCGATAAGGCCAATCCATGTGATTCCCGACCTGAGGCACCGGTTAACCAGAGCAGTAACGATCTGTGTTCCTATTCCGCTCTTCCGGTACTGCGGTAAGACAACAAGGTCCTGGATATAACCATCCGAAACACCATCAGCTATGACACGCCCCATGCCAATCGCCTGACCAGTCCTGGTATCTGTCGCGACAGCAAACGCAAAACTTCCCCGTATGAGGTGGCGGATATCTTCAGTCTTGTATTCCTCCTTCCACCACCCCCCCGCTTTATAAAGAGCGGCTATTTCTTCTCCGTCCCATATATCAACAACCATCACCGTAATGCCATCTGCCACAAGAAATTATACCCCGTATTACTGTTTAAACGATTCCATGATACGTGTTCTGTGGAGGAATACCACCAGAATATGCTTGAAAAATCCATGGGGACTAAATAAACCACCCTCATGACTTTTCCAGGAGCATGAGGTTGGTAATGGCGGCGTCTACAATCGCCCCCAGTCCTTCAACACGCCAGTGCGCCGAGTTGAAGATAAGGTGGTAGATCAAAAGGTCATCGATATCGATTTAATGGTAGAACTGATACAGGTCCACTTCGCTCTGTTCACGTTCAAGTGTCAGCTGTTCCGCGGTCTTTTCATCGGGACTGCCTGGATCATAAAACCGTGCTCGACCTCTACAAGCTTCTCTAACCGATTCGTTCCCGATAAGGAACTCTATGAGCGCGACATTTCCACGCGAAACTCAAACGCCGCGACCGGATAGATTAATTTATGCTCTGTTAGTATATCCGGGTCGATCTCCCCAAAAGTCCCTACAGCCTCACCATTTACGAGAATCGTCGCGCGTCTACCCTCAATAAACGAAGGGTGGCTAGCTTCAGTAACCTCAAAAATACAGCCTATTTCACGCATTACGGCACTCACTACCCTCTTTACTTCCGTAAAACTGGCTGTCCTAGACGCAATCACACCAGCGCAAACGCTACTTTCTTGGGCCACATTAGTGATGAGGTGTACGACGTCGCCTACCTCGTATACCATCTGAGGATACTCTCTGTGCTGATTAAGAGCCAACGTGTCTATTAAACCTGGAAGCAGACTCGTCCGCAAGCTGATATGTTCCTCAAGAAGGGGATTTTCAATAATGACCGCTTGAGTCGGATCAGAAGCCAGCATAAGCGTGATCACCTCTAGGAATCCAAGGCCCTGCAAAACATCCCTTAGAACAGCTGATTGCCGCGCCTCTTCTAGCCTGCCGCCTATCGTTCCAAGTTTAGGATATGAAGGCAGGATATTTTCGTAACCAAAACCTATCGCAACGTCCTCGATGATGTCCACCGGGTGCATGATATCAGTTCGGTAGCACGGAAAGGACACCGTAAAACGGCCGGCGTCGACCGTTGCCTCCATACGCATCTTCTGAAGTGAGCCCAAGATGGTCTCCTCGGTGAGCTCAGCGCCTACGCGCCGCACTATGTCGCCTTTTGTGACACCGATAGTCGAATTTCCCATTTTCGGAGTGCTTAGCACTTGGTCGTGATCTGGATAAACAACTTCTACCGTCTCGACGCTCGCCCCTCTGTCGTATAGCGCCGAGACGAGTATGTGAAGGCAGTCTTGTATTGCCTTCATATCGAGGCCAGTTACGTCAATAAACAGATCAGTGGTTTGCTCGGTCACGCGAGTAAGCTCACCGTTTATTATTGGAGGAAATGAGAGGACGTTGTCATTTGTGTCTAGGATGAGGGGGTGACGTTCGCCAACGATATGCCCATATTCCCTTCCCTTTGGATGAACGCGAAGAATCTCAGCTGGGGTCATAACCTCGGAAAAATCGAGTGGTACGAAGGCAACCTCGCCGAGAGTGTATCGAAAAGGCGGGCTTAAATGCGAAAGATCGTGAATGCCGATCGCTGCCTTTCGCCGATCCCGCCCGACACCCCAGTGCAAGTCCTCCTGTAAATCGATCAGTGACTTTATCGTTTTTTCATCGTTCGTAACCCCTCGCACGACCGCGCACACTATGTAAGGACGAACTAAATTAACGGAGGGGTCGACATCGATTTCTATGCCAGAAGGCCCACTCGTGTAAATAGGGAGGCCCGTCTCTATTCCAAGCATCCCTCTTAGTGCTCGAGCTGCGCCCTCAACACTAAAAAGATCGGGCCTATTTGGGAAAAACTCTACCTCTATCTCATCGTTGACGCACCCGACATCTGCACCCAATCGTGGGAGCATCTCAATAATCGTATGGATGTCTGCGCCCACCATTTCTTGAAGATCTTCACAATTCAGACTGACAACTGGCACTAACACACCTCAACGTAACGCGCTCGGAATTTTACGTAACCACGCGATGTCACTCATATAGAGCTTCCTGATATCGGTCAGGCCCATCTTGAGCATAGCAATCCTCTCAATACCAATACTAAACCCGAGCACGCTTTTAAGTCCGAGCGGCTGCGTCACTTCGGGCCGAAAGACTCCCGCACCAACTAACTCAAGCCAGCTTCCGTCTACGAATATATCGCCCTCTAGACTCGGTTCGGTGAAGGGAAAATAACCAGGTCTAAACCGAACACGTTCAAATCCAAGCCGAGCAAAGACTGTCTTAAGCACACCGATTAAATCAGCTAAGTTAAGGTCCTCACCGTGAATGGTCCCCTCGCATTGGTGGAACTGCGGAAGATGTGTTGAGTCCATGCTTTCTCGTCGGAACACGCGGTCTATGCCGAAAATCATTGAAGGGGGATCTGAATGATGGACTAAAAAGCGAAAGGCAGATCCGGTCGTGTGGGTGCGCAAGACCGCCCTACTGGATCGTGCCAGGTCAAACTCGCCACCCCACCCTAAAGACCCTTCGCAGCCAGAAATATGAGCCGCTGCAACGCGTGCGGCCAACTCGGTTGGCAATTCAAGTGCCGCTGGCCGCGACAAGTAGAACGTGTCTTGTTCGTCGCGCGCGGGGTGATCTTGCGGCACGAACAAAACATCAAAGTTGTGGAATTCACTTTCGACGATCGGACCCTTGAACTCAGTGAACCCCATTGATATGAAAATATCGCGCATTTCATCAATAAGGCGCCTTAATGGATGTGCTTTCCCGGGATAGAGTGTTAGGGTATCGGCATTGACGTCGTAAGGCTTCAATCGCCCCCGCCACGCGCCAGAAATGATAAGTTCAGAAGTAAGATCTGCAATGTCACGGTCTGCCGAAGATAGTATTTCAAGCTGCGCATCGTCGCCTGCGCGAGTTAATGTGATCTCATGTGAGGGGGTCTTATGTATCCGCACGATGTTGCGCTTTACAAGTTCCTCAAGAATGCGCTCTGCCTGTTGTTGTTTGATAGATAAATCTCTTAGCGTGAACCGCTTCATTACCTTAGCGTCCTGAAGCACGCGCTCTTCTGTGAGCTCATCTGCCGGGCGTGGCGATAAGAAGGAGTTGCCATTGACAGTCTCGATGACCGCCCAACCTCGCCGTTTGAGCCAGCCGATAGCGATTTGCACAGCTGGGAATATACCTTGGAGATCGCTAAGGGGGGTAGGACCATTAATAAGCAAATAATCGTGAACCTGTCGCTCTGGAAGACCTTTCTCTGCGTACGTCGATCCCTCCTCAGTCAGTTCATACGACGTGTGCGTGTCTTCTTCCACGTGTACAAGCCCATTGGTTTGAAGTAGATACGCAGATTGAAGGACCGCTTCAGTTCTAAGAGCAGTGTCTTTAGCAAGGGCCTCTGCTGAGCCTCTTTTTATACGCTTAAGCGACCGCAAAAGAATCCGGTCATTCTTAGATAGCTGCACCATACGAATCGATAACGTTAAGGACGGTAAGATAACGCCTATTCCTTCTCACTACACATAGTTATTATTTATTGTTACCTATATACAGGGTCGTGTAAGCTGGAACGACCTCGTCATTACACACGCAATCCTCGTTCGCCAAGTCTTTATCCTGTTAGTTCTCGAATCATCTAGAGAGACCGTAAAAAAACGTGCTGAAATCAGCTGGAGAGGTGGTGTAGTGAAAGAAAATTACGGAAGGTCACCTTTCTTGTTTAGAAGGGACTTGCGCGTGCGCGACAACAGTGGACTCATCGAGGCATCCTCAGCCTCCGAAACAGTGATACTGGCCTTTATCTTTGATCCGAGATTGGAATCGCAAAATCCTTACTTCAGTTACAATGCATTCCAGTTTATGGTCGAGTCGCTCTGTGACCTTTCACGCCAAGTGGCAGCAGAACGAGGCTTTTTATGCGTATTTCGTGGACGCCCAGAGGCAGTCGTAGAACGTCTCATCGCTGAGGAGGATATAGAGGCAGTTTTCGTAAAAAGGGACTACACGCCTTTTAGTAGAAAAAGAGACACTGCTATAGCTAAGGTGTGTGATGAGCACTATACTGCCTTTAACTGCTGTTCTGATGTACTCCTGCACGAACCAGGCGACGTCTTAAAAGACGACGGCAGGCCATACACAATTTTTTCTCATTTCTTAAGAAAAGCGCGTTCGATTCCGATTAGGCCAGTCAACACTGCGAGAGTGAGTAATCTGTCAACTCTTAGCATTGCCTCGGGAAGTCATGAGCGCTTTCACCGTGAGGTGCCTGATCAAAACGCGCTACTATCAGTTCGTGGCGGGCGCCCAAAATCGCTCAAAACGCTCACCAACTTACACAAGTGCGCAGAGTACAAGACTGAACGTGAATTCCCTGCCAAAAGCGCGACGACAAGGCTTTCGGCGCACAACAAGTTCGGCACGTGTTCGATACGAGAAGGCTACCACTCTGCTGTGGACAAACTTGGTGCCGAGCATCAGCTTTAATGGGGACTTCGCCAGGCGACATTTCCTCGCAGAACTCGCCTGCAACCACTGCATCTGCTCCGTCCGGTATCGACGCACCAGAGCATATTTTAACTGCGCTGGCATTTTCCACGTACCCCTCGTATTTGACACCGGCGAATGCTTATCCGGCCACCTTCAGGCACGCCGGGCTGCTCCTTTTGGCGAAAACGACATCCGTGGACTTAACGGCAAAGCCGTCTTTGAGCGACACATCAATGGAAGGATAGCTCACCTGCACCACAAGGTCAGCGGCAACAACCCGCCCTGCACACAGGTCGAGGAAAAGCACTTCCCCTCCCAACGGCCAGACATTAGTACCAATGATATCGAAGGCTTCCTGATAGCCGATATAACCGATCCCTTCATCAATTTCTTTAAAAATCAGTTTTCACGGCTAATATCCTATGAGAAATCTACATTATCCTATCTGTCTGTCCATTACTTGTCACGAGAAGGGGCAAAATGTATTTCCATTCAGGCAGATGCATCCCATCGGGAACTGCTTCCTTTATGCGATCTTTAGCAGCGGCTCTGTGTTAACGCAGAGCTCAGCGTACATATTGGGCCTAGTCCAATTTAGCCTCTGCTTGCAGCTTATGCGTACTCTCTGAAAACAGGTTTGTTGATGTATGACGGGGGGTTATTCGTTCTTTAGAGCGACTATTTCTTCCACCCTGTCAAGTTTCCATACGAGGCTCCGATTTTCGTTCACGATGGATTCCAAAGGCTCGGTCGGCGAATGGCCGAGCGCAGCGAATACGTTGCTTGAGAGTCCTCGCGTCTTTATCAAGGTAACGAACTGCTGTCGAACACGTCGACCTTCGGCAATATCTGTGACCTCATCTATTCGCCCCAACAAGGTCACAAATGTGTACGACGACAAGTCCGGACTTATCCGTTCTATCTCAACTGCAACGTTTGGATTCTCGTTGAAGTATTGGATCTTTTTCCCGTATTTTGTCGACAAAAAAAAGAGGTTGTGCCCGTCGAAAACGTACAAAAAAGGTGCGACGTAAGGATGCGAATCGCCCTTGAAGGCGATCCTACCCACGTAGTTCTCCTTTATTAGCCGGTCATACTCTTGTTTTTCCATACGGGGGATCTTCAAAATGTCCATTTGTGTCACCAGTCTTGTCAGAGTGTAGCTATCTCAGCGTTCCAGCAAAGACCTGCCACGCTAATGCAGTTTTTGCGACGATGCTGAGGACGATGTACCCGTACTCTCCATAAAGGTAATCCTTCCACTTACTCACCTTCTTGTACTGCAGGAACATGTTGAGGGGGAATAGCAGGAAGAAGAACGTCAAGGACCCGAGGATGTAGTAGATGAATGTGGGAACGGTCGACCCTTGCGTCGCCCCTATGAAGTACATGAATATCACTATCCACGGAACCAGGCCGGCAAATGATCCGAATATAAACGCCGTCCAGTTCGTTTTTTCGGTTTTCTGGTTGTGCAGCTCCATCATCAGCCCGAAAAGGTTCATCGTCGCGTTGATGGCGAATAGTGGGATGAGCGCAGCTATGTCAGAGACGCCGCTGAGCATGGCAATTGCTACGATCATGATGGATGAACTCAGTGCATAGTCGTACCACCGGGCGTAGTTGACGTGTTTCTTGAGGTTTTCGACGTACCAGCGGTTTACGCCTGGCAATGCCACAAGGAGATGGTCCAGCGTCGAAATCAGCAGGAACAATGCAACGAGTAAACCCACCCGAAGTTGGTAGATCGTATTCTCGACAGGCAAAAGAAGCTTTGTGGTTGCGTTGAGCTGCACAAAGTACGTATTTATTGGCAGCTTAAAGGAATTGCTTAAAAAGATTATAGCAATGGCTTGAATTAAAAGGAACAAGCCCGCAATCACGTTGAACGTTCTCAAACGTTTAAACTTGCCTTCCTCTTGGTTTTCCATTGTTTGCCTCCCAGTTTTGATAAGCCAATTTGTGTTATCGCTGATAATACTATTTAGTAGCATCCA
>PMYA01000043.1 GCA_003170935.1 Methanobacteriota archaeon
GCCGGCAGAAGTGTTCCCACGTCAGTAACGACCCCGATTGCCTGTGCCGTGCCGCGATCGATGAGCTTCGTTACGGTGGCTGGATTAATATCAACACAAATCGTCTTCACATACGAGGGAAGCATGTTCCCCACGGCGATGGAGTGCAACATCGTCGCCATCATAAGCACAAGATCAACGCCTTGGAGGATCTCACGCATAGCGTCCTGTGCGGCCATAATGTCAGTAATGACTTCGGGCAAAGGACCGTCGTCGCGGATAGACCCGGCAAGCACGAACGGCACGTCATTAACCACGCATTCGTACATGATGCCACTTTTGACCAGTCCTTGGTGCACCGCTGCTCTAATCGATCCGCACCGGACCACTTGGCTGATAGCGTATAGGTGGTTTTTGTGCCCCCCGCTTACCAGCTCTGCCGTCTTGATGTCGAGGCCGAGAGACGTTCCGTAGAGGTCACGTTCAATATCGTGAACGGCAAGCGCGTTGCCAGCAAGCAGGGCATCGACGTACCCGCGGCGGATAATCTTAGAAAGCGCCTCAGCAGCGCCGGTGTGCGACACTGCTGGTCCTGCTACGACGGCGATCTTCTTTCCCTGCGCCTTCGCGTTCACCATCTCTTCGGCGATTTTGTGGATGAGCGTTGCAGAGGGGCGCTCAGAAGAAACAGCGCCGCCCATAAACTCAAAAAGGGAGCGCGTACGCGGGCGTTCGGGAGGGATGACGCGTACGCCGCGCTGCCCGAGCACGACTGGATCCCCTGCCATGACGTGGTGGAGTGGCGTGCAGACGGCGCGGTCGTCGCGGACAACGATCATGCAGTCCATTTCGATACCCTCGACGGGAATCCAGGCCCCATGTTTGTGAACAAACGTGGGGTGATTTGTAGTCGAGTAAAACCCCTCTGGGGTAACCTTGTCTTTTTCGGCCGTTCCGAGTTGGACATCCTCAATCTCCGGAACTTGGGCACCAAGCCGGTGGAGGTCGGTCATGATCGCGTCGAGGTGTGCCTCGTCGCGTCCCATAACCGCAAGCCGCACGTAGCTCGGATCGCTCTTGTGTTCGCCTACGTTAAAGGTGATGATATCAAACTCGCCGTCGAGATCCATAATTTTGTCGAGGACTCGTGTCAACGTAAGCGAGTCAATAATGTGCCCCTGCAGTTCCACTTCGCGAATCGTCGTCATAATTTCCGTCCTGTGCTCAAGCTATGTAGTGCGCTTCCTTACCCTCTCACAATCATGGTTCCTATGCCTTCGTCAGTAAACAGTTCAAGAAGGAGCGCGTGATGAACGTTACCGTTGATGATGTGCGCGTTTTCGACCCCAGCTTCGAGCGCCTTTATGCATCCGTGTACTTTTGGAATCATTCCTCCGTTGATGCTCCCCGATTCGATCGCGTTTCGGGCTTCAGCGAACGTCATGCGGGAGATGAGCGTCTTGGGGTCGTCTGCGTCGCGTTGGATACCCTTGACGTCAGTCAGGGAAATGAGCTTGCGGGCCATTAGGGCGGCTGCTATGTCTCCGGCGACGGTATCGGCATTGAGATTGAGGCTATGGCACGCGCTGTCGACGGCGATTGGCGCTATAACAGGGATATAACCCTTGCCTGCCATAATCATTAGGATCTCCGGGTTGATGACTTCGGTTTCTCCGACCCATCCGAGGTCTATTTCTTGTTCGATGCCGTCATAGACTACGCGCTGCGGGCTTTTTTTACGCGCGGCGATCATACGGCCATCCTTTCCGGATAGCCCAACCCCTTTGCCTCCGTGTTTACCGATGAGCGCAACGAGACGCGTGTTGATGTTCCCAACGAGGACCATGCGGGCGATCTCGAGTGTCTCTTCGTCTGTGATACGCAAACCTGCTGCGAATTCAGGCTTTTTGCCCATTCGCTCCATCTTGTCGCTGATTTCAGGTCCTCCTCCGTGGACGAGTACCGGCTGCATCCCAACGTACCGCAAGAGCACGATATCTTCTATAATGCCATCCATAAGGCGTTTATCGATCATTGCATGCCCACCAATTTTGATGACGACAAATGATCCGTAAAACTCACGGATGTAAGGCAACGCTTCTATTAGGATTTGCTCCCGCTTCATTAACCTGTAATGCCGACTGAGAATAGAAATATCTTCCTGCAAGACCGTCTTAAAGCGTGCGATCGGTCCGCTAGGACACTGAAAGGGCGAGCCCCGCCCTTAAAGGCTATATGCGTCAACCGTCATTGAGCACACGTGAACGTAAGGCTTGGTCGCAGGCGGTCGATAACATGACACACAAGGTAGCGTGTATTCAGATGGGTGCGCTCGGCACGTGGGAGGAAAACGTTAACCATGCGGTCGCACTAACTGAAAAAACGGATGCCGATCTCATTGTTCTTCCTGAGCTCTTCGCTCATTGCAGGAATTTTAAGGCGGGAGAGCCTATCCCGGGACGTACCACTAAAATCTTTGGTCGACTCGCTCGCGAAAAGGGCAGTTACATCCTTATGGGAAGTATCCTCGAGGAGGGCGACCATGATCAGAAGTTTAACACGAGCGTTCTCATCGATCGGCGAGGGCGAATCCTCGCTAAGTACCGCAAGATTCACCTGTTCTCTTACAATTCGAAAGAGAAGAGTTCACTAGTTGCTGGGGAAGACGTTGTTACTATACCGACTGAGCTCGGCATAATCGGGTTTTCGATCTGTTATGATCTGCGCTTTCCTGAGCTCTATCGAGCTCTGGTTAAGAAAGGGGCTGAGATCATCGTCTGTCCTGCAGCATGGCCCCATTCACGCGTTGATCATTGGATTACGCTCAACAGGGCACGTGCGATCGAAGCGCAATGTTACTTCATTGGTTGCAATCAAGTAGGGGCGCCGACGCCGACGACCACTTTAGCCGGTTGCAGCATGATTACTGATCCGTGGGGGGAGGTAGTCGCAACAGCGGGACATGCTGAGGAAATTATTGAAGCGGTTACCGACCTCACGCTCGTTCGCAAGACCCGAGAGGAATATACGTTTTTAAAAGACTTCATTGAGCTAAGATAGCACATGGGTCTCGTAGAGTTGTTGTTTTTTACGAGGTGCAAGTGTTCAAACCTTTGGTTTCGAAGTAACTGCTGCAACATGCTTTTTTATAACAAGCGCTAGATGTAATTGCTAAAAGCGTGTAGGTGACAATAGCTGCCATCGGTCACTGACTATCTTTTGCTGGAATTATTCCTGGTAAATGTTACGGCAGTCTTTCACCCCATTCCCGCTGAGCCAACGATAGCGATTTTGCTCGAAAAACAAGTCAGTCCGCTGCTAGTCTTGATTGTAGTCATCGTGGGCTCATTCATTGGCGCAATCGTTGGCTTCCTTATTGGCATGTACGGCCTCAGAAGAATCATCCCTTTTCACGACAGCGAACGCGATAAGAGGGCCCAACAGTGGTTTCGGAAGTACGGAGGAGCGCTTTTGTTAGCCTCTCCATGGATCCCATTTGCAGGAGATCTTGTTTCGCTCGTTGCTGGCATGGAAAACTACGACGCTTCGCGTTTTGTCGTCATTATCTTGGCAGCAAAAATAATCAAAGGAACGGCGCTCGTTTATTTCATCTCGTTTTTTCTTCAGTTTTCAGGCTTGCATTTCTAAGGGCATTATAAGCTGTATAAAGGCTGAAAGCCTGCTGAAGCAAACATCGAAGACGTAAGCCAGCACGCAACAGGCGTGTGGTTGCGGAGTATATAACTTGCGTAAGGTGAGCGCAAAACAGGTCGAATCAGATTAAGGAGATGAACGAATAAGGAACAAATGATGCGAACGCAAACCACCTATCTTCATATGGCGGGGGTGTGTCACGGAATGGGGGCCATCATTCTGCTGTAGCTCGCAAAGTTTATGAGCGTGCACGCGAAAAGTGAAGCTAGGCTCCGGTAGTGTAGTCCGGCCAATCATGAGGGACTCTCACTCCCTCGACTTGGGTTCAAATCCCAACCGGAGCATCTT
>PMYA01000014.1 GCA_003170935.1 Methanobacteriota archaeon
AAGCTCGTTGAAAAAGTGGACAAGACTTATCCGCCACGTACCACGTTTATTAGCGACAAAACATGGTGAATCCTCCTGAAACAATTAAGAGGTGACTTATGAAAGAAACAACTCTCAATCAAAAAAAACCCAGCCCACGCGCGGACAAGGCGGATGGGGAAAGCGCCGTACTCGCGAAGATCGCCGAGATGCCGGAACCTGATCGCGCCATGGGCAAGCGGCTCCATGCGATCATTAAAGCCAGCGCGCCAGCTCTCTCGTCGAGACTCTGGTACGGGATGCCCGCGTATGCCAAGGACGGCAAGGTCGTCTGCTTCTTCCAAAGCGCGCAGAAGTTCAACACAAGGTACGCGACGTTCGGCTTCAGCGACGCAGCGAACCTCGACGAAGGTGCCATGTGGCCCGTAGCCTTCGCGCTGAAGGAGTTGACCGCCGCCGAAGAGGCAAGGATCAGCGCGCTCGTGAAGAAAGCGGTGACCTGAGGACTGATCTCATCCTTATGGACGTCAAGATGAAGGTTGAAGTATGCACGCTTTAAGAAGATGGCCAAAGTAGATACGGGTCTTTCCTATGAGCCAGACTTCGAGGCAAACGTAAAAAAGTGTGCCCGACGATTCCGTCTTCGTCCCGTGCCGCTTAAGGGCAGCACATCGGTCATACATAGAAGCTATCAAAGCGCAAAAAACGGCATAATCAACAAGGAGAATAAGCCATGAAAAAATCCATAGGAGCCCACTCCGTAGTCTATCCCGCTCCGGTATTTGTGGTGGGAACGTATGATATAGAGGGAAAACCAAATGTTATGACCGCAGCGTGGGGCGGAATTTGCTGTTCTGCACCGCCATGCGTCGCTGTTTCTTTGAGAGAAGCAACATATACGTATAGAAACATTTTGGAGCGAAAAGCCTTCACCATAAGCACTCCCTCAGAAAAATACGTCAAAGAAGCTGATTACTTTGGCATAGCATCGGGAAAATATGTGGACAAGTTTGCTGTCACAGGACTGACACCGGCTAAAAGCGAAGTGGTGGATGCACCGTACGTCGATGAGTTCCCATTTGTTTTAGAGTGTCAATTGCTTCGAAGCGTCGAAATCGGGGGGCATACGCAGTTCATTGGGGAAATTAAAGATGTAAAAGTGGATGAAGACTTGATTAAAGACGACAAACCTCTCATAGAAAAAATAATGCCCCTCATATTTAGCATAGATAACTTCTCTTACTACGGCGTTGGAAAATACGTGGCGAAAGCCTTCTCCATTGGAAAGGAAATTGAGAAAAAAAATTCTGAGCTAAATTATACTTCAGATCGCTGAGTGATGCTTCGCGCTTGAACAACGCTCTTGCTGCGGGTTTAATAAAAGCGACAAGATCACGTTATTACATTAAATGCACAACATATTGTAGGCTGCCGCGTGAATATAGAACGCTGAAATGTTCGCAAGCGGAGATTTATCAAACTAGGAACAGAAGAAAGCTTGCCTTTCCGACGCGGCTCGAGCTACTTTAAAAGGGGATGAGGATGGTCAATCACGATACCATCGTCACTGATTGTAAGAATGGTTTTTCCGGAAGGCCACCAGTCACAGGGGAGAAGGTGATAGGTAAGTGCATCCCGAGGTTCATTCTGGTCTGCCCCCTCTAGGCGTATACTCGTGCGGGTAAAAATGGGTTCTATCCCAATAACCTCTTTACCCATAATTGATTTAATGTGACGCACAGCATCCAAACGCCACTCGAATATCACTTTTGCCTCCTGCCACAACGGCCACCTCCTTTTCGCCTTCTCAAGAATTATGACGACCTTGGCGACTAGCAGCTTGTTTAAGTCATTATCGACAGGCGTTTCTGGAGATGTACTAGACATAGGAAGCAATACGCACTTCGGATAGCAAGCGGCGACGGTCGCACTAGGGCACGTACCAACCACGGTTAACGATGCTTACCTTAAAGGGACTGGTGAATATGCCGGAGTTGACAACGAATACATACAATATGACCAGCTTTTCATTATGACCACGGTAGCGCCGGCATAGGTATAATCAAAAAAGTGGGTTATGACGGATAGGGAGTTTTGCACGTTTTTCACGGCTAAAAAACGAATAATTTGATTTCTTTTAACCACTAAAATACGACAAGAAAGGTAGTTTTATCTGAGGTTCAATGACCAAGGACTTGCAAGACGTGCACACAAAGTGCCTTTTAAACTGACACAATAAGGTGAGTATAAAATAGGTAGAAGGGTAACTTGGATGGTTTTATTCTAGGCCTGTGATGATAACTAGTAGGAGTCTTGTACTTCCTACTGTATCCGTAGGATGGCAGGTGCAAGCGTGCAAGAAGGGGGCAAGAATATGAATCTGGTAAGGATAATGAAACAAGATCCGCTCAAATACGCACTTTATTTGCTTTTTATCGGCGTACTCGTTCTAATCGTCTTTTTACGTGCCAATTTTGTTCTTTGGTAATTGGGGCTTTTGAACGAACGATAGTGCTGAACCAACCTTCCAAACCTCCAAAAATCTGAGAACATTATCCAAGTCTTGGTGGAGCGCGAGGCGACTGACGTAAGGAAGGAGCTGGAGCGCGAATCGAGGGGCCCAGCTCTTAAAAGCGCACCCTAAGAGAATTTTATAGGGGAAAAGAAGCCACTTAGGCCAGTTTTCAGCAAGAGTAGCGTAAGCAATACTTTTTCGACTTGAAACTTGATTTCAATACTCTCTTCGATCCTTGCCATTTGAATACCTCCTTTTATGCTGGCGGCGGTGGTAGTAACTCCGTTTTTCTAAACTCATAAAAAAGCGTTCTAAGGGGATAAATGTTGCAGTAATGGATGCTTGTCATTGTGAAGGACGATGTTTTGTCAACGAAGGATTAAATGCTGATGATTAACACAACGGTCATGGGCCAGGAGTCCTGGTTTCAAAAAGGAAACGCAAGAAGACCTTAACAATCAATTAGATTAACAGCTAACTGTTATGAGCTGCTATCGATTATAAAAGGTGAATAAATGAAAGAGAGGTTATTAGAAGCTATTGAATTGCTCAACCATGAGAAAGAAGACCTAGATCAACTATCTAAAGACGTTTCGTTCCCTGAAACGAGGCTGGCCCGTTCTGCTGCGATGACCAACAGACGGGTGAGGGAGATTTTAGAAGAAGTTCTTGAGGGAATAGGGGATGGGTGATTTTTGTGCAGGCATATTTCGATGATCTGTAGCCTGCCGCTCTCACAACGCATCATATATAAGGTAATATCTAAATGGCTGCGGCAGATGATGTCGACGAATTAATTGAGCAATCACCTGGCAACAGGTAAGTTCCTGAAGAGAAACCCCGACCCTGTGAAAAAGCTACTCTCCCATCGAGAAGACGTAACCCTTGCTAACCCCTATGGCCCTCCCGTGCGCGGATGGGAGCAGGTTGCTCAGACCCTGGAGCATGCCGCGTCGTTACGCAGAGACGGCGGCAAGGCGGAACGCGTGGCGCAGGAGTTACGACGATTTTTTTCTAATACCTAATCAATTATAGATTGTTCTTCTTTTTCGATAAGCCCGTTTGCATTCTCATCGTTTGCAAACGATCAATGCATTTTGGACTAATAGGGATTTAACGGTCTTACTGTGTGACCCCACGGGTTATTTAAGCCAATTTAAACGACGCATCTAAGCGATATCATCGGGCAAAGAATATACACATCAAATACGCAACTATCGAGCGATGCCATGACGCTGCCTATACGTATCGAAAACGATGACATTTCGTTTTTCATCGCAGGATGTGCCGCCGAAGCAATACAGTGGGAAGTTGAAGGAAAAGGGTACACGAGCAATGGCGCGCCGAACGCGAACGAGGGGCCGACTCGCCTTCGACGTGGCGCGACGAGATAGTTATACCGTATCTGCAACGACAGTTTGAAGCGCTCGAAGATGGGCGTCTTTTCGGCGTCCGACGTGATACGCAAGAACAGATTGATCAAGGTTTTTGTGATCCAGAACTGCTCGCAGAGTGTTTGCTTGCAAAATGTCCTGGACAAGGATGGCGATTCGCATTAGGATGCTGTCGCAAGCAACATATGAAGTAACGCTCTCCTCGAAGGGTCGTAGGATTACGCACGAATCAATATAAGAGTAAAGAGAAACCCTCTATAGTGGTTTCAGTGAGAACGAGGAACGCAAGCTCGGTAACGTAATGGTGAATATGAGAATACGCTAAAGGACATAGAAGAGACCTTTGGCACGGTTGCATCAAAATTTTGCGCCGACACTGCTGAACGTCGCGCCGATCCATCGTCTAATCTGGTCACGCACCTGCCTAAAGGGGACGCATTGGTCTTTATCTTGTGTAACGGCGACAGGATCAGCAAAGCGGTGATGAAGATACGTCATTCCACCGGGAAAGACGGGGCAATTCTCCTCGGCGTCGGCGCACATGGTGACGACGAAGTCAAAGGATGCTTCGCGAAACCCGTCCAACGACTTTGCTCGGTATGAGGAAATATCGATGCCTGCTTCTGCCATTACTAAAACTGCGCATGGATGCACTTCTGTAGGTTCATTTCCCGCGCTGTAGCCTTCGTACCGATCACCATACTGGGCATTCACGAACCCATCGGCCATCTGCGATCGCGCTGCGTTGTGCGTGCAAAGGAACAGTATTTTTTTCTTAGTCATTTTTTGGCGCCTCCACATACAGATAGCTTTACTTGCTGCGAATTGCGCTCTGTCCTCACTATTTGGTCTCGATGCTAAAATACACCGCGAGCTATAGTAAACTTTGGTCGAACGTTATTGCCAAAAAAGGATTTAGTATAGGTACGTCAAGGCGGGCATTTTTGAACGTAGTTTAGTATCTTCTGAGTTCTAAGCACTTTTTTCTGTGGCCGTAGTGCAAGCAGATGAAACAACAACAAGAAAGGCCAATGCGCCTTTATGTCCGGTTTGATATATTCGAGTGGGCAAACCTGCAAGTTGTGATAGCTATTAAGGTTTAAACCCCTCCACCAACCCCGTCATTCGTTCATCATGCTGTATCAGATTGACTTTGATAAAACCAGCCGATTCAAGTGCTGACTTAATTTCTTCAAAAGAATAGGTCCGGCCTCCTGCAGTGCCAACAAGCATATTCACGGCAAATAAGGCCCCGCTGGTTGGCTGGGTATGGTCAGAACTCATTACATGGTCACGGATAACCAGTCGTCCTTCTGGCTGAAGGGCGCTGAATATCTTCCGGTACAGTTCAACATTTTGTTCCGGGCTGTTTTGATGAATAATAGCCGAAAGCAATGCCAAATCATGTCCTGTTGGAAGTTTATCTTTATAAAAATCACCGGCAACCAATTGGATTCGGTCGAGCAGACCGGTACTGGCCAGACGCCGTCGGGCCATGTTAATGACCAACGGCAGATCAAAGATTGTGGCGGTCAGGCCGGGCGAGGCTTCGAGAAAGGCTTGTGTATATGTGCCAGAACCACCGCCGATGTCGAGCAGTTTCCTAGCCGTGCTTGGATTACTAGCTGCCACTATGGAGGGGGCCATCTCATAGGCAATAGCATGCATGGCACCGGAAAAAGCCTCCTGTTCGCTTTCATTGATGTCAAACGCTGTTCCTCTGATCCTGTCTTTTCCAAGGCGCACAATATCCGTCAAATACGACCACCTTTTCCATCCTCCCGTAGCAAACATGACCATAGGCGTTATCGAAGTCGGTGACTCCTTTGACATTATGGAGGCTACTTCGGCCGGACAATGGTACTTCTCTTCCTTTTTCTCGAGTAAACCCATGCTCACGACAGCATCAAGCAATATGGTGACGCCCCGCACAGTAGCTTCTAATCTATCCGCTATTTCCTGGGCCGACATCGGTTTTTTTGCCAGCAGAGTAAAGATATCCATTTCAGCAGCTGTCAGGAATATTCTCGATTCCTGGAATTTTGATACCAGGGACATGATAGCAAAAGGTGTCATCGGCATAGGGTGTCTCCACGACGTTTATTTGTCTGTTTGATTTACATTGAATTAATAAGACATTGCTTTTTCGCAGGTTGAGGATGACTCTAGCTTGGCCGATTCTAAAAAGAACGATGGGCTCGGCCGGATTCGAACCGGCGACCTCCGCCATGTCAAGACGGAGGATTTAGCATCTATTTTGGCACTTTCCACTGGCTCTGCACCGTTTTCTGTGGCCACGCCCTCAGAGACAACAACTAAGAAGGCTAGTGCTCCATCATGAATGGTTTGATAGATTCGTGTGGGCAGTCCGGCAAGCTTTGAAAACGTGTGGGACAATCGAATCGTCGGATAGTTGTAACCTGCTTTGGCGTGGTGCAGCGAGATTTTGGCACGATGGAGTTCCAGCAGCTCGTGGTTTGGCATCGTAACATCATGGCAACGGTACTGTTCAGTGGCTAGTATAATACGTGCAAAGTCGGCGCTGCACCCTTAATCGTTATGATTAGCCTACTGTGACCGAGCACAAATGAGTACGCAAAGCGCTTCCAAGGGAGTTACCTATTCACTCGTGCGTAAGCTCAAAGTCGGACGTGGCATATCTCCCTATTCTATGCAAAACACTATTCCTACGGTTTCAAATGATAATCAGCTCCTGTGCTGTGCATAATAAACCCAATGCTTAAAGCCCCGAGCTATGTATTACCAGCATCATTATGAGTAACTATGAGGGTTTACAATGAAAAAATCGTTTTTAGCAGGCGCGTTAGTGGTAGTGATGCTCGCAGCAGTTCTCACCGCCGGATGTACAACTAACCCGACGACGACTTCACCGACGGCGACTCCCACCACGGCGGGAGCAGTACAAAACGTGAGCCAGTACCTCGCGACCACGATGCAACAGTTGAACTTCACCGTGGTGACGCCGTTTTCAATGCTACCAAGTCCTCAAGCAGGGATTGCAGTGTACAACGGCACAGTGAGCGACAACAACGGCACTTACGCCGTGAGCGTCCAAGCGTGCAATAATGCGTCAACGGCGCAGGCAGACTTCGATTTGATGAGAAACATGTTCATGGGGCAAGGGTACACTACGGTCCAGCAGAATGCGACGATGTGGTCAGGGTTTAACGCGAGTGCCCAGAGAGGGGCGGCTGTGGAATACGGCAACTCAACGCTCATGCCTTACTACTGCATGGTTATCACCGGCGGTGCTGTCGGGCAAGCGCCGTACCAACAAAACATGTGGCAGAACATGTGGGACGACATGCACAGGCTCAGCGGAAATGGCTATGGTATGGGGCCGTACATGGGCTACGGGATGAACGCGAACGCGCGCAGCCAGATGCAGCAGGAAATGCAGGAGCACATGGGCGCGATGGGACAATAAGCGCAATCCTAAGTCCCTCGCACGCGACCCGCCATCGTCCCCTTTTTGCGTGCTTAACCTGCGCAGAAGGGTCACTGTTTCTTGGTCAATCGCAAAACAAATCCGCTATGCGACGCACACGGGCGCACCGTCGGGCGTTTGTTATGCAGCTCCTCAGGGCAAGAAGTCAAGACAAAGGCCAACGTCGAACGATTAAAAAGGAGTGATAAGTTGACGAAATGAGCGATCAGCATCTCGACGAAGGACACGACATGCATCGGATGCACGAAGAGATGCACGAAGCTGAGCACAGCCACGCGGAGCACGGTGTCCATGTCGGAGTCTCGCATCCAGCACCGCGAAAAGGGGCACCGTCGTACTCTCGCCACGCGGGCCACCAGATCGCTGATTTTCGGCGACGGTTCTGGATATCGCTCATCGTCACCATACCCATCCTTATCCTGTCTCCCTCGATTCAATCATTTGCCGGACTCGAAGGGATACTGCGCTTCCCGGGCGATCAATACGTTCTCTTCATTTTAGCATCGTTTGTGTACTTCTACGGCGGCTACCCCTTCCTGAAGGGGATTGTCAATGAGCTGCGGGTGCGGCTCCCTGGCATGATGACGCTCATCGCCGTCGCCATCACCACGGCGTACCTTTACAGCATGGCGATCACGTTCGGCTTGGGCGGCGGAGTCCTCTTCTGGGAGCTAAGCACCCTGATCGACATCATGCTCCTCGGCCACTGGATCGAGATGCGGTCGGTTCTGGGGGCGTCGCAGGCCCTTGAAGAACTAGCTAAACTCATGCCCTCTGACGCCCACAAGCTGCTTTCAGACGGAAGCGTGCGCGACGTTCCTCTGGACTCACTCGTAGTTGGGGATTACGTCCTCGTGAAACCAGGTGAGAAGGTTCCTGCTGACGGCGAGGTCGTCGATGGCGAGACCTCGGTGAACGAATCGATGCTCACCGGGGAGTCAAAGCCGGTGACTAAAAAAGCCGGTGCAACAGTCATTGGAGGTGCTATCAACGGGGAGGGGGCCATCACAGTCGAAGTCAAGAAGACAGGCAAAGACTCATTCCTCTCGCAGGTGATCGACCTCGTGAAGCAGGCACAGGAGAGCAAGTCACGAACGCAAGATCTCGCCGACCGTGCAGCACTGGCACTCGTTATTATCGCCCTTGTCGGAGGAGGGCTCACGTTTTTCGTGTGGCAGCTGCTCATCAACGCGAGCGTCGACTTTAGTCTTGAGCGGGCGGTGACAGTGATGGTTATTGCGTGCCCGCACGCGTTAGGCCTCGCGATACCGTTGGTCGTTGCTATTTCGACGGCCCTCGGAGCGCAAAACGGCCTCCTCGTCAGAAATCGTGCCGCTTTCGAGCAGGCGAGGAATATACAAGCGATGATCTTCGATAAAACGGGAACGCTCACAGAAGGACGCTTTGGCGTGACGGATGTCGTTACCTTCACCGGTGAAGTAGACGAGCACGCCCTTTTGTCGTATGCCGCAGCGCTTGAAGGAAGCTCTGAGCACCCCATTGCACAGGGGATAGTCGCCTCCCAGGCAGCTAGCGCGGCGCTTCACGTTGAATCCTTCAGGGCGCTGCCGGGTAAGGGCGTTGAAGGCACGGTAAACGGCCACGTAATGCGAGTGGTCAGCCCCGGATACCTAAAAGAGCAGCGTCGCACGGTCACCGATGAGCGCATTGAGCGGTTAACCGCCCAGGGCAAAACAGTGGTGTTCGTGGTCATCGATAAGGTAGTAGCCGGTGCCATTGCCCTTGCCGACATCATTCGCCCCGAATCGAAGCAGGCGATCGCTACGCTTAAAGAGATGGGTATACGCAGCCTGATGCTCACCGGCGACAATCGGCAGGTGGCGCAGTGGGTTGCAGAGGAGGTGGGGCTTGACGATTACTTTGCCGAGGTTCTGCCGCAGGACAAGGTGATGAAAGTAAAGGAGGTGCAGTCCCGCGGTCTTGTCGTCGCCATGGTCGGTGACGGCATCAACGATGCTCCAGCTATCGCACAGGCTGACGTAGGCATAGCGATCGGGGCGGGCACTGACGTGGCGGTAGAGGTAGGTGACATCATACTCGTGCGGAGCACGCCCCTCGATACCGTCACCATCGTTAGATTAGCACGCAGCACGTATCGAAAGATGGTGCAAAACCTCGGGTGGGCGACGGGCTACAATGCCCTTGCCATACCGCTCGCGGCAGGCATCCTCTATCCCTTTGGCATCATACTGACACCGGCTGCAGGTGCGGTGCTTATGTCTGCAAGCACTGTAATTGTTGCATTCAACTCGCGTTTCCTTAAGCTCGAAAAATAGGGGACAACGAGAAGATCAGCTCAGTCACGGCCAGTACTTCTTCCGCTCGAGGTACTCTTCCTTCGAGATTTTACCTCGTTGGCGCAACTATTTGCGGTGACGCGCGTGACTCATTCAAAGCTTGCGATTTTCGTCCTGGAAATCTACGAAGGCGGTTCCCGTTAAGCGGAGTTCAAAACGCAGGCCCAGAATTGCGATGAAACCGGCACAGAAAAGAGAGCAGGGGTTTGAGGTAGTCGTGGCTGCTCAGTCGTGCCCACCCACAAAGTGATACTCTTCACCAGACTTACAAAGACAAGGGACTTGTGGTGATTGGCTTTCCCTCTGACCAGTTTAAACAGGAGCCAGAGACAAATGAGACCATGGTCAAAGCTTGCCTGATAAATTTTGGCGTCACCTTCCTCATTTCCGAGAAAATAAACGTTAACGGTAAAGATACCCATCCTCTCTTTGTTTATCTGAAAAAAGAGTTACCCGGAGGCATTCTCGGAAGCAACATAAAGTGGAATTTTACAAAATTCTTGGTTTCCAAAGAAGGTGTGCCTTTTAAGCGGTATTCGCCAACAACAAAACCCGTTGAAATAGAAGGCGACATCATCAACCTATTGGATAAGTGATACCTCTTCAATCTCAAGTAGATAAGTGGATTTGGAATAAATATAACCAGTTTTTGCCCGATGAAGCGAGATTCTGCCCTTATATCTTTCTAACAGCTCGTGGTTAGGCATCGCGCCATGATAATTCGGATAATGTTTAATGGCTAGCATGATACGTGCAAACTCGGCGCTGCAGACTTGATCGTTACGATTTGCCTTCCGCGACTAGGCCCACACTCGAGGTCATCTTGGGATCGGATCAGGGGGCGTTAACCTTTGGTTGTCCATCCTGAAAGACTGCGAAGTGAAAACGTTAGCCTCGAAGAGCGATTGAGAGGAACAGGACATAGAGGACGCCGTTGACGATAAGCGCTGGTGCCACCAGCTTAGCTTTGGCTGAAAGCACATAGACCCAAAGGCCTGCCGTGAGAACCAGCACAGCGCTTAATAGCTCAATAGAACCAAGTGCCCACCCGGTGAATGCAACTCCGAATGCCACTGGAATGCAGCTCTGGAATACCATTGACCCCGTGATGTTCCCCAATGCGAGCGCATCTTTGCCTTGGCTCACCCAAATGACACTATTGAGCTTCTCTGGCAGCTCTGTCGCAACAGGCACGATAATGAGTGCGAGTAACGTCGCGCTTGCGTTAAGCTGCGCGGCGAGACTGACAATTTGATTCACAAAGAGCTGAGCGCCTGCTATAATAAGGAGCAATGAAAAGGTAGTTTGCACCATCACGAGCCATAGCTTTGGGTTCTGGCGGGCAGTGACGTTTGTAAGTCGCGCGGCCCACGACTCGAGCGTCAACGGTTCTGGCAGTGCTCTTGATCCACCCTTATCAGTCTTAAACACCCGCCATACGTAAGCGACATAAATGGCTACAAAGAGGGGTGCTATAAGCGCTTTTGTCTGCTGCGGTAACACGAAAGCAATGCTTATAGCGCTCAAATACACGAGGAGAAAAACGCCCAAATCTCGCTGTGTAATACGGCTGTCAAAGTCGATTTCGGCTCCCTTCTCCCGACGCCTCCTCAAAATGAATATGCTAATGCCGGTAATAAACAGGGCAAGGGTTCCCAGCATGAACGGGGCCCCTAGTATCGTGCCTATAGCCACATCTTGACCTGTCGCTCCCGTGACAAAGAAAATTGCTATCAAGGGAATGATAGTTTCGGGCAAATCCGTGCCCACGGCAGCCAATACCGAACCGACGACGCCCTCAGAAAGATTGAACTTGCGCCCGATCCATTCGACGCCGTTCGTAAAAAGAGTGCAGCCGACGAAGATGAATGCCAAGCTCACGGCGAAGAGAGCGATATCCACCTACGTGCCCCCCCTGACGTTGTGTAGATCAAAGATTTGTCGCTTACAGTCATTCGCAGCCCTCAAAACACTTAACAAGTCGTGCTTCGACCGAGTCCCCGCCTCTCTTCCCCGTTGTCGGAATTGAGATTTAAAGGCGCTCCTGAACTAAAATTCTACCGGGTTTGCCGCTCAACAATACATGATCGAGCATAAACGAAGGCTGCAAAAACTGAGTTGCCCGTCGGTTCGATCATAGGCCTTTCATCAGATTGCGGCGGTGAAGTGCGGGCGAACAGCACAAAAACGACGCTAAAGCCGATCAGGGCTGTCCAATCGAGTGCCAGGGGGATGGCAATGCTGCCGAGTAAGCTAAGATCGAACCCGGCAACGACGTAGGTGATTGGCGAGCATTACCACTTTTTTCGCCAAACCCCTGCACTCCTGCAACGCCTGATCGTCGGGTGCTCCAATAGCAACAGCGCCAAAATGCCCCCCACAGGAGATAGGGTCGCCGAAACGACCATGCCGTGCACGATGAACGCTTGGAGGAGCGCCATAATGGTGGTTTTTATACAGTGACCTTTTATGTGGGCAGGGCGCCACCAATGTAGCGCCTCCTTAGACACAAAAATGCGAAGATATATGCTGTAAAAGTCGAGAAAATAAACGGCCCTAAGGGGATGAATGCAATGAAAAGCAGCACTAGCTCGCAAAAGCTGAACCTCTTCGACGCTACAAATCTCGTCGTCGGCGGTGCCATAGGCGCGGATATCTACATTATCTCGGCACTGGGCAGTGCGTATCTCGGACCTGCAAGCCTTGTTGTTTTTATCGTTGCCGGGGTCATTGCGATACTTATAGCATTGAGCTTCGCAGAAGCTGCGGCTCTTGTTCCTAAGGTGGGGGGTGCGTTTGCATATGTAAGCGAGGCTTGGGGGGACTTTGCCGGCTTTTTAGTGGGCTGGCCCCTCTGGATTGCCGAAGTTGCCGGGCTTGCCGTTATGCCGGTCGCCTTTGTGCTGTATCTTTCGTATTTTGTGCCCTCGCTCACGGTGCTTCAGGGCGACGTCATCAAAATCGTTTTTGTCGCGGTTATAGCATACATAAATGTGCGGGGGGCAAAGGCTGCTGGACGGGTCAATGATGTCCTTACCATCGCAAAATTAAGCCCACTACTACTGCTGATCGTCGCAGGATTTGTCTACTTAGTCGTTCACCCGGGCACAGCAGCTTCGAATCTTGTCCCATTTGCCCCGCTTGGTTTTAGCAATTTCGCACCAGCGCTGATTATCATTTTTTGGGCGTACACGGGATTTGAACTGGCAGTCATCCCCTCCGGTGAAATCGAGAATCCGACGAAGACCCTCCCGAAAGCGATGATCCTTGGCATGGCAATTGTAACCTTTTTTTACATAGCCGTAGGCTTCATGACACTCGCTGTGGTCAACTGGACGTCGCTCCAATTCGATCCCGCGCCCCTTGCCACCGCTGGCAGCGTCGTCCTGTCGTACACGCCGGCACTTGCCCTTATCGGAGGCGCGATACTGGGGCTGGGGGCGCTCATCTCAATTTCTGGGTTTGACGAGTCGGGTACACTTGCGACCGCCCGTCTGTCCTATGCGATCTCACTGGAAGGACTATTTCCAAGGCTTTTCAGCCGAATTCATCCGAGGTTTGGTACCCCTTCCAACGCGATTATTATACAGTCCGCCATTGCGTTATTCGCTTCATTAATTGGCGGATTAACGCAACTCATCATCTTTTCAGCGTTTAATCTTGCTTTTGTCTATATAGCCACGTGTGCCGCCGTGCTCACGCTTCGAGCGAGGAGGCAAACAGACAGTGAGCGCACTTACCTTGAACGGCTCACCGGGCCGGCAATCCCTATTGCGGGCATTATCTTGAGCGTGTTCCTCATGTATGAATGTGGCATCACCACCATAGCATTTGGAATCGTGTCGATTCTGATTGGCATCCCGATCTATGTGCTTTATGCGCCGCGCACGGAGATAACGACTCTAAAGAGGGACTTCTATTCGACTGAAGCGATTCTTGCGAGGAGCACACACACTCAGAAGGTTTTTTTGGGCTATCTAGTGTATCTACTACGAAAGGCCGTGGCGCGCGCTCTATCAAGAGATGGAAGGCAAAAACCGTAAACACGTGTTGCGTGTGGGGTTGCAAAACCGCCCCAGTTACCTCCGCCTGATATAGGCGGGCAGTTTAGGGCCTATTTCGACATTTTCCGATCGTTCAGGCTTATTTTTTGGGCCAACGCCTGTTGAGACAACGACTAGAGATGCAAGCGCTACATCACGCACCGTTTGGTAGATACGCATTGAATGTCCTGCAAGCTTTGAAAACGAATAGGGCAGCCGAATCGTTGGATAACTGTATCCTGCTTTTGCATTGTGAATAGAGATTTTGCTGCGGTGGATCTCTAATAACTCGGGTTTGGGCAGTACAGCGTCAGCGAAAACGTCTGGGTAATGTTCAGCCGCTAACATAATAGTGAATGAGGGCGGTGCTGGTCACTTAATCGTTGTGATTAGCCGTAAGCGACTGATTATGCCTTCGCGTAGGTGCTGGGGCATACCAATATCAATACAACGGCAATTTACCTGAAGTTCAATGATCAGGACTTGTCGGATGTGTATACTAACGTGCCTTTTAAGCATCGGGAGGCAGAACCGTGCTCAAATACAGCAACACTTATCTTTTACAGACGTATGTAGGCAATTTAACATAATAAATCGCGCCACGGACCGTTATATGATGCCATGAAAAAGAACTTCATCTGGTGGACACTCTTAATCGCATCTCTCGCGAACTTTATCATCATCGTCGACGCGTTTTTTCTTACCGTCGCTATCACAACGCTCGTGCGCGAGCTGCATACCACCGTTCAGGTCATCCAAGCTACCCTCGCAGTATACTCACTTGTGATCGCATGCCTGCTGCTGCTCGGCGCTAAACTTCAAGACATCGTGGGGCGCAAGCGGACCTTTTTGTATGGAACGCTTATCTACGGAATAGGAACCGTAATCGCCGCGTTTAGCCTCAACGCTCCTATGCTCTTCATTGGCTGGTCGCTCCTTGAGGGAATCGGCGCAGCACTCATGCTCCCCGCCTCCGCGGCGCTCATCTCCAGCACATATGAAGGCAATGAGCGTGCGTTCGCATTTGGCCTCTGGGCGGCTATCGGCGGGATCGCCGCTGCTGTCGGTCCGCTATTAGGCGGCATACTAGCGACGTTTTGGAGCTGGCGTGTCGGCTTCGGCCTCGAGGCGGTTATCGTGGTGCTCATCTTTGCGCTCTCAAGGCGACTCTCCGAAGAACCGCCTACGATCAGTTGGCGCGATCTTGATGTAGTAGGGGTCGCGCTATCGGCGGCTGGCTTCTTTTTAGTCGTCGCTGGAACGCTTACGCTAAACGACCTCGGGGCGTGGGAACGTGTTCTTGTGCTCATCGGCACGGGAGCTCTGCTCTTGGTAGTTTTTGCTTTGTGGCAGCGCCGCCGAATCCGCCACCACAAAGTCCCGCTCACCGACATCACGCTCTTCCGTGCACGCGCATACAGCGCGGGGAACGCGGCAAATTTGCTTTTGCGTCTTAGCCTTGCAGGAATCGTCTTCATCATCCCTATATTCTTACAGGCCGTAACGGGCGTAAGTTCCTTTATGACAGGAGTTGCGTTTATTCCGCTAATGATCGCCCTGCTCATCACCTCGTTTGCATCAGGACCGCTATCCGCACGTCTCGCCCCACGTTTCCTTATCCCCATTGGCATTCTTATCGCTCTTTCCGGATCACTGCTCCTGCGAGGCGTTTTTAGCTTAAACACGCACATTGTTGATATCTTCCCGGGTACCATCCTCATTGGCGCAGGACTTGGGCTTGCTCTCGGACCGCTCGTCAACCTTATCCTCTCGTCAGCGCCTGACGAAAAGCAGGCAGATGCATCAGGAATCTTGAACACAAGTACGAACCTCGGGGAATCGTTAGGAACAGCGGTCATCGGAGTGCTCCTTATTGTCAGCATCTACTCGGCGCTCGGCCCTGCGGTAGAGAAGGCATATCCAACTCAAGTGACAGCACAGGACGTTAAAACGAACCTTCCGCGATGGGTTGACACACTCAAGACGACAGATCTACAGGTCGTGAAAGCAGAGCAAAATACCACGACGCAGATCGTCAACGAGACAATGAGTACTGCGATGCAACACGCGGTTGACGGCATCTCGCTCTTTTTGTTCGGTGGGTTTGTCGCTTCACTGTTTGTTGGTCGTCGGCGCACGGCGTGAACGGAATCGATTGGAAGCACTACAAGCATCCGCTGCTAGACAACGCAGATTGCGCCTGGCCATGATTGCGCTAGCGTTGCATGGAACTATCGCCGCCGCTCAAGAGCGCCCTTACCGGCGTCTATTTACGACGCCGACGCCGTCACATTTGTCGTCATTGTAGCGGAGCCCACCGTTTGAACCGCAGGCGGCACCCACAAGCCGTTCAGTGCGGCTTCTTGCGGCCAGTATTGACGCAGCACAAACTCAAACGCGCCTGGCGGAGCGGGAAGCCAGTTGGACTCTTTGTTACCACCAGGAGACGCGTTTTGAATGTAGATGTCGAGCGATCCGTCCGGGTTGTAAGTGAGGTTACCAATGTGCGGAGAGATCTCATATCGGTTAATTGGATTGGGTACGAGGCGGCCTTGGCTGTCGTAGAGGGTGACCGACCATAGCGCGTTGACAGGCGGGGTACTGTTGTTCGCAAAGTGTAACACGTAGTTATACGCGCCGGATTACGGAACGCCCGTCGCATTGGATTTTGACTGGGAATACAGCGCGTCCTGCGGGAGGTTATAGAGAGGAGACGATAGTGCCATGCCGGCACGAAGCGTGTAGTTTGTCCCGTAGTCGCCAGCATTATAAGGGATTAGCCAGCCGTTTACAACGGGTACGCTTGGCCAGTTGGCAGCCGCGGCATTGACTTGGGAAATGCCATCCTGATAGCCGTGGGTGATCGCATCCTGCATCGTGGCGTTCAGGCCGTTCCAAGCAAACGGTTTGCCTGGGATGATACCGATCCGTGCGATCTGATCGATAACGGGTGTATCCGCACTGTGTGGAGGATTGCCGCCCATAAGCGTCGCCATACGACTATAGAATACATCAGGGGTCATATTCGCAACCTGAGCAGCGCTAGCGGGAGCTGTGAGATCGGTGCCGTTCACGCTAGGATTCACCGGTACGTTAGTCGGCGGCATGTAGTTTGTGCCCCAGGCGCTCAGAGGGGTCAGGGTGACATTGTCCAAGAAGGCTGCTGCCGCAGGAAGGTCAGCGGGACCGTTCTGCTGTACCCTCATTGCAATCCAAACGGTGTTTGTTGGTGCCTGGTGTTTTGTCACGTTTGAGGGGAGCGTGTCGTTCCATCCGGGACCAACGAGGGCGAAGGCGCCTGACTCGTTTCCAGTTGTGCGCGACCCCAGTGATGAGAAGTCGTTCATCCACGCATCTGCCATCTGGACCACGTAGTACCGACCGTTCGAGGCAGGAACGCTCAGCACCATCGGTTCTTGCGTCAGGTTGAGCCATGCTACAATATTGCTAAAATCAACGTTTGGATACGAGGCCGATACACCTGTCGCCGCTGTTGGTGGCGTCTGGTACAGTCTTACAAGCTGGTTGATGGGTGCCACACCACGCGTTAGATCCGGCGATGGCACTGCCGTTTGGTGATCCTTCCAGACGTCCATGAAGACGAGGGGGTAGCCGAAGACGTATGCTGCCGCCGCGATCTGTCGTGCCTCCGCCGGTGTCGGCGAGCCGGTCGTGGCGGGAATCGTGGTCCCATCGATCGTCTGGTTGGTAGACGCGTTCTGGGTGGTCGGGCTCGTACACCCAGCGCTGGAGAGTACTATGATGATAATGACAAGGATGCTCAGCATCCAGAATGGTTTCATACGGGGTTAGTGTCAGGTACACACCTAAATAGCTTGCGAGATGCAGCGCCGTTTCGCCGTAGGTGCGATAAAATCGAAACGAGTGTATGACAAAACGGTTGCTGGATTCACGCAAGAAGGGTTTACCCCTCGACCTGATTGGACTAATACTTGGAAAGTTACGTATCACCGAAAACTTACGGAAATACGGATGCATCGTATACCGCCTCCGTCTGATGTAGGCGAAGACCAAACGCTTGACTATGACCACACTTCGTAACCAATAAACAGACTTATTATTAAGATCTCAACTCTTCAGTGTCAAATCAGATATCAGAGCACAAAATCGCCGAGCGCGGAAGCCGAATAAATGGGTGGGCGTGTGACGGCTCCTTGCTCTTAAGTCCGAGCTTGTGTGTGCAAACCGGTTGCTCAAGCGCTAACCGGTTTCTGTCTGCATAATCCTTGTTATTTTGTGAATTAACCCGATTTGCTCATGATAATATTAACG
>PMYA01000054.1 GCA_003170935.1 Methanobacteriota archaeon
AAACTGATCGACTTGAATCAGCCACGAGTAAAGGTACTCGTAGCCGCCATTTTGATAATCGTCAATGTGGGCTACTTTCAGTTCGATAGTTGTTCCATCGTCGAGCGTGACGTGATTCACTGATCTGATGATAGTCCCTCAGGATATTGCTTCAGATTTTGACCTAATGAGTCCCAAAAGTGCTTCAAACTCGTCTTTTAGCCTCAGTGAAGCATCCTGCAGCGCTTTTAACGGATCCTTGGATTTCGTTTTTATATAGAATATTGGATTGCTTATCATCGGGTGCTTTATGTTGTAGGTAGCACTTTCGACGTGCGGGTCTTGAAGGAGCGAGTATTTCAATACGTTCAAGAATGTATGACCTAGATCAAGAAACTCTATCTCTGCTTCATCTTCTGTGACGCGAATAATCTTAAGATTCATTGTAACAAGCCCGGTCAAAGAATTCTTATGACAAAAACAGACATCGAAGATTAGATTATGCCTGTCCCATAGTCTTCTGAGATCTTACGCGTTTCGATCCGTTCACAACTTGGACATTCAAGCTTTTGTTGCTTCCGCAGGAGCGGCGTTCGACATCTCGTACAGAACGCCTTTATTACGCCTAGATCCTTTTCAACAGTACTCAACCTCAAACTCTTTTCATCGATTACTTTCGCTTTTATGATATCCTGCGGGTTAAATTCCGTATCAAGCTTTGCAACGTACGAATCCTTAACGTTTGAAATATGGATAGCAGCTTGATCTGCGTTCGCAATTTCGCGGTTTTCAAAGCCTTTTATTCGAGCAATGTCAACAAGGACGACAGCATTCTTGAGGTCAATGACACGCCCGACCACAATGTCGCCCACTTTTAAGACCGGTGGTGTGTTCATCACAGGAAGCACCCGAACAGTTCGGTCTTCTTTGTTGATTTCGACTTTCCCGGTAATTACAGCGAATATTTTACCTCTTTCTTCGTAGGTTCCTTCGCCTGCTAAGTATTCCTCAGAGGCACCTATAAGGTCCCCTGGAACGACTATATCGGTCATTTCTTACCCTTTTCCTTCCTGTCCCAGATTTAATACTAGAAAATTAATGTGCGACTTCAATTCGATAGATTATCGCATCCACATATCGTACTTCATCCTTATGAAACTTAAAGGTATGTGCAATGGGGAGCTTCACAGAAATTGCGTCAGTAACGCGATGCGGCTCAACGAAGTGCCTCACGAAGCCATTTACTACAGCATTGTGAAGCAAATAGATGACTTGACCTACGCTTACTGCCTTACGCAAAAACGGCCTGTCGCTGCGCCGCTTCTGGGCTCCGAACGGCGGATTCATTATTACGGTATCATAAGAACCGTCAAAGCTTCCTATGTCACTTTTCAACCAAGTTACATCAACATCGAGCGCCTTAGCGTTATCTTGAGCGATCTCCAACGCTCGATCGTCTGAATCGACGCCTGTCACAACTCCCCCCAATAAGGCTGCGCCTAGAGCAAGGACGCCGGTTCCACAACCCAAATCAACCACTCGCTTGGAAGCAATATCGCCTCGCAAGAAAGCGAAGTGGAGAAGTCGAGCAGCGACCGTTGCAGGCGTATAATATTGTTCGAGCTCAGCAGAAGGAAAGTCGAACACTTTCGCCTGTTCGAGAATGATTTCAAGCTTACGCTGTTTCATTGTTGCCAAATGCCTCAAATACTAGCGCGTTTGAAAGCGAGCAACAGAAGGAAGCTAAAAAGTCGATCTCGGTGAGATAAGCAATCTATCGCCTTCTACTCATCAAATATGCCACAAAAGTCAATCCTGCAACGACAAAAACTGCTTCAAAACCAGGCAGTGGATTGCTTGTCGAACCACTTGATTGTGCTGAAGACGCGTTGCCCTGAGTGCTATTGTCGTTTGAGGACTTGGGCGGTATATTTACTGCTTTATTGACGCCGGCAAATGCTGTCGATTGTGTAGTTAAGTTGCCAGCCGGATTTGTGCCAGTTACCGTGACATTGACCGTCTGATTATCGACAAGTGTCTTGCTCGCAATACCGGACCATTGCACTAGCTGATGATGTACGTAAGTTGGATCAACAGCGGTGTCCCCTGAACTTCCCGTGATTCCACTTAAATCGGCAGAAAAGGCCTTATCAACCTGTGATTGATTTACGCCTGGGTTTTGCGTTGTAGGATTATCTGTCGTATGACATAGACGGCAGTTACCCGTGACTTGGGTACTTACAGAGAAATAATCCCCTGGTTTGACCAGCCCTTTGTCCGTAGAAGTGCTTGGCCCCACTATAGTTGGTATCAGCTTGAGATTCGCGTTATTCACAGTCAAAACGGTTGTTCTGGTCGGACCTTTAGGATCTTCAACTTTAACGATGTACTGCCCCGGAGACAGTGACGGGGTCATCCACTGAAAATTAATAAAACCGTTACTCGTATTTTTTCCATCATTTGCGCCACCGTCAGTGACATTAGCAATCTTTATCCAAGACCCGCCGTCATCGTCCTTCCCGTTCTTGTTAAGGTCGGCGTAATAGGATAACGTAACGGTGCTTGAGTTTTCTGCTAGATTCGCGGTTACGTACACTCGATCGCCTGAACTTACCGTATTAGGTTGCAGTTGTACGATCGTGGTTGCCGATGTGGGAATTACGGCGTAACTTACTAGAAATGAAACAGCAAGGACAGATAGCAACAGCAATATTATCCCTTGGGCCGAACGTGACATTATGGTTACCTCGAACAATTTGTGAACAATTATCGGCAAGTTCATATATAAAACATTCGAGTATCCTAATGCGGCACAACTTATATAATCAAGAACAAAACCCGTAGGATGCTTAAATCCGCGAGTTACGTTTATTAACGTCAAAAAAGCCAAAAAGACTACGATGGACGACTTCTTTTATCCAAGATCTATAGCGGTCATCGGCGCTTCCCGAGAGAGCGGCAAAGTTGGGCATTCGGTGTTAAAGAACCTGATAGAGGCAAACTTCCAAGGGGAGATTGTCCCGATAAATCCAAACGCGGACGAGGTCTTGGGTCTAAAGGCATATTCCAAGGTAAAAAAGGTCGATCTCGCAATTGTCGTAGTCCCAGCGAGCATCGTGCCTTCTGTGCTGGAGGATTCGGCGCGCGTGGGCATAAAAGCCTCAATGATTATATCAGCGGGCTTTAGAGAGTCCGGACCGCAAGGGGCGGTCCTAGAAACGCAAATTCGGGACATAGCTAAACGACATGGCATCAGAATTGTCGGCCCTAACTGTCTAGGCATCATTAGCACTGGCGCGAACATGAATGCCTCCTTCGCAAGCGAATATCCAAGCAAAGGCAATATCTCCCTTATATCACAAAGTGGAGCAATCTGTACCTCTTTTCTTGATTGGGCTGCCGATGAAAGCCTCGGCTTCGATAAGTTGGTAAGCGTTGGTAACAAAGCCGACGTAGCAGAAGCTGAGTTACTCGAATATATCGCACATGATCCATCGACAGACGTCGTTGCACTCTACGTCGAAGGCATCGATAAAGGGCGCGAATTCATGCGGGTTGCAAAAGAGGTGTCGAGGATGACGCCGCTCGTCGTACTCAAGGCAGGCCGGACTGATATGGGGGCGAAGGCAGCCTCCTCCCACACAGGCGCGCTTGCAGGATCAGATGCCGCTTATGAAGCTGCATTCAAGCAGTCAGGGATAATACGGGTCAATTCAATTGACGAGTTGTTTGACGCAACAAAAGCCTTCTCGCGCTGCCCAATTCCGAAAAACCCAGGAATGGCCATAATAACAAACGCCGGAGGACTTGGCGTGCTCGCGAGCGATGCTGCCGTTGAGTATAAAGTACCATTAGCAAATTTTACCAAAGAGACGATCATCGCACTTCAGGGCGCACTAACCCGAGAGAGCAATATATACAATCCTGTTGATATTCTCGGCGATGCAAAGCCACAACGATATGGTGACACGTTGAAAACTGTCTTGGCTGATCAAAACGTCGGCTTGGTAATCGTATTGCTCACACCGCAAGCTATGACAGAACCAGAAGAGACCGCAGGTTTGCTCAATAAGCTCTCCTTAAAAGCTTCCAAGCCCATATTGACATCCTTTCTGGGCGGAAAGGAGCTGGCAAAAACGCGCGATAAGTTAAAGCAAGGCAAAACGGCTAACTTCACAAGTCCGGAAACTGCCGTCAGAGCAGCGAGCAATCTTATCAGATTCAGAGAGATCGCAACGGCAGAAGCGACGGAATCGATTCAAATCAGAGGAGCAGGCCAAAAAAGAGGCGCGTTACTGCAAATTCAGCAAGTTCAAGCAGAGGGGAGAACGTCGTTAACAGAAGAAGAAGGTATGAACGTTCTACGAGCGTACGACATCGTGACCCCAAAAGCCACAATTGTGACCTCACGAGATAAAGTTGTTCGAGCGGCGCGTGAGATAGGATACCCCGTCGTGCTGAAGGTGAACTCGACAGATATCTCACACAAGACCGATGTTGGAGGGGTGATTACAGGTATAAGCACTGACAAGGCAGCTAGAAACGCTTTTGATCAAATTTATGCTAATATTAACAAAAGAATGCCTCAAACGCTAATCGAAGGGATAACGGTCCAGGAGATGGTGCAAGGGGTAGAGGTTATTATCGGAGTCACTCGCGACCCCCAATTCGGACCTTTCGTCACCTTTGGTCTGGGGGGCGTTTATGTAGAAGTGCTAAGAGACGTATCGCATAGATTAGCTCCGATTACGCTAGCCGAGGCAAAGAAAATGATTTCTGAAGTCAAGTCATACCCGATTCTCCTCGGCGCGCGCGGTAGAAAAGCTCTAGACATCAACGCAATAGCGCGCACTATTGTGTGCGTCAGCAGAATCAGCCAAGATTTCAAAGAAATCCAAGAGATAGAGATTAACCCCCTTGTGGTTCAAGAAACGGGCTGCATTGCTGTGGATGCGCTGGTCGTCGTAGAAACGAGAGATAATTCTCTTAATCAAAGCGGAGGTGGACAACTTGAGCGTTGAGTGCGAGATTCCAGCACTTGTCATAAGTTCCGTGTCTGAACGAAGTGGAAAAACCGTAGTCGCATTAGGTCTTGCATTAAATTTTAAAGGATTGTTAGGGTTCTATAAGCCGATCCGTGAAAATCTTATTCCCGTTAACGGAAATTTGGTTGACGAAGACGCGCATCTAATGAAACACGTCCTCAATTTAGAGGAAGAATCACTGCTCTCGCCTTTCACATATAACCTCTTTAAAGGCATTAAAGCTGAAGACATTATTTGCGGTTTTAACCGAATTTGTAGCAATAAGCAGGCAGTTTTGCTCGAGGGGACGAAAGATATCAGCACAGGGTTCTTGCACAACGTTTCAAGCATTCAGATTGCCAAAATGCTGAACGCTGAGATCTTACTTGTGACCGACATTTATTCGCTGGATAAAGTGGCGATGACCAAACTTCTACTCGACAAACTCAAGGTAGGGCTCAAGGGCGTCGTGCTGAATCAGTCTCAAGATCCAGTATTTGAAAGCTACATGAAAAAACGAGGGATAGAGATCCTCGGGTCAATTCCGTACTTAACTGCACTGAAAGCACTTCATGCGTACGAAATAGCTGAAGAACTTGGTGGAGAGGTTATTGTTGACGGAGAAGACCGCCCCATAGAGAGGATCCTTATTGGAGCTATGACGCCCGAATCTGCGCTTAAATATTTCAGAAAGGCGCCCGCTAAGGCAGTCATAACTGGAGGGGACCGGGCAGACATACAACTTGCCGCCTTATCAACTTCGACGTCGTGCCTCGTGCTAACCGGTGGCTTGTACCCCGCCAACCACGTTATTGCACGAGCACAAGAACTCGGCGTTAGCGTAGTTCTTGTGAATTTGGATACGTTAACTGCTGCTGAACGATTAGAGAGGCTAACCGCGCGCATAGATCCATTTGACAGCCAAAAAATCGATTTGATCAAGGAAACCGTACGACAGAACCTCGATATAGGAGCAATATGGGGGTGATGGGCTCAGGCTTTATACATCTTATATAGTGTGAACAACTGTATATGCGAAAGAGCGGCTAGAATCCATTCTTACTACTATTTATGTCCCTCAACGCCTTTTGCGTCACAGCCCCAACTACAAACTAGTCAGAATAAAACTACAGCGTGTCCTAAGTCGAACGCGGAGGATTTTCGCTAGTGTCGCCCTCTTCAGAGGCGCCTTCAGATTGAGTCACTTCAATTTTTCTCGATCGCCGTGGCTTTGCGATAGCCCCTCGTTCAGAGCTATACTCTGCTTTCGGAGACGCACTGCGGAGTGCGGCGGGGTTCTTAATACTGTCTCCTGCTATATAGTCGTCTCCCTTGAAATGATCACCCCCAAAGCGGTCTTCACCGGACCTGTTTTGCCAGAAGACGAAAAATAGCGCAACTGTAATAAGCCCGGTCATAACGATTATGAAATATATCCAAGGGCTGAGCTGACTGAGGATATCACCTACACTACTGACCTGAATCCCTTCGTCCCCTGCCGTTCCCGCTCCTGCAATTGTGAGTGTTGCCGCATTTTCCTTCAAATCATAAGGAGGGGTTGCTTTATTGGAGGGATCCGTGCCGTTTTTATATACAGTCACCCCTATCCCATAACTGCCTGCCGGCAAGCTTTGTGGCTTAAATGTTATCGAGCGTGTTTCATCAGCTTTTAGTGCTAACACCGTGCTATTCGAGAGTACATTCGCACCAGCTGAATTCTTATATAAGACGTCAATTCTGACGCCATCAAGCGCGACTTTCCCATTTTTCACGGTAACAATTACTTGCGGCGTCGTAGAGGATGTTCCCGTGTTAACAGTTTTAACGCTGGTTATGTTGACCGACGGCGGCGTTGTTTGTTGCGGGATCAAAGAATTGAGGTCAGTTGTGAAATTATTTAACAGACTGTCAATTTGGTCAAGACTACTTAACAGACTGTCAATTTGGTCAAAAACGCCCCCGATTTCGAGTTTCGTAGCAGTCGATTGGTGTGAAGGAAACGGAACCGCTTCCGAAGGCGGCGCAGATATTGCTAGTAATGTAAATGTCAAAACTAGCGAAATAACAAGCAACGCAAATCGACGCATGTCCTAACTTGCCCTCTTGATATGTACATACATATAGGTCCCAATGCTTAATGATTATGCGCGTTCTTACCAAGGCCAAGAAGTTTAGGTTTACTTAAACAAAAAAACCCAAATTTGGCTATTTTTCCAGTGCTACCGCGGGACTCTTATCTCTATGCAAGATGCCGACTTAAATTAGTACTTTGACGAGGTCTGAGTCTTTGATAATCCCTTCCAATTTCTCATCGGCCGTGACTACAGGCAAGAGCTCTACATCAAAACGCCGCATTTGTCTAGCACATTCACTTATGCCTGTCTTGTGAAATATCGATTCGTATTCAGCCATCATTATGTCCTTTACTGGTGAACTCGGAAGTTCTACCCTAGACACACCGTAGTAAAAACTCATCGTATCCCTAACCGCTTCCCATGTCCAAGCATCTTCGTCTGAACCCGCTGACAGGTCTGCCCTTTCTATAGTATCTTCAATTTTGCTCGCTTTGAGTAGAGCGCCCTCAGTAACAATACCTACGACCCTGTTAGTCGAATCAATTACCGGACTTGCTTCAGCGTTCGCGAGCTTCATAATCTCACCTACAACGTCAATGGGTGTCATTTCCCAAACTGCAACAATTTCACGTATGATAAAATTATCCACCGGAGTCTTGATATCCATCTCTGCTATAGCACTCACTATATCGGTTACTGTAATAAAACCGACAAGTTGCGAATCATCTACAACAGGCATACGTCGAATCGCCTTTTCAATGAATATGCGAGCTGCATCTTCGATGGTCGCCATCGGAGAGACAAAAACGGGCTGCCTCGTCATAAGAAGGGCGATTTGATCTTCCTCGGGATTCCTAAAAATATCGCCGCGCGTGAGTATACCCACAAGCGTGCGGTTCTTGACGACAGGAACGCTTGTTATTCCCGTTTCCTTCATTATTTTGAGGGCTGTGTCTCGAGATCCCGGTACCTCAACGAAGACTACATCCCTTGTCATCACATCTTTGACGTTCATCTTTTTTTATGCCCCTCTCACGCAATTGTTCTAGTGTACTTGGGGTTCATGCAGCAAAGCGTAGCTTTAACCTGGTGCAGATTCGCCGTTGCAGGTTTGTGCGCGTGTCGCAGCGCGTGTCGCTTATGGTCTTCCGCTGTGATCACAAATAGCGCTTTCAACGCGCTAACCTTAACACCTGGCCCCCGTGAGTAACGAGCACTATATCGTCTGGACGAGCCCTTCTTACGACGCTGCTGATAATACTCTGAGTTCCAAAGAGGTTGTGTGATCGGTTGTTGATGATGAGGAGATTAGCATGCTTACCAGCGGCAATTGAGCCAAGTTCATTATCGACCCCTAATATTTTGGCGTTGTTAAGCGTCGCCATTTCGAGCACCTTGAGGTCGTCGTGCAGAAATGCTTTTGACGCAAACTCCATTTCAGCAAACATATTCATTGAATTAAGCATCACATTGTCGGTGCCCAGCCCAACAGTGGTCGCTTGTAGCATTTCTCCGATTGGCGGCCGTAAAAAAGACGAGCCGACACCAGTTACTAGGTTTGACCTGGGACATACCACAATGGGAATCCCACTTTCAATTTGGTGTTTAGAAGCATGCGTCATGTGTACGAGGCAGTCTGGATTGAGTGAAATCGCAGAATCGATATCCGAGGCGTCTTTTTCACCTGCGTGAATAGCAACAAACTTCCCACGTGTCTGAGCCCTGTTGAACATCTCACCAATGGCTGAACTGCCACAATCACGACTGCCGCTTACCCCTAAGCCGTCAGCGACATCAAGAATGCTATCAATTTCATCTTCTACTATATAGTCTAGTCCATCGTTTAACCTGCCCAGGATCATTACCCTCACTTGTTTCACCGAGTCCATCGCGGTTCTTAGCGCATTTATGCCATAAATGCCACCCTCTCTGAAATCCGCTAGCATGGTCGTTCCCGTAATAAAAGCGTCTAAAAGCGAATGATGCATCGCCTCGACTAACACGTCCAGCGCTGCCTCACGGAGGGCGCGATGTTTCAAACCGTGAGGAGGTTTTACCAGAGTGTCTAAGCTGCTATAGGGGACATCTTTGATTACGGAGTCAGCAAGGTGTGTATGTGCATTAATCAAAGCAGGCATAACGATTCCACTTGCCTCACAATCGTCGGGTTTGACGTTTGATCGCTCTTCTATTTCGACGATTCTTCCTCCCTCAACGTGAACATAACCAGTTATTAAATCAAAATCATCGCCATTTAGAATGCGTCCGCCGACAACGTAATCCCTCATCACAACGTATAAATCGTAGCAGACAGTATTTTAAATTATGGCGAAGGGGCAACGTCAATCAGGCGGGCCTATGTCAAGCGCTGGCTTGGTAAGGTACTATGAATCAGAAGATAAGAACGCCATACACATTCCTCCTCGGTCAATTATCGTGGCGTGTATTCTCTCTGCTGTAATACTGATAGCGCTAAATCATATTTTTTGAAGCTATCAACATCGCATTTTAGCTTTATTTAGCTCGTAAGCGTAGCCATGATAAGGGAAATCTGATCTGTCTACAACGCTCCCAATAATTTATGCTAGCGGAAGGTCAGACCTATATTTGACCGACTTTTCAGTTTTGTAGGGATTTTCTTCAATAAGCCTCGAATCTGATCCGCAAGGCTATCTGCAGTAGAACCGAGAACATTACTAGTTCAGGTGTTCTGGAAGCAACCTTTTTTCATCTTTGCTACAATAGAACCTATGACACAGCTTATAGCCAAATTGATGTCTTTCATGAAGGTAAGAGGTCGATTGACAAACATTGAAATAGACGAAGTTGTAAAAAAGGCCGACCGGTAATGCCTTGAAGTGATAAGCTTTTTTTAAAACATATTCATGGGCAGCTGATGGAGCAGTATAAGACTAAATACTTGAAACACAATTTCAAACGAAAGTTCATGGTTAACGTAACACGAAATCTCGTTCGAATCTTGTTTTTAGTCGTCGTGCTGCTGTTAACAGCCACATATGGAATGGCAAATGTGCAGAAACAGGGTGATCTCTGGCTCAATCCAGTCGTAACCGAAGGCGAGTTAGGATCTACAACGTGGATAAAATCGAACACCCAAGCGACAGATCATTTCCAGTCCGACATCTTTGGCGGTGAGCTGATAATGGGCATGACTACACGCATACCTATCGTTGGCGGTGACTGGGCTAACGCCCCGGATCCTATCACGAATATGAAAGATTCCCAACAGATTTACCAAACAGACTCCGCTAGCGAAGCACATGCACTGTGCAAACAATACAACTTGAGTTACGTGTTTGTTCCACTTAACAGAATGGTTTTTTGCGGATTTGGCTGGGTATCTCTTAACGCTACAAAGTTTGACAATAGCGACTATTTCAAGCTCGCATATTCAAACGAGGACGTAAGAATCTATGAAGTGGCTTGATAAAGCAAAAATCCATGATCGCTTGACGTCACTTGACGATATCGCTGTTCTTAGATATGGCGTCATCATTGTGTTATTCATCATTTTTTTTAGCTATCACCTGAATATCCTACGAGGTTACATTATACCGACGTACGGCAATACCCTGTATCACGTAGGAATAGAACGTCTGACGATTGAATCTGGATATTATCCAACGCAAGAGCTGTCGTACAACGGTGGATTCCCCAACTTTTATGTTCCGGCATATCGCCTACTTATAGCGTCGCAGTCGCTGTTGTCCGGAATCGATCCTATGGTGGTTTCGGGGCTTGTCACGATAACGCTGTCCGTTGCTGTATTCTGTATCATCTACACATTCACAAAGCAACTCATGCACGCAAGCGCAGCCGTTTGTGCTTTGTTCTTCCTTGTTTTGTCGCCAGAAATGACGATATTCACGATCCGGGCATTGCCAGAGCTCCTCGGACTCTTCATGTTACCGCTTACACTCGTTTTTATTCTGGCGAATAGAGTAGAGGGGCCGTTTAAACTCAACGCATACGTAGCTCTCTCCGTTGTCTCTGCAGCAGTAACGGCATTAACGCATCAAATGACGCTGCTAACGCTCGCTCTCGTTTTAGCAGCCTACGCCCTCACGCAAGTGAAGAACAAAAACGAGTTTCTAAAGGCGTTTGTCCCCCTCATAGCTGTCCTAGCGGTTTACGCATTATGGCAAGTATACACTTTGCATACAGTGAGTATCTTGGGACTTTCTCAAGTTAAATATCACGAAGGCACACCGGTCGATTTCCTTGCAAGTGAGGTTAGCGTGGGATTCTTCGAGCGAGCTGGGGTACTTCTTCTTCCTTTTGCCGCCATCGGACTCGCTTGGCTCGAGAGAACTAGAACTAACAAGCGGTTCCTGCTTTACGCGTGGGTCATAGCTTCCCTTTTGCTCACGAAAAACGATTTGCTAGGAATAGGAATATTCATGGACCGATTTCTGACTTTTTTTGTTGAATCCCTGGTTGTGGCAGCCGGAATTGGAGCGTTTGCGGTCCTACATTTCCTCGATGCTCGTTTATTAGGTTCGATAAAAACAACCCCAGGTGCATAAGCGAACTATGGTTAGGCCGCTCAATTTTCCGTTTCAGCTATTGACTGCTGCGATGGGAGTGGTCTTGTTGCTTCCTTTACAGTTTTTTTCGCTTCCATTACTTTTTTTCCTCCCTGGTTTAGCTTTTTTTCTACTCTACAAGGACGCCAAGCAGACCGATATTTTGGAGACGGTAGCCTACTCCCTCTCACTCTCACTTGTAGTTATACCGACTGCTGCAACGTTCGTTTACTTCGCAGGCGTCGGCATTGCACTAACTGGCGCGGCCATCGGTCTTGCGATCATTACAGCTTCGATATCGTCATTTTTTGCTAGAAAAGAAGGAGTGAAGCCGCCCGAGGTCGTAAGCGAAAAAGACAAGCGTGGCCATAAGTTGACCTCTCTCGCACCCCCCCTCCTGCTAGCACTGTCGCTTGCACTTGTAGTCAGCGTTCCGCTCTCTAAATCGTTGGTCGTTAACGACGAAGGGTTTGTAATGAATCCCACTCAAGCGTCTGACCTTAACTTTCATCTTTCTATAATAGCTAGATTCAATGAATCCCCACATATACCGCCTGAGAATCCCTATCTTCCAGCGCACTACATCGTATATGATTTTTTTATGCATCTTTTTGTGGGGACACTAACTATCCTAACCGGCATCAGCTCACTTACAATCTTCAAGATTACAGTTCCCCTGCTCTTCTTCGCACTTTCAACGAATATCTACGTGCTTTGTCGGAGGGCATTTAATAACGCAACAGCGTTAATCGCGATGATTCTATACACGCTTGGCGGAGGGCTTGCGTGGATCATAATTATCGCTGAAAGACCAAGCGACCTATTTGCCTCTCTTATTTACCGTTTTGCAGACGCAGCAGCCATCAAGTACGACCAAACCCTGCTATTCTATTTGCTGCCACAAACGCAAACATTTGCACTAGTCGTCCTTACTTTCGCATTTGTTTTGTGGATTACGTTGATAAAGGAGCTGAGCGTGCGAAACGCGCTGATTTTTGGGTTAATTCTCGGCATACTTCCCTATTTTCATCTCATTACAGCGTTCTCATTGTTCTTTGCAGTTGCGGCCTATGTCGTATATGAGTATTTAAGACGACGACGTGAGCGCGCACACTATCATCTCGGTGCTCTCGTCGTTGGCGGGGCTATAGCGTCGCCGTTGCTGTTCCTTCTTATAGGGGGCCCAAATCAAGCCGAAATTGCATTTTTCACTTTTCCACCCTTTTTCTTATTTCTCGTTTTTGGCCTAGTCGGAATAATCGCATGCTTCGGTGTCTACAAGTCGTTGAATAAAGAAACAAGTAAACCGCTCATATTCTTCGCGCTGTGCACATTAGTAGCTGCGAATGTTATTGCACTTCCGCTCACTACCAATAGCTACCGCTTCTTAGTTTATCTATGGCTTCCCGTAGCCATTTTTGCCAGCTACTATATGGCAGCTGTTTTAACAAAGCCGTACGGTGAACATTTTTGGTCGAAAACGAAGGCCCTCAAAATTCTTGCTGTTTTAGCAGCGCTTTGCCTTGCACTTCCCACGTCGGTTATGTTATGGGAGTTTTACAACGGCGAAACGTACGTCTTAGCTTCGTCTGACGAATTACAAGCTATGCAGTGGATAAAAGCAAATACCTCTAAAAACGCGATCTTTCTCGAAGAACCGTCCACATTTCCTCGAATTCCGTTTGAGACCGGGCGGCGGCTTACTTTTGCAGGCGAGCTTTATGCAATTCAGTATAACAGCGTCGACTTACAGCAAGAGATGAACGCAATAATGAACGAACGCAGCCCAGAGGTGTTAAGTCTAAGCCTTCAGCAACACAACGTGTCCTACGTTTTCATAGGGTCGCATGAACAACAATATGAGATAGCAACGACAGTGAAAGATCCAAACTACTTTGAAATCGTATACTCAAATCCGTCGGTCTTCATTTACAAATTGAAAGGTAGCTAGCATGCGTCAGAAATAGCAAACCGTTTAACTTAGTTGCAGCAAGGAGAATAAAAGTGAACATCGAATTTTCGAGCATTTTACTCTTCGTTTTAGAAGTGCTTTACTTGATTATGCTCCCAGGTTACCTCATTTTCTCTGGCACAAAGATGGACAATTTTGATATAATTGAGAAGCTGACGGCGTCTTTCGGCATCGGCATCGGAGTACTAACAATGATTTCGATCGCGCTTAGCGTGCCAGGTAGTTTAGGTCTGACGGCCTCAAATCTTGCGGTAGCCAACGCAGCAGTGTTAGTGATTTTATTCGCCTGGTTTTTCATGAAATATAGGCGGAACAAAAGAGTGAGTGGGTCTCAAGGACATGAGATAACATAAATGCACTTAGGTAAACTGGAGCTACCACAGCATAAGTTCTACTATGAAGTGCATTGAATTGTTTTTTGTTGGAAGAACAAATGCAGGAAAGTCTACCGTAATTAAGGAACTTTTCGGACTGAAAACTCGAACGGGAAAAAATCCTGGCGTTACTAAAATACCTGTACGATACGAACTAGGTGATTTGATAGTCACAGATTTGCCTGGGATCGGATTTCGGCGCGGGTTGATTAGTTCTCAGTCTATCCTGCGCGAGATTACCGAAAAAATACGCAAACGTCAACAACCACCATTAGCAGTACAAATTATCGATGCGAAATCATTCCTGAAAATAATTGAGCGGCATTCTAGACCGCTTGACGTTGACCTTTTCGAATATTTGCTCGATCTGGAGATTGACCCTATCGTTGCTATCAACAAGATGGATAAAATCGAAGCTCACGAAGCCAACCTAAACAACATAGTATCGCAACTTGGGATGCTTCCCCCATATAGGCAATGGATCGATCGAGTTGTGCCTATAAGCGCCAAAAAACACGATGTTTCAGAGCTCCGATGGCTAATTAATTACCGAATACAGCATCTACGTGAGATCAACGAAACCTCAACTGCATAGATTAACTAGGCATTACTAGCGAACCTCATATCCCCGTCGAATAGTAGGGCCAGCGATGCAACAAAAAATGATAGCTTAGGTGGCGAGTTCTGTCTGCGTCTGTCCCTTCATTTATGCCCTTTTATCGCCGTACGAACCACGAGCATCGCCCTGCATGATGAATTACTAGATGGTTTGAACATAAGCAGACATATAAAGCCAGTATCTGTAGCACCATATCTAAGCAACTTTTATCAGGTTAGAAGGGCTCTGAGGAAGCGTGGCTCGCAAATTCACAGCTGCTTTCGATTTAGAAGGACCATTATCGCCGCAAGACAATGCGTACGAAGTAATGCATTTGATCAAAGACGGCTCGTCCCTTTTTGAAGTGTTAAGTAAGTATGACGATTATCTTGCTCTCCAAAATATTCCAGATTACGAGCCCGGCGATACCCTAAAGTTGATCGTTCCATTTTTACTAGTTAATGGCGTAACAGAACTGGATATTGTAAAGGTTTCGAAGCGAGCAAAGCTGGTACGCGGCGCCAAGGAGCTCATCAAGTGGCTACAAGAAGATATGTGGAATGTTCACATCATTTCAACGAGCTATGAGCAACATGCTTACAACATCGCATCGCAGCTTGGTATTGAGCGTAACAAAGTACATTGTACCCATTTTCCATTGGATTTGTTTTATGACCTGCTGAACGAAACAGAAACAGAGTTGATAAGCGAGATTCAAAACGAAATACTCTCGTTTTGTTCTAGCGACGGCTGTGATAATCTTGGGATTGCGAAAATAGCCGCCCAGCTTAACCAGTTCTTCTTCGAAAAAATACCAACCACACGAATCAATGAAATTTTCAAAATGGTCTCGGTAGTAGGCGGCAAGCGTAAGGTTGAAGCCCTAATGTCGGTGATCAGCAGCAGAAATGCGAAACAAACTGCAGTCATTGGGGATAGCATAACTGACTATAAGATGCTTCATAAGATTGGTAGAGCGGGCGGACTCTCCGTGGCATTCAATGGAAATATGTATTCGCTACCCCATGCAAATATTGGAATTGCGTGTGTTGATATCCGCCCCTTGTACCCTATCCTTACAGAGTTCCGAGCAGGTGGCCTCAACTCTGCTTTTAACGTTGCTACTTTATGGGAAGATCGGTTTAGCGAATTTATAAGCGACTCGAGCTTGATTCCAAAGCACGCGGTAACTCCCGAGTTAGCGCGTTTTTTTGCCAGCGCTCCTGATAACACAGTCTTCCCGCGTTTAAACGTTTTGACAAGCAAAACTGACGAGCAACTGCAGAAAATCGCAGCGGTTCATGCTAGATTTCGTAGTCTTGTAAGAGGGCAAGACACCGCCTTGCTTGGTTAGCAAAAAAATAGATCCGATCGGGTTTTTGCCTAGGTTTTAAGCTAAGTAACCTGCCCACTGATTGCGATACTTTGCAGCGACCTAGGCGATGATGGAAATATATGTTTTAGAACTGTATCGCTACTTGAAAAATCAAAGACCGCAGCACACAGCAGATTGCGCACACAACGATAAAAGCAACAAGAACCGTAGATCGCTATCCGTCAGGTTCCGTCGCTTTAAGAATCTCATCGAGCGGTTTAGCCCCGCTTTTTTCTACAACGAGGTTGATCTGACCAGTTTCTACAGAAATTACTCGACCTCTAATACTCTTGCGTCTTCTAATCCCTGCTCTCTTTGGATGATATCCAACACCGCCTGTTAACAGCAATCTCTTTCGAACTGTCCCAGGAAGGTCTCGCCGCATAGCGACACCATCTTTGTCTGAACCGCCCGTTATGACGAGCGCGTAATCGTTGAGGCCAAGCACCTCACCTTGTACCGAGTCACCAATACCTAAGCCAAACAACTTGTTTGCTTGTGCACCTGTGACTTCCATCTTAAATGCGCTCTTTTTGCTTGGATCAGAAATGATTAGCCTAAAGTCTGCCATTCACATTACTCCCCACTTTTAGTGGTCTACCAACCCTCTTTTTGATATCTTACAGAATGGAGATTTGATTGGTAAAGTTCACTTAGCCCAAAACGGGTTATCTCTGCGCTTGATCGTTAAAAACTCATCAAGCATTAATCTCTCGCTCTGGCCAAGCGCATCGTAAAGTTCTTGCTCCATTACTTTTGCGTGCTTTTCTGGCACTTCAACGTAAAGTAAGTCCCCCTCATTTATTTGTCTTCCGACCGTTGGTCCGTCAATAGAGACCGCAACTTCTTTTCCTTCGTGTATTTCGCTTACGTTTTCGCCTCTATCTTGTATACCCTTCAGCGTTCCAACTCGTACTCCGTCTTCTCGCACTAAAGAGACCCCATTTCTCAGCGTACCACCGAGCACCTGAATTCCTACTATTGCAGGCTTGCTCTGTCTGAAAACGAATCCAGGTAATATTTTTATTTTCCCAGGCCTCACGATAGTCTCGTAGCGTTTTTTTCCGTGCAGTGTTTTTTGTTTTTCGAACCAAATCTGATATTCTTCGATTAGTCCATAGATCACGTCACCAACAAACAAACTCACATTTGATTTCTCAGCTGCGTCTTTAGCATCTGGCAAGACATCGACGTTGAAGCCAAGAACAACCGAGTACAATGAGTCACTAATTGTTTCTGCTTCGATAACGTCTCGTCGAGAGACTTCTCCTAACCCAGCTTTGCTAATCGGGATCTCAGCACGGCTAAGTTCTCCCGTAAGCGCTTCCAAAGCGCCTATAGTATCTGCTTTGATTACAACTCCAACATCTTGAGTGCTGATCGTTATTGCACGAATCTCTTTCTCGACATCTGCAACTACTTTGTCGGTGTCGTTTGCGACGACCCTAACAGGTGACCCTGCAAGTGCATTTTCAATGCCTGGGGCGGCTATCTTAACTCCTGCAGCTGCGATCACTCTTTTAACCCGCTTGAAGCCCCCTGCCGATTCAGGTTTTAATAACGCTCTCACTTTGGTCACGATTGGCTGCTCAAACGCCCCGACCACTATCTGGTCACCGGTGTTGAGAACACCATCATATATTATGGCGTCAAGTGTTATGCCGAACCCTTTTTCTTCTTTGATTTCAATGACTGTGCCTAGCGCTGGGCCGTTGGCATGGAGCCTTAAATCCTTTTCGAGAAATCGCTGAGCAAGACCAAGCGAGACCATGAGCAGGTCCGGGATTCCTTCGCCTGTTCGCGCGCTTGTAGGAACGACGCTTATATTTTTAGTAAAATCTCTGATTCTATCATACCTATCTGAACTAAAGCCCGCATTGTAGAGGCCTTCTACAATTGCGTAGATTCTCTCGTCAAGAAGGCGTTGAGTTCTCTCACTCTGAAGCTTGAAGGTTTCCGTGAACAGCATATTATCGTGGGAGCGCCACCCGTGTATCCTATCGATTTTGTTAGCGGCGACGATGAAAGGAGTTTTGTGCTGTTTTAAAATGTTGACACTCTCTATAGTCTGCGGCTGAAAGCCTTCATTCAAATCGACGACTAGTATCGCGATGTCTGCTAAAGCCCCTCCACGGGCCCGCAGAGTCGTAAACGCATGATGACCGGGCGTATCGATGAAAAGTAACCCAGGAATTCGAATGCCCTCTAAGAGTGACCCACAAAGCTTTGATATAATGTCTAGTGGAACCTCAGTCGCACCTATATGTTGAGTGATTAGCCCCGGCTCTTTTTCAGCAAAGGTTGTGCCGCGAATCTTGTCTAGAAGGGTAGTTTTACCATGATCCACATGACCAAGCACTGCAACAATAGGTGTCCTCAGATCATTTGGCATAAAAACCCCATCCAACATCAGCATCTGCGCTTAAATGTCTTCCGTTCAGGCTGCATTTTGAGTAATAACCCTTGTAACAACATTTATGGTTGAGTACGGAGTATGTAGCCGCATTGTCGCGGTAGTGGTGTAGAGGCAGCACAAAGGCTTCCCAAGCCTTTAACCCGGGTCCGAGTCCCGGCTACCGCATTGTTTAAGCTACGAACATAAAGTCATTCCTCCGCCGCATCGGGTGCGTATTTTAGCGACGGTACGGGTATTCTGTTGTAGTTCTGTCAAAAAAGCACTATGCAAACCGATAGGTCATCAAAAACGAGGAAAAACGAAGGGACTACTTTGTTAAAAACGAACTAATTGATGGAATCTAATGTCTATTTACTCGTTCAGTTGCGAGTTTAATATCATTCCCTAAGATCGTTTTCCTATCTGCGAGCTTCGTAAGCTTTACGGCTTCGCTGGCAATGACTGCGCCAAAGTCTTCCGCCCTCTCCGCAATAATTTTTACCGCCGTGCGATTAGCTCGTTCAACTCCAGCAACCTTCATAATGCGTAAAACGACTGCCAGTGGTATTTCTGCCATAATTACCACGTTCACCTAAGGTTGTCACACATAAAAGAGTTGTGATTAACTTCTTACATATCTCACTTAAATTTTACCAGCAAAGTCACAAACTGGAAAAATTAATAACTGGCGCTGCCCAACTATCGTACGGGCTTATAGTGAGAAGTGTCAAACGCTAAAACCACGGCGCTATCAATTGCCAGTGCGGCGCTTTGTACTTAGAGCGAATTTTTCAGCGGATACGTAGGGCTTCAATAAGAACTCTGACAGGAAGAGAACAAGGTGCGCAAAAAAAGAGTTCCTTTACTCTGAATACGTGTGTTGTGCTAGAAAATAGGACTGTTAATTACGAAGATGTTAAAAACAGACGGCTTACAATCGCTTACATATGGGATATATGACGCTGGTGTCGGAGTTGCAACAGGAGTCATAGGGTATCCTGTCACTGAAATCATCGAAAACTTAAAACCTATTTGGATATCCACAGCTAATGAAAAGGTAGCGCTCGATTTGGCTTTAGGGGCCTCAGCATCGGGCACTGTGTCAGTTTTTATTACCAAACACGTTGGATTAAACGTAGCAGCAGACTCCTTGATCACGGCAGCGACCCACGGCGTTGGTGCAGGGCTGGTCATAATCGCAGGAGACGATCCCGGTGCTAAATTATCGCAAAATGAGCAAGACACTAGGTACTATGGAAAGCTGGCAGAGATCCCAGTATTCGAGCCACATGGCGCTAGAAATGCGTATGATTGTGTTTTACGGGCTTTTAGTGTGTCTAAGCAACTTTCAGTGCCAGTAATATTAAGAGTGACAAGCAGGCTCTTGTGCGCTGAGGGTTATATTGAGCGTGGACCCTTTGCGTCGCTTCCCGATAAAAGAATTGGAAAAAACGTCTGGAACCTTACGCTGTTAGGAAGGCATCAAGATCTTCTCAAAAACAAATATCCTAAGATGCTCGAATTTGCAGAGACAACAGAATTAAATGAAGAAAACGGCAAAGGCATCACTGGGATCATTTCCACAGGCTTTGCATCTATAATGGTCGATGATGCTATCGAAAGACTAGGTGGAGTGGCACACCTAAAACTTGGAATAGTCAACCCGTTATGTACGCGGCGTGTTGAATCATTTCTAAAAGATCACGACCGAGTGCTTGTCATTGAAGAAGGTTCACCGCTCGTCGAGGAGTCGATCCGCGGTAAAGTCCTCGGCAAGCTCTCAGGACATTTGCCACGTTTTGGAGAACTTACGCTACAAGATGTCAATCGAGCGTTGAATTACGTTGACGCCGATTACATTTCGACACTGTTTGACGTCGAGACGCTCCAGAGCAGACACTATACACAAGAGATCTGTGAAGATTGCCCCTTTTTACCTTTTTACCACGCTCTTGCCAAAGTCGATGAGATGATTGCCGGAGATATGGGCTGTATCATAAGGACTGCTAGTCCACCGTTAAACGTTATCGACGTCGCTTATTCTCTCGGCTCTGCAATTGGGGTGGCTTCTGGATTTGAACACGGTGGCATAGCTGTGTTAGGGGATTTCGCGTTCTTGCACGGCGGTATTGTCGGACTAATTAGCGCGCTAGTCTTTAAGCGCAGCGTCAAGGTGTTCGTCCTCGAAAATCGAATTTCAGCTATAACGGGGGGACAGCAAACGCCTGTGGTCTCCGACTTGGTCGGTGCACTATGTAGAAACTACGGGGTTAGCTACAAAATAGTGAATGCAATGGAGATGGGCGAAAAATCGTTCGANNACATGCCCCAAATACAGCCAGCCTTCTCAAAATGTCGAAGCTTAGTTAGGTGTACATCACACCTCGAACTATGTCCTCGAGCTCATCCTGAGAGACCGATTTCTTTGTTTCACAAACACGTTTTACATCGTCAAGAATTTGGCACAGCTCATCGCGGGTCGGTCTATAGCCTAACTGTGCGATCACATACTGGAGTGCTTTTTTCCCTGTATGCTTGCCGATGACGATTCGTCTCTTGTTGCCTACCAAGTCAGGCGAGAACAGTTCGTACGTCTCTGGCGCCTCTAGCACTGCAGCAACGTGAATACCTGACTCGTGTGAAAACGCATTCAAACCGACTATCGGCTTATTTTTCGGCAGGCGAAAGCGTGAGTGATATTCGACTATTTTCGACAAATCCATCAGTTTCGTAAGGTCGTACGAGTCAATGCCAAACTGGATGCGCAGTGCCACAAGCAACTCCTCAAGTGGAGTGTTTCCAACTCGCTCCCCTATTCCGTTAACAGTTGTGTGGAGCTGAAATGCCCCGGCTTCAGCCGCGGTGATAGTATTAGCGACAGCCATGCCGAGATCGTTGTGGCAATGAATACAAAGCGGTTTGTTAACGACTTTTTTCATTTCAGTTACTAGATCGTAGCACGATGCTGGCCTGAGCGCACCGACCGTGTCTGCGATGCTGAGATAGTCAGCCCCGTGATCTTCACCCTGTTTGAAAAAACGTTTTAGTACCTCAGGATTTGTTCTAGTAGCGTCTTCTGCTGCAAATCGCACGATTAAGCCGTGTTCTTTTGCATACTCAAGCGTCGAAAGGGCACACTCTAACATTTCATCAAATGTGCGATGGTACTTGTATTTGAGATGCAGATCAGAAGTGGCCATGAATAGCCCTACGACATCCACGTCACACTCCAGCGCTTCATCTATGTCGTGAAAAATCGCTCTCGATAGACAGCATATCTTAGTGTTTAACCCCAAATTCGCGATTTTTTTCACCATCGCCTTTTCTTTGGAAGAAACTGCAGGAAATCCAGCTTCGATCATCTCGACCCCAATCGAGTCGAGCTTTGTAGCGATCTCAATTTTTTCTTCCATGCCAAAAACGACGCCGGGCGCTTGTTCCCCGTCACGCAGCGTGACGTCACAAATTTCAATGTTGACGCCTGTTCCCGGCGATGTAAAAGAAGATCCAAAATAACCCATAGACGACCTGAATGAAATTCGCAAAGCACATTCACAGTCTGTACTTAAATAGATTTCTAGCTCGATTTTCTGTATAAAAAGAAGAGTTTAGTGGCACTGAGTCAAAGAAGATCGGTATATCATTCCACAACCAAGCGGACATAGTACAAAAAATCCATAGGTTGATAATCTACAGAGAGGCAAATAGTACTGGTGAATATATCTTGGATGTTCAAAGAACCATTAGCGAGAAGATATTGTCTAACGCTTCGGGAAAACCCGCGAGAGCTAATGACTTTGTTATAGCGCGCGTTCACTCAGCAATGGCTCATGATGGTACGAGCGTACTCGGAGTGCAAGCATTCGAAGCGATGGGCGCTGATTCTGTTTGGGACCCGAATAGGGTCGCTATAGTCTTTGACCATATCGCCCCGGCTAGCACGGAGATAGCAGCAACCCTTCAAAACACAATACGCGCGTGGACAAAACGCCAAGGGATCACTCACTTCTTCGATGTTGGCGAGGGCATATGCCACCAGCTCATGGTCGAACACGGACTTGCCCTCCCAGGCACCGTAGTCGTCGGCGCGGATTCGCACTCGTGCACGTACGGAGCTCTCGGAGCTTTCGCGACAGGCGTCGGTGCAACAGACATTGCTGAGGTTTTTGCAACGGGGAAGTTGTGGTTCAAAGTGCCTGAAACGCTCAAGATTGTCATAAGTGGAAAACTCCGCACTTACGTAAGCGCAAAAGATGTCGTTCTCAAGATTGCAGGGATGATAGGTGCTGACGGTGCGTCTTACAAAGCACTCGAATTCTACGGCACGACGATCGCTGACATATCGATGGAAGGGCGACTCTCCATAAGCAACATGGCAATCGAAGTAGGGGCGAAAGCAGGAATCATCCCACCAGATCGAATAACCACTGAGTACCTCGAACGCGTTCAACCTCAGTTGGGCTTCACGCCGTGCTATGCTGATGTCGGCGCATCTTACACGGATGAACTCTACGTTAAGGTTAATGATCTGGAACCTCAGATCGCGTGTCCTCACGAAGTAGATAACGTAACAGACGTAGAAGATGTAGTAGGAACGCCGATCGATCAAGTCTTTATCGGTTCTTGTACGAACGGACGTTTTGAAGATCTAAAAGAGGCCGCAACCATTCTACGCGGCGAGACGGTCGCCGTACGAACAATCATCGTTCCAGCGTCGAAGAACGTTTTGCTCACTTGCATACGAACTGGTGTCTTAGAGACATTGATAGAAGCTGGTGCCACTATTTGCAGTCCAGGATGCGGACCGTGTCTCGGAGCGCATAACGGCGTTTTGGGACATGGAGAAGCTTGTCTCTCAACTTCCAACAGAAATTTCAAGGGTAGGATGGGTGCAGACGGATTAATTTACCTTGCGTCCCCCGCTACAGCCGCAGCAACAGCACTCGCGGGCGAAATCGCTGACCCGCGACAACTTTAGATTTTGTTGAGTTGCTTTTTATAACTCAACTTTTAAGTGCTGGAAGAACTCTTGATCCCCTCGATCTGTTCAATCAAGATCTTTTCAATGGCGTCTAGTAAATACTCGAGCGACGGACTTCTGACTGTGAATTTTCTGGGGATTCCTTTGTAAGTCACGATGTCATCTGCATCAATTGAGATCATTGGTTCACGGACGACTAGATCGGCTTTGAACTCACTTGCAGCGATTTTTTCAATTTGGAGGTCCCACATTTTTTCATCAATTTCTTGTTCGATCTCTTGCGCCAGATGCTTCGCTTTGTGAGTTAAAAACGCAATTTTTTGATTAACGAGGTATTCTTCTTGTAAGGTCAACGCCACTGACATAGTTCTGCATAGTTTCGGAACTATTAAACACTTCTTTAGTCTTTTAGCGCTGACAGAGATCTACCCACCCTCACAATCCCCGCATACTTTATATCGCTACGTTTTCAATTAGTCCGTAATGCTCATCAGGGGAAACGTATGGAAATACGGAGACAATGTTAACACTGATCTGATAATACCTGGTAAGTATTTGAGAACAACTGACGTTAGCGTTTTCGCGGCGCACGCGATGGAGGGAATCGACAAAAACTTTTCACCTCGTGCTGGAGATATAATAGTAGCCGGCAAGAACTTTGGCTGTGGGTCGTCCCGAGAACAAGCGGTTCTCGCCCTGAAGCACGCTAAGGTCGGATGCGTCGTTGCGATATCATTCGGTCGAATCTTTTTCAGAAACGCAATCAATATAGGTTTGCCAATAGTCGAAGGTAACGCCGTTGATTTTGTCGACACGGGAGATGAGATTGAAGTCGATTTTTCCGCAGGGCTTGTAAAAACGCGCAATAAGGTCGTGCAAGGTTCAAAGCTTCCTAAATTCTTACAAGAAATCCTCGAAGAAGGGGGCCTAGTAGAATTCAGAAAGAGACATCCGCGTGGCCAGGGCCTGGAGAAGGCTGATATATCGTAGGTGTAAGCGCGCGTGTCTAAGCATCTTTTCCTTTAAAGCATATGAAAATCGCCGTAGCTCAAGGAGATGGAGTTGGGAAGGAGATCATACCGCCGTGCATCGACATTCTAAATCTGTTGTTAAAGGGCCCAAAATTCATTGATCTGGACATAGGTTACTCAAAATGGGCCAGAGAAGGCGCACCTATAACCGATTCAGACATTGATTTGATCAAACAAACCGATTGTATGCTTTTAGGGGCTGTGACCTCTGTTCCTGGAAGCAGCGTCGTCGTCCGACTGAGAAGGACCTTTGATCTTTTTGCTAATCTTCGGCCTTTTCGATCTTACGATTTAACCCGATATCCGTTAAACATGACAATAATTAGAGAGAACCTAGAAGGGTTATATGCAGGTAAGGAAGAAGTTTCAGTTGATACTGCAGTCACTAAACGCGTGATTACTCGCTACAATACAGAAAGACTCGCTTCCTTTGCTAGCACGTTACAGAACGTAAAAAAAATTACTATAGTCCACAAAGCAAACGTACTTAAATCAGATATCCTCTTTCGAGATGTCTGCGCACGTGTGTTAGAAGAGCGCCACATCTCGTACGATGAAATGTACGTTGACGCAGCGGCATACAATCTGATCAAACACCCAGAGATGTTTGACCACATCTTGACATCGAATTTGTTCGGTGATGTTTTGTCAGATGAAGCCGCTGGACTCGTAGGTGGCCTCGGACTTTGTCCAAGCGCTAACATCGGACCTGACTATGCAATTTTTGAGCCAATACACGGATCTGCACCTAATATTGCTGGACGTGGCATAGCAAATCCTATCGGGGCTATCCTGAGTGTGAAGATGCTTCTTGAATGGGCTGGCGAACGAAGTAAAGCGATACTGCTGGATAACGCAGTCAAGAAGACCATAAAAAATGGCGTGAAGACCCCAGATCTTGGCGGTACGAACTCGACCAAAGAAGTGACGCGATCGATAATAAGTTATCTCTGATGATAATATGATTTTTCCTGAACACTGCAAGTATGTTGCAGTCCGAGACTGCGACGATCTGATATCACGACCGCTGCCGGGTGAGCTAGTCTATTTCTCTTCTCGCTATATCGTATTGTTTTGGCAAGGACAAGCTGCGATTTACGAAGTCAATTCAAATGGAGAAGGAGTTTTACGATCCATATCGGTTGTCAACAAGATTGCAGACTTTACCGAGACTTCTGTATACGAACAGAAAGTCGACATCTTCAACAGAAGCAGGTTAATTACGGAAGCAAAGCGTTTGTGTAAGCCACCGATAAAAGCTGTAGTCTTTCAAGGATTTGATCTTCATTGGACGTTTGTCTATGATCCGGACTTAAACAGCGTCATGGAGATCGAGATCTTTGACATCACCCCCCCTGACCCACCCTATCTAGTCACGCTTATTAAGAAACTTGAAGATGCGGGCATTTTTGGAGATCTGTCCGTTTCGTTCAAGCCGGTCGTTCAAGATCTAAGAAGGCTTAATACCGGTACCATATTCCCTTGTTCAGCGTCAGGTATTGGCTCGAGCCATCTCAACAGGCCCGGAGTTCGAATTGAGGAGGGTTCTGTACTTGTGGGATGTGACATGTCAAGGGAAGTGCTCGAAGCGAGATTTCCAGGGGTAAATTTCGAACAGGAGAACATATGTCCAACAAAAACCATCAGACCGTACAAGCCTTTTATCGCAAAATGTTGCAGGTCAGCAAGAGTTGGACCTATAGAATTGTATGGCATACAAGGATGCGTCGTTCATTGGGGGGCAAACCCGTACGAAGTCGTCTCTGCTATTAGGGCGCTCGTAACGCGATACACTGAAGACGCAAAGGTGAAGTAACGCTTCTGCTTAGCGAGATGCGGAGGGAGGGATTCGAACCCACGAATGCCTTCGCAACAGGATGTCTCAAACAACAGTTCTTAAGTCCTGCGCCTTTGACCTAGCTTGGCTACCTCCGCTGTAAGTTGACTAACGCATAAACATATAAAAGCTTATTTTGGAATACGGTTGCTGTAAAAGGTACACCTGCTGAGAGCTTGTCTAATATACCCGCCCAATAGGTACTTTATCAAATGCTAATACGCCGTCGAAAGTGATTTTCAACTGTTCTTCACCTTTGTAATGTAGTTCTCGGGCTGCTGCACACCACACCTGGTAGTTCCATTTTTTGTATGGGCATCGATTCACAATTTCAATTGCACTTGAAATAACATAAATATGTGTTTGTAACGGTACAATCGAAAGCGAACTTGATTAAAAAAGCCCGACTTTGAGCGAGGATTTAAGAAATTATTGCGCCAACATCATACGTAGCAGTAGAAGTAGTTCAATCTTAAGCTCTCAGGTGATTTCAAGGATCGCTGGCAGACACATGTTTCACGGTGAAAAAGACACACGCGTAATAAAACTGACAAGATAGAATTACAGCTAGTAGGATGCTCCGGTCGGGATTTGAACCCGAGTCGTTGGCTTGCTTCACTTTATTAAGTTCGAAAGGCCAACATGATTGGCCGGACTACACTACCGGAGC
>PMYA01000184.1 GCA_003170935.1 Methanobacteriota archaeon
CCATTTAAGTCGTAGTAATTAACCAACTACGACTACTCCAGAAGGAGGGATTCTTATAAACACGCTTGATTATATCGCGCAGATCGAACTGGGAGAGTTACAACAGTACGAAAACGTGTCAGCCGTTCCCCTGTATCACACAGCGCCCGAGACCCTTGCCTATGGCACGCTCACTGAAGCGCTGCGCGACGGCTTAATAGTCGTTACTGAAGTTAATGCCGGAGGGTCAGTTCCCGATTTAAAAGTGGTTAACAACACCGACTCACCAGTTCTCCTCCTCGACGGAGAGGAGCTCAAAGGGGCGAAGCAGAACCGGGTGCTCAACGCATCAGTACTCTTGGATGTTCACTCGGAGACCATAATTCCGGTCAGCTGCACGGAGGCAGGACGCTGGGGTTACACGTCAGAAACCTTTAGCGAGTCTGGATACGTGATGCCGCAGAACTTGCGGGCAAACCGCACGAGATCCGTGTCCTTTTCCCTCAATCAGACCCACGAGTATCACTCTGATCAGCATGCCGTTTGGAACGGCATCGATCGCATGGCAGAGAGCTCAGCCGTCAACTCACCGACCCGCGCTATGGCTGACGTCTTTGAGGCGAAAAAGAAAGAGCTTGAAGACTGCCTCGCCGCTTTTTCGCACGTGCCAAATCAGAAAGGTATTCTCGTCTTCATCAACGGAAAAGTCGTGGGATTCGACCTTATCTCCCGAGCCGCCGCCTACGAGGCGCTGCATCCCAAGCTCGTAAAGAGCTACGTGATGGATGCACTATTCCAAAAAACAAACGGCCGCCGTGAAGCAACACTCGACGATGCCCGCACATTTGTCAAAGAGACGCAATCGTGCTCGGAAACAAAGTTCAAATCTGCAGGGCTTGGCTGGGACTACCGGTTTGAAGGAAGCATGATCGGCTCATCACTCGTGCACAACGATACTGTCATCCATTCAGCATTCTTTAGGACACAACAAGCGACGAAGGCTGATCGCATGGCAAACTACTCGAGACGCACTGGATACAGAACGCGGCACACCGCATAAGCTTCTAAGTAGGTTTTAAAAACAGCGTTAGGTCAATTGAGGAGCGAGGAGAAGAGATATATGAGCGAACAAGACAAGAAGGGGACCTCCACGCAGTCTCCAAGAAAGGAATCATTAGACGAATTGGTGTTCGCAGATCCCTGGCTCAAGAAAGCGGAGAAGACCCAGCACTTTCCTGACGATGCCCGCTTTGCGTGCGCTTATGAAATACATCCAGTTGTTGAATATTTTGCAGTGGCAACATTCTTACGCCGGACCGAAACGATAGATGAACTCTGGGTAGGTGCAACTGTTAATGATAGAACCTTCTCTGCCGAAGACTTTAAACGAGTGGGACTCTGGGGTATCGGACGCGTATTTGCCATTACAAGGAAAGGTGACGAGCTCACTGCTTGTCTAAAACTCATAGAGCTATTATTCCGCGCCCGGCATGGTTTTGAGTGGCCTGAAGCATTTCTTGTCACGGGCATCGTTGATGAATCATCTTTCACAAGTATAGTAAGAAAAATCGAGAAGGAGCTGGACGAAAATAAGCAGAAGGCACGAGAGACGGAAACAGCGATTATCGAAGTTGCGCGAAATCTTGGGCTTTCCCCAAAACCTACTGGCGAGGGTCCCAGTCATTGGTTCGCCAGGTGTCCAGGGCTGATCAACGGCAAAACTGGGAATCATGTCCTCTTCATCAACGCTGCAGAGGACTCTTTCGGTTGCGGATGGTGCCGCCGTAAAGGTGGTGTGGAAGAGCTTCGAGCATTTGTAAATGAACGCAAAGATGGCAAGCAAAGGATCGACAAGAACATCGACCCGATCGTACCCTCATTTTTCAACAAGGGTTTGACCCTGTACCAGTTGGACCGGCCGAAGGAGGCCGCCGTCTGGTTCCGGAAAGTTCTCGAGATCAACCCGAACGACACTTCGGCCCTGAACCTTCTCGGCCAGGCCCTGGATGCAGACGGAAAATTCCCGGAGGCCGTGTGCTGCCTCAAAGAAGCGATCAAGATCGACCCGAAATATGCATTGGGGTATTACGACCTCGGCGTCATCCTGAGCCGCAAAAAGGACGGGAGGGAGGAGGCGATGCGCTGTTTCAAGAAAGCGCTTTCGCTCCCGTTGCGGGAACCGTTCTCGGCGTATGCAATTTATTCGATCGCATGTCTCCACGCCCTCGCCGGCCGCAAAAAAGAGGCCTTTAACTCCCTGGAGCAAGCTCTGGAGAGGGGATATCCCAATCGCAAGTACATCGATGAGGATAAGGATTTAGACCGCATCCGTAGGGATGCCAGATTCACGGAGATGATGAAGAAGTATTTCGGGACTGAGGATGCGCTGCCGTCTGGGTAATCAGAAATTTTTCTTCTTCCACCGCCAGCTTTTATTGCAAGCTGATCATAGGCACGTGCATCAAGGTGTTAGGGGTAGGCGACTAGGTAGCCGTCTTTTTAATATATAAGCCTTTGAAATAGCTGAAAGCGCTATAGCAATCCGCGATCGGGAAACCGATGAAAAAAGACGTTCGCGACGCAGCAACAGAGAGCGAACAAAAAATGGTGAGAACATGCCAAAACAAATTTTAATCGCCTATGGAAGCCGGTACGGCAGCACCGCGGAGATCGCCCGCGCGATGGCAGAGACCTTCAAAAAAGAGGGGCTGGAACCGCAGGTGCTCGACCTTGAGCAGACAAAGCAGAAGCAGTGGCCCTCCTTGACATCGTTCGATGGCCTTGTCATCGGCTCGGGGATCAAGATAGGCCGTTGGACGCGTCAGGCCACGAAGTTTCTGCAGACGCACGCCGACGAGATCAAGACGTTGAAGTCGAAGGGACTCATCGTGGGAGTTTTCGTGAGCTGTGGGCTGGCATCAACTCCTGGCAAACAGGATGAGGCGCGGCAGACGTACGTCAAGAAGATCCTTGACGACGTCAGCATGTCCGGCGCGGTGGATATATCCGACGCCTTTGGAGGGGTGTACGACCTTTCATCGTCGTCGCCGATGGGGTTCCTTGACAAACGGATGCTTTCATTGGGAGCGAAACAGATGTCCAAAGATGGAGTCACCCTTACAGAAGGAGCGCGGAACGATTTGCGGGATTGGGATCAGATCCGAGCGTTTGTTGAACACTTCGCTCAGTTGGTTAAGGCGGGAATATAGTGTAAACAGCCGCGAGCTGTTATGAACAGATCACGCTCTCATTGGTCCAAGGGAGAGTATCGCCCTCCTGTTCCTATCATTAGTATCGTCTTGATGGACGGTCTCGATAAAACACAAATCACAACACGAAAAGCACAATAAACGATCACAATTACGACAGGTATGAGACATTGAACCGTGTCCCGCCTCTCCCTTCTCCGATACGACCGTGCACGTCGCGTACGTGCTTGACATCGCCGGATCTTAGGTCTACCCGATCGACGCATCGTGGGAAAACAAGTACGATGTGCTTCTCGATGAGGGAAAAAAGATCGTAGTGAATGCCAAAAACGATCTGGCTTCGCGCGGCGTCCATGAAGATCGTATTGTCACAGCAGTGCTTGATGGGCACCCGGCGGAAGAACTGGACATATACGCTAACAGTCAAGATATCGATCTCATCGTTATCGGAACGCACAGGCGATAAGGTTTAAATCGGTTGCTTATCGGAAGCGTCGCCGACAAGGTGGTACGGGGGGCTAAGGTTCCGGTGTTGATCGTCAGGAGCCATTAGCGCGTCTTCGCGGGTCGGATTCGGGACGTAAAAGAGCTGCCGACAGCAAAGGCCGTTAACTGAACGTTAGTGGCTGCAAGCTTAGATTAAGCCTCGTTTAGCAGACAAAATGATGATGAACCACTCTTTGAATACAATTCGCTCGCGATGTAGGTGAAACGACAACAGATACCACTAACGATTAGCAACTCATTTTATTTTGGGCGATCTGAGGAAGTTTGCTGAACAATACGGCGATATAATCCAATGGGATCAGTCAAACCAAGCGCACATGATGCACGGAGTATCAGCGTTGAATTCGCACCATATCGCCGTCCTCTCCGGCGAATGTTTTTGATGCGCGCAACGGCGCTATTCTGACCGCAACCGCACCCGCGCGTAAGAGATCACGCCTATAACAAAGAGGATCGCAGTGAGAATGATCGCAAATCCTACGTAGACTGCCACGTCTCCTAAACCACTCCCGAAAATAAGGACTTGACGAATCGCGTCTGCGACCTGTGTCCAGGGGAGCAGATCGTAGACCTGGAACGTTGTCCCAAAGGCAGCTCCGAGAGTTTCGTTGGGGAGTGGAAAGAACGCCCCGGTAAGGAAGGACACCGGCACGGCAATAAGAACCCCTAATTGTGCTGCTTGCCGCTCATTTGTGGCAAAGGCCGCCAGCAGTAAGCCTAGCGAAATCGAGGCTATCCCGCCTATAATGCCAATAAACACCGCAAGCTCGATGGAATTTGCGCCACCTGACCACTTAAATCCGAGTGCAATGGCGACTCCCAAAAGCAGCAGGATTTGCACCACGGCGATGACAATCCACGTCAGCATCGTGCCGAAAAGGAGGTCGAATGACCGCATGTTGGACAGTTTTAGTCTGGCGAGCGTTCCGCGGTCAGTCTCTCTCGCAAGGTCCTGCGCGACGCTGCTGACCTGCAGAAGCAGGGCGAATACGATCAATCCCGGCGCCTGATAGTCGAAAAACGTAAATGAGCGCGTGCCGATGAGCGGCTTTACGGCCGCTGAAATGTAGTTGACGTTCGTTTGGCTCTGGTTTTGCGCCAGCGTTGCATCGACCTCTCGGACTGCCGTGGCCTGTATCTGGCTCTTGTATTGTTCGAGGACGTTGAAGATCAAGCCTTGCGAGGCGCCGAAGGCAGCACTGCCCGTATCCCCTTCGACGATGACTTGTGCGGTGACGTTGCTCTGTCGGGGGAGCGTCGCATTCGTAGGCAGCTGGCCGCTCGTCGCCGCTGCTTGAGCGCCGCTTGCGTTGATCACCTGCAAACCGATGTCAGAGGTCGTTTCAGCCCGCGCGGAGGCATTGGTCAATGCGACGACCGCCTGTGAGAAATTTTCCGGGATCGTAATCGCTGCATCAAGACCGCGACTTTTAAGCATCGTCTGGGCCTGATCTGCCCCGACGTTGGTGAGATTGAACATGTGCGTGTCGGTTCCCTCGTAAGTTACATTTCCGAGGAGCTCGGTGAAATTCGCGCCGGCACTGACGAGATGGCTGGCGTTGTTGACGGACACCGTTGCCCCTCGATCGAGGTTAATGACCGCGATTTTGTGAGGTGTCGTCCCAGTGCCGAGCGAGCTGGGACTACCGAAAGCGAAGCCAAAAATGACCATGAACACGACCGGGAATAGCAGAAGGAAGAAGAGGGAGCGACGGTCTCGAATTGCTTGCTTAAGCGCCTTTACCGCCAGTGAGAGGAACCTTACGGTCACTCCCTGAGCCCCCTTCCGGTGAGATAGATGAACACGTCCTCGAGCGTGTTTTCCCGAAGAGAAATATCTGACACGCGGCCGTGTGTCGCGTCAACAAGTTCGATTATCTCGGGGAGCCTGCTCAGGGCGTTCAACGCTCGTATGGTGATTTTTCCGGCCACTTCATTGATCTCTTGGATGCCTTGCACGGATTTGAGGGCGTTCATCACCGTCTCGTTCTGTTCCGGTTCGGCGAGTTGCATTTCTATGACATCACCAGCGCCAATGGTTTTTTTGAGGTTCCCCGGAGTGTCGAGTTGAAGGAGCTTGCCGTGGTCGATGATGGCGACGCGGTCACTCAGCGCATCGGCCTCCTCCATGGCGTGGGTCGTGAGGATGATAGTTTTTCCCTTGCCTTTGAGCGAACGAATGAAATCCCACAGCAAAAGGCGGGACTGTGGGTCTAAGCCCGCAGAGGGCTCGTCTAGCACGACGATATCAGGATCGTGTAAAACTGCGAGGGCGATGTTGAGTCTGCGTTTCAGCCCTCCAGAGAGCTGGGAAACGCGAGTCTTTGCCTTTTCTGAGAACGCGAGCTCAGCGAGCAATGAATGCACGCGCTCATTCGTGACCGCCCGCGGGAGGTCGTACATGTCGCCCATCACGATGAGGTTCTCGGCACACGTCAGCTCGTCCCACAAGACGAGCTCTTGTGGGCAGATACCGATACTTCTTTTTGGCACTTCGGCCCGATCTTTACCGTTAATGAGCACCGCACCGCTTGTCGGGCTCAGTAGCCCAACTATCATGTTGATCGACGTGGTCTTTCCAGCCCCGTTCGGTCCTAAAAATCCGAATATCTCTCCCTTTCTGATTTGCAGGTTGAGGTCGTGAACCGCGACTAGGTCACCATATCTCTTCGTCAGGCCCTGGACTTGTAACGCAAAAGCATCTGCAGTATGGTCTGAAGATTGCTCGGTGCTCTGCACGTTGCCAAACATTGCGGCCCCCCTTCTTCAATGTTGCGCTTGGGTGCGGTTCGGAGCAGGGGTTTGCCGCTGTCTTTGGGCCGCTGATTGGAGTACCCGTTCTGATAAGATTGGTGAACGTGGCTCTATGGTTTTCTACATGCTACGTTAGTCCAACTGGTTGCTACATAGCTCTTAAGCAACTTCAGATTACCACAGTAGCGTTATTAAACACTCAAAAAATAAAAATAAGCAGACAACCCTCTCTCAAGCTTGCGTAAATATTTCCCAGTTGGAAACGTTCTTTTCTAATGCTAGGATTGCATACTGGGAACATGTCGGATAAAATCTGCAACGCAAAGACAGATTCGGCGAAATGAATATTTGATAGCCCCGTACGGCTTTTGTACCAAGGTCAATGTTTCGGTGGGGTTGGGGGTGGGGCAGCAGAGGTCAAATTATACTCTAGCGACACTGCAAAGCTTTCAGTTGGCACACATCTATTTGAGATAAACTACCTTGGGAACACGAATTATGCACCAAGTCAGTGGATTGGGTAGTTTACAGTATTGCCAAGCTAACGCCGACGAACGGTCGCGTGGAGCACCTACAACAAGACGATCAGCCAACAACAAGCTAGAGGCTACCAAAAATTCACATCTGGCAACACTTCGGGAAATGTCTATTGGGTTGGCTACAATGGAACAACATATTCGTCTAATCCGTCGACGCCACAAGTCCGCGACGACTTACGAGATCCATCAAGTGTCGGCCTAATATTACCCGCCGCGAACGTAAATTGGCTATATGTCTCTAATGCCGACCTGACCAACAACTATCAAGTCATATCAGACGAACAAACACCGGTATAGATATAAGAGGAGATAGGTTACTACTTCAATCTAAGCGCTGTGATTTAGTTTCCGCAAAAAACGTAGAGTGTGAGTATCGGAGGAATAACGTGTTATGTTAATCCTCTCCTCATCTTCCCCCTCTTTATTTCTTTTTTCGATTTCCTTTGATTATTTCGGCATGGATTGGCTAACTAAATTAATTCCAAAAAAGGCCATGTCTCGAAGGGTAAACTCGGCATGAAAAACTAGGAGGAAAGCGGCTTTAGCTACCTTTAAAAACTTTAATTCTACCAAATGTCGATATCGTGACGCAAAATTGCATCAACTCTTGTCTTGATAGATGTTGCCAATATTGCCTTCTTTGTCAATCGGAACGCGCTTTGAGGCGTGACCAAAAAAATATGTCACGCGCATTAACATACTCATTGATTGTTGGTGCTTTCGGAGGTAAAAGTCGATGCAAGTGATGTTAAGTTATACCGACAAGAGCGACCAATGCTTCTACGATCTTCACTCAAGGTGCTCAAAGGGACTTGAGGAGCCGGATACGACGATGTGTGGCGAATGCATCGCAGATGCGCTTCAACAAATCGTAGATTCGCAGAAAAAGTTGTCAATATTTGCTGACTCGGCATAACACGTCAAAAAGAGAGCGAATTCGTACAGCGTTAAGGTTTGCCCTGTTATTATTGATTTTGCCTAAAAACTACTTCCGCGCCACGCTTCCTTAATCCTCTTCATATCACGTGTTATTACACGTTGTCATGCGTGAGGATTGCATCCAGGTCGATGAGCTGCTAAGACAACTTGCAGATTACAAAAACGATTACGCGGACATGGCCGCCGTAAAACTTTTAAAGAAGTGCTCGACCAGTTGGGAAGCTTTTAAATATCTACAGGATCGCGTGCACGACCCCTGGATACCTGAAAGCGCACGGCACTGTTGTGAACTCCAATCGCATATATACGAGGCTGCGTATTGGCGGCGAAGCTAAGCAGTCCCTCGCATTGTGAATATTACCACCCCAGCCGCATCGCTCACCAACCCAGTTTGCCTCTTTTTATGCCCTTCCTTAGCGTATCCGAGAATTTCTGAGAGAGCCCCCCGCAGGTCAATATCCTTAAGACCATCTGCTCAGATACTAACGAAAAGAGAGGATAGGCAGATTATGACAAGCGTTCTCATAACCGGCTGCAGAGGGGGCATAGGGCTCGATGTGGCGTGCAGGCTGCTCAAGAGAGGACATAGAGTCTACGCAACCGTTCACAGGGAGGAGTCGATCGATGAATTGCGATCTGTTTTGGCATCGTTTGGCGAGAACTTCGTGGTCGACAAGCTCGACGTGACCGAACCCAACGACGTTAAAAAAATCGATGGGTGGGACCTAGATGTCTTAATCAACAACGCGGCTGTCGGCGATTCGGGGCCTTTAGCAGAGATAGACCCTCAAAGAGTTGCCGCCGTGTTTGAGACCAACGTGTTTTCAACGCTGCGATTAACACAGAGAGTCCTGCCCAAAATGATAGCGAAAGGTGAAGGACGCATTGTTCTTATGGGTTCAATGGCGGGAGTTGTTCCGACGCCATTTTACGCGCCATACGGCATGACGAAATTTGCGCTCGAAAACGTCGCTTTTTCGTTGCGAACGGAATTGAAACCGTTTGGCATCAAAGTCATTGTCATCAACCCTGGAGGATATAACACAGGCTTCAATGAGAAGTTCATGCGGCGGAAGAACGAGTGGATGGACGCAAACGGTCTTTACAAAGATCATATGGCATATGTGCGCCAAGAAGAGGAGACGGTCATAAAGCGCGAGTTGCAAACTACCGGAAGCATCGCAAAACAAGTGGTAAAGGCGGTAGAGGCCCGGCGGCATAAGCGCAGGTACGTCGCTCCGAGATGGGAATGGGTTTTTCTCCCACTCCTCCGCCGGTTTGGTTAAGCCCAACTCGTACCCTCCAAAGCGTGTCGCTCCGAAATCGTTGCGCGAGATAATGTGGATTACCCTGTTGATCGCGTGAACGGCGATGATAAATAGGAGGACTATGTGACGCATCTGCTGAGAGATAAGAAACACTTATAATTCTTGGCGGCGATTTCAATCACGCAATGGGCATACTTTCAGATCTTCTAGTAATAATACTGGTCTTCATTATTGTAGTCCTCGCGATCACGTTATTCATCCACTTGCTTCCCTGGTTGATACTTATCGTGCTGGTGCTCATTGTAGCGTGGATATTGCTTTTCAGAAATCGTTCATGACGACGGTTGCGCATTGTTTCGCGTTTTGTTTCCAAGCACTAAGAAGGACCGTACGGGACTTGCTCAGGGTGGTCTAAGTATTCCGCGCACGGGTTGAAGCTTGGGCGGTGAGCGGACGAACACCTCGACTAGGCGATAAAGGCATATGGAAGCAGAACAAGACAGCCCAGCAGCGATATGATGGTCTATCTAGCGGATCTATTTCCGACGACGACAGCGGCCGCAATATTCTTTGTCGTGTACGCGCTGTGGTTGTTCAGTGAGCTCGTTATTGGGGGTATCATCCCGCGCTCGCGTCGCCGCGGCGCCACAATCAGATACGAGGACAAGAGCTCTCGCGCACTAATAACACTGAGCACGTTACTGTCCCTTACGATCGGCTTCCTTTTTGCCTCGTCTGGGATCGCGTCGTTGCCGAGTGGGGCTTTCTACCTTGGTATCGGTCTGATGGTCGCTGGCATTCTTCTTCGACAGTGGTCGATTGCCGTTCTCGGGCGTTATTTCTCGCGGACCGTCGGCGTTCAAGAGGGTCAGACGGTGGTGGACCGAGGACCGTATCGGCTCGTGCGCCATCCCGCGTATACCGGATCACTCCTTACGATGGTCGGACTCGGGTTCGTGCTGCAGTCGTGGGGGGCTGTGCTCGTGCTTATAGCGTTTTTCGGCGTAGCTTTCGGCTATCGGATTCACGTGGAAGAAGGGGTCTTAACTTCGACACTGGGCGACGAGTATATCACGTACGTAAAGAAGAAAAAACGGCTTATTCCTTACATTCTCTGAACCCTTTGCGCAGCCCCTGTTTTTTTTAAATCCAATCCCCCGGCCTGAGCGAAACGGATCGGTGTCGGATTACGCGCCGTGTGCGTTGGCTTACTTATGCGGCGAGTTCCCTGTCAATCGCACTAATACTCTGTCGAATCGCAGCGTCTGCCAGGTGGTCACTTTAACCAGTTTGCGCCCATGGTCGGTTCCCGTCTTCGGGCCATATCCCACCCGTCAGACCTCTGTTTGAAAGTCGTGTCCCCCCTTTCCCCGGCCGGGAGCGGCTCGGAGCAGTCAGTTCATCACCTTGAACGCTATAAGTTTTTTGACAGATTCGACATCGCGGCGCGTTTTGACATCGATCCTGATGCCCCTCCCCTCGGCATATTTTTTCGCGTTCGTGATTTCCTCGATCATGGCCTTAGGCAGGTCGCTTGTTACGATTTCGGCGACGGCCCGGTCGCCGAAGACAAAAGCGATCCGAAAATAGCCCTTGCATGCGGTGAAGAAAAAGAGGTTCCGCTTTTTGTAGAGCGTCTTCAGGGTCCAACCGGACTTCAGGCCGTAATACTTCCACTCCTCGATGGAATCGCCGAGTGTCGTTGCGATATGCTGTTCGATCTCCGCCCATAACGGGTATGTCTTTCCCAGGGCCCTAACAAGGGCTTGATCGTCAGGCTTGGCGAGCTTGTCGATGAAAACGTTCGCGGACATGGAGCTATGTTCCCGCCGCCTCCAGCATTTTCGACAAGCAAAGCCCGCATATCTCGCTCGCCGTCGCATCAAGCACAAACAGGTAGGGACGCTCCTTGCCGTCCTGCCACACTTCTAGTCCGTTCTCGTAGACGTGGAAGCTAGCGATCTTCGCGAACGGCACGCTCAACGGCTTGTGACCGGCGAACGGGTTTAAAAATAGGCGTTGATTGCTCACGATCAAGTCTCCGCTCGACGTCTCAAGCAACTCGTCGTGTTTGACGATATGCCCGCGAGATTGACCCACGCGATAGCGCACGGGAAAACCCCCCACTTTTATCGGCAGCGGGATCGAGACGCCATGACTCGCTCCTGAATAGCCGAGGTTGACCGTTTTGAGCTCCTTGAGCACCGTCGCCGTTCGATAGTGCGCCGTTTCGCCTTTTTTCATAATCGCGTCGGTNNAAAAAGCCCAGCTTATGCCCGCACTCTTTACAATACGTCATTTTACCTCTTTTTCTTCTCGAGAGCGCTCGAGCCTCGTGTTCTAATCTCAGTTCTGTTTCCATCCGACTTAATACGTTTCCCGAGGTCCTCTTCGCCAATCCGCTTCACGCGTTCCAACGATTTTCGTCTGGCGGACAGTCATTATATGGAAAGAGCCTGTAAGCTTTTTTTAGGTGGGTCGAATGGCGCAACTGAAGTTTAGATTATCAGCAAACGTGAGCAGCTATAACCCGTCAGCCATTGAACTGGTTCTTAAACAGATTATCGCTGACAAGGGAACGATTAGACAAACAGACGAAGGATTCGACGTTGAGGCGGAGCTTGAAGGAGAGAGCGCGCGAGATCTCAACCGCATGATCCTATCCGAGTTACGAAGAGCCGAGAAGCGAACGAGGATTCGATCGGAATGGACATCGGGCAATACCGTTGAGAAGTTCTTCGACTACGTACCTAAAGGGACTCGCAAAGCATAAGGCGGTAAGACGGAGGAACTATTGATTCGCACTCCGATTCGTGACGGCGCTTCTCGGCCCCACGTGGCTTTGCCTCCGAGCCCACCTGGGCTACCGCAAAGCTTATTACAGCCTCAAAGGTTACATAGCGAATCAAAGGTTCGAAGAGAAGGCCCCGCCAAAATTTTTAGCGCGTCCAATCACGATCAATAGACAAAAAAACGTTTAAAACGAGATCCAACGGTAGAAAAGACAGCATGACCGATGCCATCGTAACAGAGAACCTGCGCAAACAGTTTGGCCAATTCGAGGCACTGAAGGACCTGAACTTGGCAATAGAGCCGGGAGTCTGCGTGGGATATCTCGGCCCCAACGGCGCCGGCAAGACCACCACGATCAAGATTTTAACAAGCCTTCTTCGACCGACTGGTGGCAAAGCGTTCCTCAACGGAATCGACGTGGTGCATAACCCTAAAGAAGCGCTCGCAAGCGTTGGCGCAGTTGTGGAGACGCCTCAGCTTTATCCGCAGCTTACCCCTATGGAGATCCTAGCATATTTTGGACAGTTACGTGGCCTGGACAGCAATGTGATCCGAGAGCGCTCCGTCGAAGTGCTCGAAGAGGTCAAGATGTCGGACTCTGCCAACAAGAGAACGGGGGAATTCTCGACCGGCATGAAGCAACGAGTCGCGATCGCCCAGGCGCTCTTGCACGATCCCTCCATTCTGATACTCGATGAGCCAACTGTCGGACTTGACCCGCGCGGGATGATAGAAGTCAGGGAGCTCATTAAGCAGCTTAAAGAGAGAGATTTTACTATTTTCATGAGCTCTCACCTCCTTAACGAGGTGCAGGAAGTGTGCGATAAGGTCGCGATCGTTGACAAGGGGGCGCTCCTCGTCTATGATACCGTCGCCAACCTATCGACCGTAAGTGAGAGCCGCGTTTCGCTAACTGCCGTTGAGCCCATAACCGCTGAACAGTGTAGCTCCGTGCAAGCTCTGCCTAACGTACGATCGGTAAAACGAGTCGCCACATCAGAGCTCCTCATAACTATCGAGGGCGGATTGCGAGAGCAGTCGGACCTGCTTGACCAGGTAAAGAGTACCGGCTTGCGCGTAGCGTTCTACACCCCGGCAGGATCTGCTATTGAAGATATTTATTTGCGCCTTGTGCCAGAGGAGGAGTACTAGTGCCGCCAAGTGATCTCCGACAGATGGCGGTCGTCACACGATACGAGCTGCTCAAGTATCTCCGCGGTAAGAGGCTGCTCATCATAATTGTATTGGTTGCCGTCATAGGAGTCCTTAACCTCGTGGTGCCTCCTACCATAGGATCCGGATATGACCCTGATCCGACGACTTTTACGTCGGGAATGCTTAACGAAGTCGGAATCCTCGTGGTGCTCTGTGCAACGTTCTTCGGAGCAGACGCAATCGTGTCTGAATTCGAACAAAAAACGGGCCTTCTGCTTTTTCCGAACGCGGTGAATAGGCACGTGCTTGTGCTTGGTAAGTTCATCGCAAGCGCAATAGTGTCAGTCGGGGCAGTCGCGCTTTATTACGCCATTACAGCAGTCGCGGCGGTTGTCATTGACGGGAGCCTTGCTGCGAACACGAGCCTCTCATTCCTGTATTGCTTAGCCTATTTGTTCGGGATATTGGCGATCACTTACTTCTTCAGTGCCATTTTCAGAAGCTCAGTGTATTCGATCGTGCTCACGTTTTTTACGTTTTTTTTGATACTGCCCATAATTGACCGTGTGGGAAGCAGCATTGCACACTTTAAGCCCTGGTTTTCAATTACGTTTGCATCGGGCATTGTTCTCGACATCTTCCAGCAGCCTTATCCTTTGGATATGGTACGCACCGTAGAGCGGACGTTTCGTAATACGACGAGAACCCTTACCGTAGCGCAGTACCACCCCTCGGTGGCCCAGGGTCTTGCAGTAATTTTCGTGTACTTCATAATTGGCCTCATTTTATCGCTGGTCATTACGAAAAGACGCGAAATGTGACCACGCTCGACGCAAGCTTGACGCCCAAAACTATATAGCTCCCGCTTTTTCTTGCACGTCGCCTTTTAAAACAATATATTTACCGGAATCCCACCACACTCAAAACCTTTCTTCAACTCGTCGCCCTTTTCAGCAAAGAACCGATCCTCGATCGCCCACTCCATGTCGTTTTCCCGGTAGATGCGGTTTGCATAGTGATAGTTCAGCCGGTCCACCACGACGAAATCAACGGCACCAGCAAGTTCGCCAGGCAGCTTTTCAGCTCCGGGCAGGAGCGGAGCGATCATGACGAAAGTCTTAATCCCGTTGGCATGAAGCGATTTCAGGGCACTGATCCGTTCCTTGATCAGGGGGGCCCCTGGTTCAAAGATCCGTCTGATCTTTTCCTCAGCCGTAGTTATGGAAAAGCCGACCTCCACTTTGCTAGATGTTTTAAGGATGTCGATATCTCGCAGCACGAGGGGAGACTTGGTCTGAATCGTTACTGGCCAATCGCTCCCCAAAAGGATTTGAAGACATTTCCGGGTCACTAGGTACTTCGTCTCTGCCGGTTGATACGGATCGCATACACCGCTTACCCAGACCCTCCCCATTGGCTTCCTTGTTATTTCCTTCGCGAGCACCTCTGGAGCATTGATCTTGACGTCAACAAACTCGCCCCACGGTTCCCGGTGACCGGTGAACCGCTTCATGAATGCAGCGTAACAATATCTGCAGGCATGACTGCATCCCCTATACGGGTTCATGGCGTAATCATAGACCTTAGATTTCGAAAGGACGGATTTTGCAGATATTTCTTGGATCTTCATTCGATTTCATCATATTTAGTGCGGGAATTCACACTACCTTGTTTGTCGGAGAAGTCGTTGCGACTTGGCGTATGTTAGCGTGCACGTAGTGGGAACTTACAAAGGTAGGAATCCTCGGTAGTATCTCTCCACCCAAAAGAAGTCTACGTTTTCGCCAGCCCCACGCATTCGTATCGCCT
>PMYA01000143.1 GCA_003170935.1 Methanobacteriota archaeon
CTATACTAATATGTATTGCGCGCGTTCTTTATTAGCTTTTGTGGGGGTGTCGCTTCTCTAGCATCTTGGCTTTTAGCTAGTGGGGCCACCGAGATTTGAACTCGGGTCTGAGGACCCCCAGTCCCCAAGGATAACCAGGCTACCCTATGGCCCCTCTATATTGAGTATGCGGTAACCCTATATTACTTCTATTCACCGCGATGCATTATCGCTTAGCTTCCCGTTCCTGCAAGGACTCTGTGTTTCACCAAGCACAAAGCTTGACAGAGTCTGTAGATATAGGGCTTTGCGTTAATGTGCATTCGAGGTACAAAAAAAACGATACTACGTTAATTAACTATAGCTTGATATTTTGCACTGGCGTACTCAGCAAAAATTCTCCCTGCTCGATCTTCTTTTTGAGCTCTCGCGTCAGTTTGTCAGCATTGTATCGATCTGATTGTCTCAGCGTTACCGGAATTTGTTGCCCATTTAGCTCGATAGCACCCAGGTTACCTTTGAGGGCCCCATAAGGACAAGAGGATAAGCAAGCACCGCACCGCATGCATTCTTTTCGATCAATCCCTTTATTCGGTTTGAATGCTGCGGTTGGACAATTCTTTGCGACTTGACATTCTTTACAACTCGCGCACTCTTTCTTTGAGTAACTGATCCGTCCATATTCTCTCTGCCAGACGTCGCTGTATCGTGCATAACCAAGCGGCCTGCGCCCATTCACATCAACGATCGGTAGGGGGATCTGATCATCCGTCCGGCTGGCGTTCTCTAGTATAGAAGTATTGAGAATCGGAATAGGGATTGCCCACGAACAGAACACGTCGGGACCTGCGGACGTATTAAAGCCACCGACATATTTTGGGTTCATGCCCTTTAGTGGTGCATATCCTGAAAGGTTCGGCTTTTGAGGAGAGCTACGTGTTCCCGTCCCTGTCACGAAGCCTACGGCACCGTTGAACAATGCTTTCGTGCCAACTCCTATAGTTTCGAGCTGAGGGTCTTTCTCCAAAGGATTGAGTTCTCCACATCCACAGAAGCTTGCTTCTTTGTATGGCCCTTCGAGACATGTAACGGAAAAGATGGACTTGACGCAACTGTCGTTAGGATTAACAAATGCATTATAGTTTTTAAACACGTTTCGAGTAGCGGAGAGCCTCGCAAATTGCATGTCCTGAAGGTTAGTTTGTCCCTTTATGAGCTGTCCCATCGTTGTTAGCACTTCAAAGTCGATATCGCTCCCTTTTACAATATCGCGGAAAAGATGGCCCCCTCCATATTTTGTGTCGCTCCGGCTGACCGCAGTCCCGAAGACAATCAAATCAAGCAATCCAAGCCTTTCGTTAGGACACGGACCAACGAAAGCGGGGACATCATTTAGCCACGCCTTTTGGGCCGTCTCGAAGACGTTTGGAGCCGTGGCTTGAAAGGATAACGTGGCATAGGTTCCACTCATGATGCCCTTCGTGCCACTTGTAACTACGTCTACTTCTTTAACGTCATCGTGAGCCCGCACCATATTGCAGAACTCAAAGGCAGTACAAACGGTGACTTCTCCGGCTGTTATCTTGGCGTTAATCTCTTCTATGCTTCTTAAAGGCACATTTGACTTTGACATAAAACTCTAAAGAACCAGCTTACACCGTTGCGAGCTCTTCTTGTATCTCTCTTGTGTGTTTGATTTTGTCATCAAACTGCATAAGACGCTTATGCAAGCCTACGAAGTGCGGGATATAAACGCGGTAAATCTTTAGTCGCGCGGGATCAATCCCTCGCTGAACAACTTTTTTGCTCAAATCGTTAAGCCGCATTTCAACACTTTCGAAGTTTTCACCGCAACTCTCAGCTTCGAAACCCTGTCCGATAAAAACGCCATCAGCACCTAACTGGAACGCCAACTCTATGTGTTGGGGGGCGAGTCGCAACACTGACGGCACACTTATGATCCGAATAGAAGGGGGGTAACGGAGACGTGCTGCACCAATGTTGTCAGCTGCTGCGTAGCCAATTTTTTTATCTAGGAACGCTATGTTCCTTATCTCTTTTTCGCTCTTACCTGAAAGAACCCCGCGTATGGAAGCTTCAAGTTGGGCTTCCGTACACCCGTGCAAGTCAAGGGCTGCAGTAGGGCAAACGTGCACACACGCGCCGCCTCCGGTGCAGAGTATCGGATCGACCGTTGCTCTGCGATCAACCATCTTTATGGCATTGTTCTTGCACTGCCGTACGCACATACCGCAACCGTTGCAGCTGTCCTTAACGAAGGCCGAAAGCGGTTCTATAGATACGAAGTCCCGATCAACAAGCGATAGCGCTTCGAGAGCAGCTGCTTTTGCTTGTAAAACGCTATAGGTGATGTCTTTGGGACCTTGGGCGGTGCCGCATACATAGATCCCTTTAGTATTTGTGCTAGCGCCTTCAAGTTTTGGGTGTTTTTCCTTTATGAATAAGTCATCACCTAGCTCAATGCCGAGCGTCTCTCCAACTTGAATCGTTCCTTGAGAGGGCTTAATGCCTGTCGAAAGAACCACTAGGTCCGCTTCAATTTCGAGACATTGTCCACGTAACGTATCTTCAGCGCTTACGTACAATTTACCCCCTCTATGCTTCACGTCACCCGCTCGTCCTCGGATAAATTTGACACCTTTCTCTTGCACGTGCCTGTAGTAGTTTTCATAAATTCCTGGAGCTCGAATGTCCGTGTAGAGCACTGTTATCTCAGTTCCTGGATAGTAGTCAGTAATGTAGTTGGCGTGTTTCAGAGCGACCATGCAACAAACGGACGAGCAATACGGCAATCCGTGCGGCTTTTCGTCCCTCGATCCGACGCATTGTATCATCACTATTCGTTTTGGCGGTTCGCTATCTGAAGGTCTTAAGAGTTCTCCGTTTGTAGGCCCATTTACACCAATTATCCGAGCGAGCTCTAACTGAGTAACAACGTCTTTAAAACGACCATAACCGTATTCAGGCCGCAAACTTGGATCGAACTCATCATGACCCGTTGCGACGACAATTGCTCCGACTTCTATTTTTCTAAGAGAAGGCTCGGCTTCGAGATCGATTGCGTCAGATTTGCATACCTTTGCACACTTGCCGCATTTCACACAATGCTCACCATCTATCGTGTACCTATCAGGGACGGCCTGTGGGAAAGGCTTGTAGATAGCTTTTCTTTTTTGTGTATCGGCATTCCACCAGTTGGGTACTTCGATTGGACAAACAATCGCACACTCTCCACAGCTTGTACATCGATCGTTCACGCTTTGTGGTTTGATTTTAATATCGACTTTAAAGTGACCAGCAGTTCCGCGAATGTGTGCAATTTCAGCGTCAGTCAGGAGTTCGATATTTTGATTTTCGTAAGCATCATTCATTAATGGACTCAGTGAGCACATCACGCACTCTTCGACCATCTTATGTGGTGAAAATACTTTTCCTATTCTAACTGTGTTACCCCCAATAGAGGGCTCCTTTTCAACCAGAAACGTTTTTACGCCATTTTCTGCTAAGGCGAGCGCTGCGGTGATTCCTGCGATGCCACCACCTACAATGAGCGTGGCGTTTGTAACGTCAACACGAAACTCAGCAAGGGATTCCGCGTGCTCGAGCCGTTGTAGAGAGGCATTGACGAGGTCGCGCGCTTTCTTGGTGGCGCTCTTTCTGTCATCGGTGACCCACGAACATTGTTCTCTAATATTTGTAATTTCAAGAAGATATGCATTAAGTCCTGCTTCGCGTATACAGCCCCTGAAGGTCTTACCGTGGTTGTTAGGTGAACACGCAGCGATCACAACCCCATCGAGATTGTTTTTGCGAATGGATTTTTTGATCTTCTGCTGGCCTTGAAGCGAACAGAGATGCTGGTCTGAGTCTACTACGTAGGCGCGCTTGAAATCTTTAACTAGTCGATCAATATCGACTACGTTGGAAATGTTTCCGTCGCATTGACATAAGAAGACGCCAAATCGCGACACGTCAAATGGCCCCCATCTTTTCAAGAAGTGGCTTTATGTCTATCGTCCCAAATTGGAGGCACGCGTCTCTTGACTTGTCGGCTCCGAGCAATAATGCCACGAGTTGTGATACGTTTAACACAGGAACGACATGATTGAATCGTTCTTCGAACTGTCGCTGAAATCTATCGAGGATTAATTGGCAGCCAGCACACATTGTCACGATAAGATCGGGCTCTTCAGCTAATATGCTCTCTAGCTTTCTAAAGCTTGTTGATTCTGTATACTCGTCTACGCCGATAAGGTGTGAAAAACCAAGACCACAGCAAGAAGATCTTTCAGAATAATCTACGAGCGTCGCTGAGAAAGCCGCACATATCTCATCCAGCAAAGTAGGATATTCCCACAACCCCCCTGTTACCTCGTCGTAAAATACTTTTGTATAATGGCACCCGTGATGTGTTGCTATATGGACCTGAGAGAGGGAGAATTTCGCGCGCTCTGCGAGAATTTCTTTCAGACTGTAAAGCACCTCAGCGGCGTGATAGACCGTTACGCCTCCTGTGTACTCGTAGTTCACTGCTTTTAAAACGTCGTTTATCGCGGCCCGCGTTTTATCGTCGTTAAGTTCACCAATACACTCCTTTAGATTCGCGTATGAGGTGGGGCACGTACAGACGACATTGTTGTACCCTGAATTGTGTGCAAGGGCAAAATTTCTGGCATTGAGGCTGAGATTGGCTTCAGGAGGAACCATACCGCAGTGCCCTGCAAATCCGGTGCACGACGATTGGTTTGGATCATCGAAGTAGTCAATGTTCAAAGAATTTAGTATGAACCTGAACGACCGTTCTATGCCCGGGAAGAAAGTCCCCGCGACACAACTCTTGAACAGGTACAAACGTTGAGGCAGCTTGGAAGGCGTTAAGACTAGCCGATCAGTGGTCGTTGAAACGCCCCCCTTTATTACAGGTTAATTTCAAAATGGTCCCAATCTCTTTGAGCGCTTTAGTTGGGACTGGAATGTCTCGAGCGTTTCGAGGAGGCAGTCCAAGCTCAGCTCTCAGCGTTATGATCTTATCAGAGTCAACCAGTTTGCTCAACAAGCCAAGGTCGTACTTGAACAATTCAGGTGAAATGGTCACGCCGATACTTTCTAAAGATTCAAACAGTAAAGAAGCTTTTTTGTAGATCTCATCTGGTGCGTACCCCTCTTTAAACGCTTTGTTTCTCGCATTAAGGATTATGGACGCCGGAGTGTTGTTTCGAGGACACCGAGAATTGCAGGTATAACACTGACCGCAACGCCAGATGAGTGGATCTTTCGCAAGCTCGTCTGCAGAGCATTCTTGCGCACGTCGAACAATTTCACGAGGGCTGTAGTCGTCGAATACCTTGGCAGCAGGGCATCCTGCTGTACATCTCCCACATTGAAGGCACTTTATTACATTATCCTTATTGTAC
>PMYA01000039.1 GCA_003170935.1 Methanobacteriota archaeon
GAGTAAAAATAGGACCCCAAATGAGCCGATTATCATGAGCGTCCCTCCAATGTTTCTTACAACACCGTAGGGCCACGCCATTAGAAAAAATGGTAGAGCAACAGACAAGCTTCGGCTATCCTCTAGAGGCGCGGCGATCCTCGGAGACGGTCAGGCACTCCAGAGTGGAGCATACGACATCGCGGCGACCCCATGGTAGCCTTTCTATCGGAACGCCGATTCTAAATGAGGTTCTTCGGGGAGCAGCTCAGGCCTCCCAGGGTTGAAAAGATCGCAACCATTTGCGTCTTCATTTTTTTACATCCGGCCAATATCTCTCGCCGGTATCGGCATCACATATCTCAGGTGGGTCGCCATCTCGGTCGCGGTTGCAGACTTCCACCGTATGCTCGTTGCCCATGTTGTCCTTAATATTTGAAATGTAATACAACTCCTCGCCGCGGTATTCCCACATGGCCTTGCTAAAATCGTCATCCGGTAACGCTTTCTTGGCCCATTCTATAAGTTCCTCTACTGTGTAAAGTGCCATTCAATACGCCTCTACATATTACCACTCACATCATGCATTAAGTAATTTTATCGATTGCGCCATCACCGGTCAGAAAGTCAATGCAATTAGCTTTTGCGGCTTGTCAACCTTTTTAGCATCTAGTGCAGCTATCCCCATTCGCCCGTTCCTTATCTCCTGTCTTATTATTTCTTTTTTCGATTTCCTTCAATCTTATGAGGAACCATTGCTAGTTCGCAGCTAAAACGACAATGCTTAAGCTTTGTTAGCATTTTTTACGCATTAGATGAAGAACGCGTCTCAGTATGATTTCTATGGATATGAGGAGCTTTCAGTCAATCACGTCGATTCCGCGCTTTTTCTTGCTGCAGAAGCGGTAAAGCTCGAGAACAAGTTTTATTGGGATCAACCGGAGCGCAGAAAGATACTAGAAAATGAGCAAATAACTGACCAAGAACTCGGGATCAGAAGCTTTGCATTCGTAACCGGTTCGATTTTTGCGAGTATTGCATTCTTGAATGGAGCAATCAACGAGGTTTTTATAGGGGCGGCTAAATACAAAAAGGAGAATTATGCTTCGAAGACTGCTGAAAACCCGCTTGCACGACTCCCTTCTCCAGTAATAGACTCTCTGGCAGAAATCAATCCTGAGAGAATCAATTGGAGCGATTATAAAAGCCTCGAAAAAAACCTTGGAGGGCGGTCATTTTTGAACAAATTCCAATTAGCGCTCTACTTGGCCCATGGCGAGACTAGACTTCTTGCTTGCAAAGGCTCTATCTGGAAAGAGATGGGTCGAGTGGCTCAATTGCGTAATATCCTGATACACCATGAACCAATGTGGGTTCAACTTTCTAACGAGTCTTACCAAGCACTCGGAGATAGCAAACACAAACAACGAACTGCTACTGTGCTTACGGATTTGAAGAGCCGCGGCTTTAGAAATAGACTGTATGAAAAGCCTGACCCATCGAATATTGGTGGAGCTAGGGATACTTTAGTTACTACATGGTTAGGTGCAGAGAGCGCTGTTTGGGCAATTCGGAGCGGTTTGAAGTTTGCACATGAATTTTACAAAAGAATGCCTATAGTAACACATAACAGGTTAATTGAAGATAGGCTAGAAGAACTCCAACGCCCCCTGTTTATGCTTTCAATAAGCTAGGCGCCCCGCGACACCTTTTTTCGATTTCCTTAGGTTACGGGGGATATTTTTAGACATTAAGCAATAATGCTTGATTTATAGCGTGAAATAGGAATAGTTAAGTCACTTTTAGCCACTTGCATAAGCGTATGGAACTGAAACCCATAACCGCGATAGCTGTTCTATTGCTCGTGGTTGCCTCTTTGTTAGTATCGGGGTGCTACCAGATAACGGTATACTGTTAACAGTTTACCACCTTTCTTTCGACATCTTGGCTGTGGAGCCTCCGTTCCTTAGGCTGGTGTGGCATCCATTCCTTTGGCCTTGCTTGGGAAGAACTTCCTGTACGGTAAGAGCAGTCCTAAGAGGCTCAAGATTACAAACATCGTTTCCGGGAGGAGCAATGAAAGGCTTGATTCAATGCTCATGGCAATTGCTGCGGAACCTATAAAATACGCGGGGACAAACCAGAGGGTATACCAAGCCCACTTTTCCCCCTTTCTGTACGCAGTCAGAGCGATGGCTGTGATAAAGAAGGCGACGCCTAAGTCAGACAAACCTCCAAAACTAAAATAGAAAATATACAAGTTGTAAAACCCCGGGTTCGAAACTTTCAGCTCGTTTAACGTCATACCGGCAATTCTCTCTACCGTCCCCGGGTCTGTGTTGATGCCCAATGTAGCAGGCACCGCAGCTACTAGGAATATTACTCCAATAGCGAAGAGGAGTATCCACGCATACTTCTCGTAAGCCTTCTCGGTCATAAACCTATATTCACATCCATTTGAGATAATATTTTTGTTATATGTGGATTTTCATATATGTAGAGAGCTTCGTTTCAGATTTGTAGCAACACGCTATGTTTTACCGCGTGAGAATAGCAACAGTTAAGCTACCCCTCCCTCTTGCATAAGCGGTCAGTAAGAGAGACAGGACAAAGTTTTCTTACATATACTACAACTTCTAATGACGTGAGGGAAGTCGAAGCGTGGGCTGATAGCGTCTTGACGTGTAAATGAGGGAGTTGCAGCGACATTCACTAAAAGGGGAAAAAGTGATATGCGAACCACATAGTTGCACAGTCAGTATCTAACGAATATGCGCTGAATGATCCATCGTCTTTCGTTGTGACAGTTGAGAGAGTAAGCAACGCGTAACCTGTGAATTTCTTAAGGTGATGCGTGGGAAAATCAAGGAGTTATCATCTTAAAACACTACTGAAAAAGACGCATAGACAAGGAAGATAATTTCGTACGAAACCGCTGCGTGGTTCGCAATTGCGAAGAGCAATACGGCGTTTAAACGTATATGGTCAAGCTGATACTATCACATAGTATAGCGATATTATCTCAATGCGGCTAATTTTTTAGGCCTAAAATAGTCGGAGCTTATTGCAGCCTTATCTAGTGAACAAAACTTCCGTTTTGTATCATTTTCGGCAATCATCTCACTCCTTGAAATGATGTGTTGTAGTGTCTAGATCATCGGCGTGATTGACGTAAAAAAGAAGGAAGGAAGCGCGTGACGCCCTCCTTTCTGGACCTGCCGCTTCACTCGTTAAGATAACAATGCTAAAAGGCCATTGGAATGACACGTTGACGCTACGCTATTCGATAACTAACCACCCAAGTCCTCCTTAATTACCTACAGGAACGGCATGGTCGCCATCATACCCGCTCACTCCTCCAACAACCGAGCCGATAACGTAAACTAGCAACGCAATGGGTGTGCCAATCGGTATCTGTCCCGGCAGCGTTGGGTTATCTTTGTGCTGCCAGAACTTGTAAAGGCTCGCTATGAAAAATATAAGCTGTTCTTTAGGCGTTAGTGCGGCGGTGGACCCCTTCGCCGTAACCACACCCGCGCTTGATACCACGGCAAGCAGCATAATCGTGGCAAGCGCAATGGGAAGCACGTTTTTTGGTTTCATATAAGCACCTTCTGATGGTCGGCTGCGAACCGCCGACTGTAAAGCCGTGTAAAAGAACGCTTCTCGTATAAAGTAGTCGCGTGATGTGGTGCTGTCACACATACTTCTTGCGTAGCGACGGCATCAACGAAACAAAAGTGCGGTTTTGTTACATTTTAGGCAATGTCTTCGACACTCTGACGTATACGACTGAGCACACACGTTGACCGCGTAGGTTCAGTATCAAGTGTGGACGCCAAACGCGCCGAGCACAGCCCTAAAGATAATGATAACATAGTCGCTACCAGAAGCCCCAAGTGCACCGCGTAGAGCCGCCTCAAAATAGGGGAAGAAACCACCTAGTATATCGATAGGCATGTCTTTTTCACCTCCGCTTTTCGAAGGCGCGGTGTTTACGATAAAACTTGCGGAAAAGTATCATTTTGGGAAATCTCGCACACCCGGCAACGTATACGATTCAGTTGATATTTTTCGATTCGAATAGGAATAGTTAAGCCACTATTCGCCACTTGCGTAAGCGTATGAAATTCAAATCAATACCTGTGATAACTGTTCTATTGCTTGTGGTCGCCTCTTTGTTAGTATCTGGTTGCACCACGCCCAACACGCCGACGGCGACTCCGACAGCAACAACGACAGCACAGGGAGTGCAGGCGTCGCCCGGTACGGCCGACAATCTGGCAGGCGTTCTTACTGCTTATTACAAAGAAAATAACTATACGGTGAATACACCGTTCAAAATGACTAAAAGCGGTGACACACTCACATATACCGGCGTCGTAACAGATGGGCCAAAAGTACTAACACCCTATAAACGAAACATCACCGTCGTGTTAACGCCGACCCGAACAACCGCACAAACCATATATCAAACAGCGATCGACACGCAAAAGGCGCTCGGCTACCAAGAATACCAAAAGACTAACGTTTCGTCGTTTAGCTACTGGATAGGTACCTTAGGGCCGCAGTCCTCGTCAAACCCGTCGAATAGGGTCTTTGATATGCTAAACGAACCCGGGGCACTAAAGCTTCCCGATAACTCGGGCTTTAGCAACGGATTTCTCTCCAACGGCGTTAACACGAAAGACTACTTTGAAGTGATAACAGACGTATCAACGCTTGCTGGCTGAACGGCCAAGGCAACGGTAACCACTAGGAGTTCTGAGAATGAAACCAATAACTGCGATAGCCGTTCTATTGCTTGTGGTCGCCTCNNTTTGTTAGTATCTGGTTGCACCAACACTAGTACCAACAGCCCATCAGCTACGTCTACAAGCAGCCCATCAGCTACGTCTACAGATTTTACAAATCAAATAAATACTGCGTATAAAAACGCCGGCACGAATAAAACTATACTCGTTACGCCTTTCACATACAAGCTTGTCAATGGAATGCCCACATACACGGGAGTGGTCAAAGACGGCACTAGTGATTTGTATCCTCGGCAGCACAATATGACATACATTCTTACTGGCGACCGAAAAGAGGCACGATCTGTCTTTGCTCAGGAAATAAACAAATCAAAGGCACTTGGGTATAAAGGCCTGTCCGAGCCATCAAACACGTCGTCGATTTACTTCGGATATCCCAGCGGAACCATCGCAAA
>PMYA01000027.1 GCA_003170935.1 Methanobacteriota archaeon
TTCAGGAATATAAGTACACCTGAGGCCGGTACATAAGCTCAACTTAAAATGCCTGACCTGTACTCACGGTTAGCTGAGCATTTCAAGTTGCTCGGACTGCGTCAGCCAGTGGCGATACGCTCTGAGCCCGTACTGTTGTTTCTAGTTATCCAAAATGCTCTTAAAAAGATTTAATCGTGGCCTACGCACCGTCTTCTGTTTGTACTGCCCTTTTATGTGTTTTGAAAAGTACTTCAGGTCAGTCTTTTCTAGATTCAAGCCCATGGATGCCAAAAACCCAGTATAAACCTCTTCAGGAACTTCAAAAAACTGATATATGCTTGAATCGCAGAACTCAATTTCGAGCGTACACGTCTCTTTATCGTATCCGATGGCTCTAACGCTTACCGAGATAACGATTTCGCGATCCACACTTCCACTTCGATATGAACTTATTTAACCTTAATCGCGGTAATTACGCAATCGCGCTACAAATTCTCCCGAGCTGCGTTTAAGGGAGAAAAGATATAGAACAAGTTGCATATAGCCATTAATTTCAAAGCTGAAGGAGTGTGATTGCGTGCCAAAAGTCCTTTTAAATGTTTTTGTGGATTATGAAACCCTTGGAAGGACGGTAAATATCCTTACCGAACAGAGTGTGACGGGGTTTTACTGTATTGAGTACTGGGGCGTCTCCCCTCAGAACTGGGCTGGCTTTGTTATCAAAGAGGAACCCGAAATGGCCATTGAGGCGATACGAGACCATACTGAAAGGGCTATACAGGTGAATATGGTTGTTAAAGAGGCTCAGGCGGAGAGTATTGTGCAAGCACTTGCTACTGGGCTTGCAGGCAAGCGCTATACAATTTTCAAACTTCCAGTTGACTCAACGCACATAGCGTCGCCGTAAAAAAATATCGAATCTTTCGGCGAAACAGTGCTGAAAAACGGTACTGGGCAAAATCTGGTGAATGACTTTCCTTTTTGATTTAGTTTAGAAAAACAGTTATTAGTGCCCTCTTTAAAGTGGAAAACCGACGCAATACCTTATCTTTATTAAAGTGCGTTTTAAATCTCATCTTATTGCGTTAGTAGGTGGAAATATGGAGAGAACGATTATTGATACGTCCAAAGGTGTCTCAGGAATTTCGCGACCATTTAAGGGAATAATCGAACAAATTGGCTTACTGGACGAAGACAGCATTATCTACGTCGGTTTGCCTGGAGTTTGCACGCCTTTTATAGAATTGCTTGCATATGCCATAAGGAAATTGGAGATAAACCAGGTATTTGTGCCCAATCTTGATTTAAGCTTAGCGAAGAATGTGGTGCCTGTCGAAAACATTGGCATACAGTTCGGAGATCTTGTAAAGATTGAAAAAGCAAAGGTCGTCGTCGTCTTAGGAGGATTAGCGATGCCTATCTCACCTGTAGGCCGCGAGGAGGTCTCTTCATTCATTCAAAGCGTATTGCTACCAGAAGGAACCGTGATCGGTGTCTCTTTTATGAATATGTTTGAACAGGTTGGGTGGACTTTGGAGTTACCATTTGACTTTTGGATTGATGCAACCATTGATCCTGTCAAGGTGGAACGCTTCTTAAGGTAACAGGTTCTTAAAGTGAGTAATTTCTCAGCAAAAATAGAAATAGTAATCTTAATGGACTAGACACAATGGCAAATGCAATAGCTGACATTTTGAAGCAAGCCCAAAGCGATAATCGAATCGATGAAAATGATGCCCTTACTTTGTTAAATGTGCGTGGGGCAAAACTCCATTCGATATTCGCTGCTGCAGATGCCGTCAGGCAGACACGCGTCGGCGACAGTGTCAGTTATGTGATCAATCGAAACATCAATTTCACTAACATCTGCATTGGATCGTGCGGTTTTTGCGCCTTTCATGCGAGAAAAGACGACCCTGACGCCTACTTTTTGCCGGTCGATGAGATCGTAAAACGAGTAGTTGAAGCGCGGCAAACAGGCGCTACAGAAGTTGGAATTTTCAGCGGGCTTCACCCTGATGTTGACGGCAATACCTACGTCGAAATCTTGGAAGCAGTCAAAAACGCTGTTCCCGACATTCACATCCACGCATACTCTCCAGCAGAAGTCGCTTATGGAGCAGAAAAACTGGGCATTTCGTATGTCGACATGTTAAAAATGCTTAAAAAGGCCGGCCTTGATTCGATGCCGGGCACTGCAGCCGAGATTCTAGTGGATGACGTTCGAAAGAAGTTATGTCCACAAAAGATTGATACTAAAACGTGGACGGAAATTATCGTTAATGCACACCGCGTTGGGATCCCTACAACTTGTACCATAATGTATGGTCATATAGAGTCGTATGAGGATGTCGTAAATCACCTACGGCTCTTGAGAACCATTCAAGACGAGACCGGCGGCTTTACAGAGTTTGTGCCGCTGAGCTTTATCCATTACAACACTCCAATTTACCGAGCTGGTATTGCGCGGCCTGGGGCTACGGGTAGGGAGGACCTTCTTATTTATGCAGTTGGACGGCTTTACCTCGATAACATCCCTAATATACAGGTGTCGTGGGTCAAGCTGGGAACGAAGTTTGCGCAGATAGCGCTCATCTGCGGTGCAAATGACCTGGGTGGCACGCTGATTGATGAGAACATAACGAGAACTGCAGGGGGGACATTCGGTCAAAGTCTAGCGCCAAACGACTTTGTTAGAATAATAACTGATTTAGGACGTACCCCTCGAGTGAGAGACACGCTTTACCGGACACAATCATACTAATTATTTGAGCTTTTTGTCACTCACAGCCACAATTGGGCGCTATTTACGAGTCATCACAACCACATCGTTCTGTGTCGTTGAGGGACTTTATTTAACCTGTTTAAACCTTACCAATAAGCATCTAAAAGCTCTAAATTTGAGTTTTTTTCAG
>PMYA01000030.1 GCA_003170935.1 Methanobacteriota archaeon
GCAAAAAGGCTAGGTCAGTTTCATCGTTTAAAATATAGTAGTGAAGGGGGCTCAGAACGTCTTGTGCAGCAATCGAAAAAAGTGAAAAGATCGCAGTTTTGCTTACGGATCGGTTAGTCAATCTTGATAATATGCCCCGTCTTATCGTAGGTTTGTATTCCCGATGGTAAGCGTGACGCGAACTCCTCCGATCGTAGTGCTTGAAGAAATCGTGTTAGCGGGGGCTCTTCTAAGCGATCTAATGGTACCACAAAATCATACTCTTCATCAGCGAGTGGCAGAAACTCTAAATCATTCAAATCAGCAACAGGCTTGATACCTATGCCGGCGTCAGCTTTCCCGACTTTTACTGCAGAGGCAACAGCACTGTGCGTTCGNNATTCCGGTTAATGAACTGCGTTTGCGGAAGCTCAGCAAGTGAGATCATTTCCCCTTTTCGAGTGATAATCCCCTGTTGGCGCAAATAGCCTTTGACCAAGGCAACGCCGTGCAATCCGAACTCTTTGATAAACTGAAGGTTGTATTCTCCAGAGGCACTTAGGAGGTGAGTGCCAGCAATGTCTGCAACTCCCTTGCGGACCGCAACAAGCCCCCCTTGCGAGCCGACGTTGACGACTTTTACGTGCGGGGCTACGTCTTCAATCATCTGAAAGAGGATGTCTATCCCAACATCGTGGCTCCCAATAAACATCAGATCTGTCTGTTCAAATTCTCCGAAAAGCGTGACCTCAACTTCTGCATTTTCATCAAGAATCTCTGTATGCTCTGGGATTTCTAGGAATCCGTCAGACAGAAGCGCGGTTATCGCGTCAGAGCTCGCTAACACAGGATAAGCTAAGCCGCGAACGAGGTTCACGGGGACTAGCTGATGTCGTGGCTCTGAGTGGACCTCAATGCCAAGTCGCGCACGTACCTTGCGTGACGGCTTTGCCCCCCCTCTTATGAAAGGATCGATAAAGACGTAATAGACCATGAGCGCTGAGACAGGGTACCCCGGTAAGCCGAAGAACGGTTTGTTTTCAAGCTCAGCGATAATAAGTGGCTTTCCCGGTTTGATGCTCACGCCGTGTGCAAGCAGCTTTCCTTTTTCGGCAATGCGATACACAACGTCACCTTGTCCCGCTGACGTGCTTCCAGAGGAGATTACCATATCGCATTCGTAAAGTGCGTTGGCTATCACGTGCTCAATCTGATCGATGTCATCTCTAACGATTCCGTAATAAAGTGGTTTCCCACCGCTTGCCTCGACGGCCGCCCCGATTGAATAAGTATTGACGTCATAAATCTTGCCAGGCGTCAGCGCTGATCCAGGAGGCACGACCTCATTGCCGGTCGCCAGAATACCTACCCGTGGCGCTTCGAAAACATTAACCTCGCAACAACCAATCGTTGCCAAGGCTCCGATCTCTCTTTCAGTGAGAACGGCTCCGCGGCGCAGCACAAGCTCTCCTACCATCACGTCAGAGCCAGCTGATATCACGTTTTCGTGGACGGTAACTGGCTTCTTTATGGCGATGCCCGTTGCTTCGACGTCGACGTGTTCGACCATGACTTCAGCGTTGGCGCCCTTGGGCATCATCGCGCCAGTGGCAATTTCAACAGCCTGCCCGGGATGCACCTCGATTGTAGGTAAGATACCAGCCTCTATGGAACCTAAGAGCGGCAGTCGCACCGTGGCATCCTCTCTAGCAGAATAAGTATCGCGCGCGATTAGGGCGAATCCATCCATTGCTGCCCTATCGAAGGACGGAACGTCCACGTGTGATGTGACATCATGAGCGAGGGTTCGTCCCAAAGCACGCTGCAGCGCCACCTTTTCAGTTCGGCGCACTAGTTTAAGTCCCCTAATGATCTCGTGAGCCTGTTCGACGCTTATTAGCTCTCTGAACTCTTTTCGTGTATCCATAATTACCCGATGGTCAGTCAAATAGAACAACCTCTACCTGTTGCCCCTCATCATACCCTTCGACATTTTCAGGAATGATAACGAACCCGTCTGCTTTGGCCATGGAGCTGAGTATGCCCGATCCTGATATCATAATGGGCTCAACGTGTTCATCCCGCAGTGCTACGCGTGCATACGTTCGTGAACCAGGTTTACTAGTGAGCTTGCCAGCCAGCGTGCCAGTCACTGTCCGCTCAAATTCCCGTTCGACATGGGCAAGTCGATTGATCGCCGGCTTTGCAAACGCATATGAAGCGACGAGACAGGCAACCGGAAATCCGGGTAGACACGCTATGGGCGTATCCTCAACAAAACCGAGCGCCGTCGGTTTTCCAGGACTGATCGCGATCCCGTGTACCAAAACCTTGCCAAGCTTCTGCACCGCCTCTGAAACGAGGTCCCGAATCCCAACGGACGTTCCTCCTGTGGTCAGTATAAGGTCGGCGTCCGTATCCCGCAACAACGCCGCTTCAACGAGCTCCCGCACGTCAGGAACGATGTTTCGATAGCGGTACCGTGCCCCCCACTGTTCAACGAGGAGCGCGTTCATCAGGCCGTTTGTCTCGACAACCTCCCCTTCTGCGGGCGAACCCCCCACGAGTTCCTCTCCGGTCGGTATGATCGCCACGTCTGGTCGCCTGTAAACGGTCACGTCCGGGACCTCAAGGGCAGCAAGCAGGCCGATATCCGCCGGCCGCAGGCGATGACCGGGATGAAAAATGAGCTCACCGCGACCCACGTCCTCGCCTTTCAGACCAACGTTTTCGAACGGATGCGCCTGCGCCCTAATCTCAGCGACGTCGTCGAGACGTTCGACATCTTCTACCATCACCACGGCATCTGCCTGGTCCGGCATTTTCGAGCCGGTATGCACCCGAGAGACCACGCCACGTCTCACGTCATCACCAATTTTCAGGGCGACTGGAGAACGCTCACTCGCCCCCAACGTATCATCGGCAACGACCGCATAACCGTCCATAGCTGCCCGCCGATAGTTAGGTTCGTCTCGTGGCGCTATGATCTGGCTGGCAAGCACCCTCCCTCTAGCCGCTCGAATGGGTGTGACCTCGGTGTCTTCGATAGGCACGATCGCGTTTAGGAACATATCTAACGCTACTCCAAACGGAGTTCGTTTTTTGAATATCATCGTTACCGTTAAGTGTGCTCGTGCGCTATTATACCTTACGAACATGAGAATCAGACCGCGTTTCAAGCTTTGGTTTGTCGATGAAGAAGGGGAATACGTTTTTGGCCTTGGCACGATGGGACTTCTTGCTGAAATCGATCGACTAGGCTCCATAAGTGCTGCAACGCGCAAGCTCGGGATGTCCTACCGCTACGCTCTAGAACGGATAACCATCGTCGAAAAACGACTTGGTCGTCAACTTGTGGACAGGAAGCGAGGTGGCAAAGAAGGAGGGGGGGCCAAGCTGACCGCGTTAGGCTTTGAGGTTCTCGCGGATTACCGTGGTATGGAAGGGTCGTTGAACCAGCTCACGAAAATGTACGTAGACCTCAGTGATTGATCGTCGTCAGGTTAAGCTGCCTGAAACGGTAGGATAACTCGCGACTTTATTATTATCTTATACAATTGTAGCTAGCGCTTTCTTGACAGTGTATGCTGGCAAGCATTCCTGTGAGGAACCACACACAAGAGATCTCATTGGCAAAGCAGTAATGGCTTAACACGATAGCAAGTTGGCTTTTTGAGATCTGGTCCTTGACTGGCAAACCCCGGCCTCTCCTCGCTCCAAATAACTCGTTATAAGCCTATAATAACATTGAATTTAAGATGCCTTGGCGTTATATAACGTCCGTCAATCTCCTAAATTGAATATTTTAGTTGAAAAAGAACAGGAGATGGGAGAGAATATGAATTTCAATTATGTACCAACGACGTGCCCTTATTGCGGCTGTGGTTGTGGATTGAACCTTGTCGTTCAAGAGGGAAAACTTGTCGGGGTTGAACCCTGGAAACGACATCCGGTTAACGAGGGCAAACTCTGTCCAAAGGGGCTCGCGTGCGACGAATTCGTTCACAGTCCAGATCGACTTACTGTGCCGCTAATCAAAAAAGATGGTAAGTTCGTCGAGTCTACGTGGGAAGAAGCCCTGACCTTAGTTGCTTCGAAATTAAAGGCAACGCAGGATCAGTACGGGCCTAATTCGGTGGCGTTTCTATCTTCTGCGAGGACAACAAACGAAGAGAACTACTTGATGAACAAGCTGGCGAGAACGGGCTTCCACACTAACTACCTTGATCACTGTGCGCGGCTGTGCCACGGTCCCACGGTAGCCGGACTCGCAAAGTCGTTCGGCTCTGGAGCGATGACTAACTCCATTGCCGACATTGTAGAAGCTAACTGCATATTCATCATCGGCTCGAACACCATGGAGCAGCATCCACTCATCGGTAGAAGTGTCATCCGAGCAAAAGAGAAGGGAGCGAAGATAATCGTCGCTGACCCAAGGTTTTCAACCACCGCAAAATTAGCAGATATCTACGTGCCCTTCAAACCAGGCACTGACGTCGCGCTTCTGAACTCGATGATGTATTGGATCATTAAGGAAGGAAAAGAAGACAAAGAATTCATCGCTGAGCGCACGAAGGGATTCGAGGAACTAAAGGCGACCGTTGAGAATTACGCAGACGTTCAAGACATAACATATGTACCGCCCGAACTCGTTAAGGAAATAGCCTTGGCCTACGCAGACGCAGACGCCACGGCTTTAATTTACTCAATGGGGATCACGCAGCATACCACGGGCACGGACAACGTGCTTTCAACTTCTAACATTGCGATGCTGACGGGCAACATCGGCAGGCCCGGCACGGGTGTTAATCCGTTGAGAGGACAGAACAACGTACAAGGAGCGTGCGATATGGGGGCGCTGCCTGTCGTGTACTCAGGATACCAATCCGTGGCCGTTGATGCAGCACGCCAGAAAATGGAAGAGTTCTGGGGAGTTACAGACTTGCCTGCGGTGGGCGGTCTGACCGTCACTGAGATGCTAGGAGCCGCCGGCGATGAGATCAAGAACTTGTATATCGTCGGAGAGAATCCGATGATGTCAGACCCGGACCTCACCCACGCCGCTGAGTGTCTTAAGAAGCTCGATTTCCTCGTAGTCCAAGACATCTTCCTAACTGAGACAGGTGAACTCGCAGATGTTGTACTACCAGGCGCGTGTTGGGCGGAAAAGGAAGGCACGTTTACGAGCACTGAAAGACGCGTGAACCGCGTTAGAAAGGCAGTTGAGCCACCCGGCGAAGCAAAGGCTGACTGGGAAATCATTTGTGCCCTTGCCAACAAGTTAGAGATCCCTGGTTTCAACTTCGAGAGCGCCGAACAGATATTCGAAGAAGTCAGACAATGTACGCCGCAATACGCGGGAATGACCTACGCACGGCTGGAAAAGCCAGAAGCACTACATTGGCCGTGTCCAACCGAAGAACATCCCGGAACGCCGATTCTCCACACAGCGAAGTTTTCAGCGCCTGATGGACTAGGAACCTTCTTCGGAATTGAATGGAGGCCACCTGCAGAAGTGACTGATGCGGACTATCCGTTCATCCTCACTACCGGGCGTATTTTGTTCCACTACCACACCGGAACTATGACGAGGCGATCGCCGACGCTCGACCATGAAGTTCCAACGGGATACGTTGAGATCAGTCCGGAAGACGCAGCTGAACTTGGCATAGCTAAGGGAGACATGGTAAAGGTGCGAACGCGACGCGGCGAGGTCACAACACCTGCCAAGGTCACAAAAGATATTCCAAAAGGGATACTCTTTATGCCGTTCCACTTCAAGGAAGCGCCAGCGAACATGCTGACAAATACTGCTCTCGATATACCTTCTAAGATGCCTGAGCTTAAGGTCTGCGCAGCGGCTGTTGAAGCCGCTTAAAGGAGGCGACGAAAATGGTTAACGTAGGCGATATGTTCTACGCGCAAGCGTCGGACAGCGCCATTCAGCAGGGGGGCGAGTGTGGCGGCGCCGTGACGGCGACCCTCAAGTACCTACTTGAGAACAAGGTCGTCGA
>PMYA01000136.1 GCA_003170935.1 Methanobacteriota archaeon
CCTCACGTTGTGTTGAAATTTCCGTGTCTTTATATACTATATCTTTATAAATAGGTTGCGAGGCAAGTAGCGTTAAATCAGCGTGCCCAAAAGCGCTAAAGCGCAACGGACGCCTTATTACTGGTAATGGGGTGACAAATACATCTATGATAATCATTGGCGGCAACATCAACGGCTACTCAAAAACTGTTGGGGCCATCATCGATAGACGAGACACGAAAGCCGTTCAGGATCTAGCAATTCGCCAAGTTGACGTGGGGGCACAAATCATTGACCTTAACGTCGGGCTTGGAAAGAGTGACGCAGCCGACCTTATGAAGTGGCTGGTGGCGACAGTGCAAGATGTGGCCGATGTTACGCTTTCGATCGATACTCCGAAACTCGATGTGATGAAAGCAGGTATAAGTGAGGTCAAAGGAAGATCTATGATCAATTCGATCTCTGCTGAACAGGAGAAGATGACGACGCTTTTTCCGCTTGCTGCAGAATACGACTCAGAAATTATTTGCATGACGATGGACGAGCACTACATCCTTGGCGACGTAGACAAACGAGTAGAACGGGCGGCGATAATCGTCGCAGGCGCCTGCGAGCACGGAATTGGCGTCGAGAAGCTTTACGTTGATCCGGTTTGTCTTCCGGTGAGCACAGCTCAAGATCAGGCACCGGCAGTTGTCGAAGCGGTACGGCGAATTGGAATGCTTACCAGTCCTGCTTCCGTGTTAAAAACGACCGTTGGACTCAGCAATATCTCACACGATACCAAGAACCCGCGGCTTATCGAAAGAACGTTTTTAGCCATGCTTATTGGCGCCGGTCTTTCTTCAGCAATAATAAACACTGAGGACCGAGACTTAGTAGACACGATAAAAACATGCGACGTGCTGCTTAACAAAGATATATATGCCGCGGATTATTTGAAAGCGTAAAACTAAACGTGCTGATGGGGCAGTTTGTTTATTTAAGCTTATAAGGTGCTTAGTGCGTGTCTCAACTTTTTCCTAAAGCTTAAATACATCCCTTTTTATTATACCGGCATGGGTTTGGTCACATGAAGTCAGAGATATTGTCTGAGATTAAGGCGGCTGAAGCAGAAGCCCAGCGTATGATCGACGAAGCACAGACCCAAAAAGAGGCCACTATCGAGGAAGCAAAAAAGAAATCGTTTGACATTATCGATGCTGCAGAGCAAGAAGCGAGCAAGATAGCAGACGATTTGAATGCGAGCGCCGACGCAGAAATAAATAAAACTAAGCAAGAGATCCACGACGCAGGACAGAAAGATATTTTAAGCGTCAAGGAGCGCGCAGAGAAAAAGCACGCTGAAGCGCTTTCTTTTTTAGTTGAGGAGTTTAAGAGGACCTATCATGTTTGAGCCGCAACCGATGAGGAAAGTCATCATTGCAGGATCTAAAGATTATATGAAGATCGCGATAGATGCGATGCACAAGCATGACGTCGTTCACATTACAGACTTCGTTGATGAAGATGAAGATTTCAAAATCGGCAAGCCGCACGAGAGCATCACCAAGCTTTCAGAGCGTGCAGTTTCTCTTCGCTCTCTAGCTAGTTATCTCAGCATTAAAGGCAAAGTAGACATTCCGAACAAATACCCCGAAGGGGCCATAATCGATACGATCGATGCGAAGACTGAGCAACTAGACGTTGAAGTCACACAAGTGACCGACAAAATCAGCGAAATAGACTCCAAGATCAAAGACATCAATGATAAAAAGCGGTTGCTTGAGCCTCTCAAGAATTTTGACCTACCCTTAGAATTATATACAGGGTATCAATCGCTCGCGGTGTTCGTTGGGACATTGAAAAACTCACCAATCATCAGCGACATAACTGACGACTATGAGTTAGAAACTGCCCCATATGGACGGGGCCGTACAATCTCTCTTTTTGTGCCTCGAGAATTCGAGGGTGAGACTCTAAAACGCTTACAGGAACAGGGATATGCTGCTCTTCCGCTCCCTAAAATGGAGGGAGTTCCAAAGGAAATACTCGTAAACCTAGAAGCTCAGCTAGCCGAACTTCAATCGGAAAAGCAAAAGTGTGAAGGGGATCTTGTCGACCTCCGCAAGAAGCACATCGAGTATATACTCGCTTCAGATGAATACCTTTCAATTGAAACGCAAAAGGCAGAAGCCCCGCTACGGTTCGCTACTACAAAAAATGCGTTTATCGTCGAAGGATGGATTCCTACGAAGGATCTCGGATTGATCCAAAGCGATCTGGACCGCGCAACAAACGGGCACGTTGTTGTCTCGGTTGACAGTTCTGAAGCTGTCGATGTAGAAAAAGTCCCTATTGCGCTCAAAAACCCATTGCCTTCAAAACCGCTTGAGGTCCTCGTGAGGGCTTTTTCACTTCCTAAGTATAATGAAATCGATCCCACGAAGTTGATGACGTTTATGTACCCTGCGCTCTTCGGCTTAATGTTGGGTGACGTGGGTTATGGCCTTCTTGTTATCGCGCTTGGACTCCTCGTGAGCCGAGTAATAAAATCCCAAGGCATGCGCGATTTGGCAAAGATTGGCGTTTATGCAGGCGTGTTCTCAGTTATTTTCGGATTTATTTTCAATGAGTTTTTTGGAGTCGAACCTTTTGGGCACAGGGGGTACCTTACGTTCATCGAGTATCCTACAGTTACGCGTTTGGACAACGTATTAACGCTGCTAATTGTAACTTTGGTCATTGGCTTGCTCATGCTAACGCTGGGGTACGTTTTGGGATTTATTAATGAGTACAGGCAGCACGGGTTAAAGCATGCTGTCTTTGCAAAGGTGAGCTGGCTTATGATGCTTTGGGGCGGAACCATTGCCGTCGCACTCGTCTTGCCGGCCATGTCATCGGGCACCGGTATCCAACTCTCTTTAGGATTGATCGCAGGGCTGGTCCTTCTTGTTGTTGGCTTTATCTTTATGTTTATGGGGGAAGGCGCGATAGGTATTGCTGAGCTCCCGTCGCTTCTATCTAATGTGCTATCATACACGCGATTGCTCTCTATAGGCGTATCTTCGATGGGTATCGCCCTTGCTGTAAACAAGCTGTCTGACGCGCTATTTTTTTCGAAAGGAGGCATTTTTGTCATTTTTGGTGTCCTTTTGTTGATCGCCGGTCATGCGATTAATACGGTATTGGGAATTTTAGATTCTGGATTGCAGGCGTTGAGATTACATTATGTTGAATTCTTTACGAAATTCTATAGTGGCGGGGGTATGAAGTACATACCTTTTGGTTTTGAGAGAAAGTACACGGAGGAAAAATAAATGGTAGATCCTATGGGAGCAGGGCTGGTCGCAATAGCTTCAGCTATAGCGGTCGGCGCAACTGGAATCGCAGCCGCAATGGGCGAGCAGATGATTGGTTCAGCAGCCATTGGAGTCATGGCGGAAGATGAGGGCTTCTTCGGAAAGGGCCTTGTAATGACCGTCATACCGGAGTCGATTGTCATCTTCGGGCTTGTTGTGGCGTTAATATTGCTGTTTGTAACCCTACCTGCGTTAGGTTGAGGACGTATGGGTTTGGAAGTCGTCGTCAAAGACGTTCTAACGCGAGGAGAGGAGGACGCGAATCGCATCAGACAAGAAGGGAGTGACGAAGCGAATGCGATCATCGTAGGCGCCGAAAAAACGGCACGTCAGATCCGTGAAGAAAAACGTGAGCAGACGGCCGAGCAAATTGAACGTCGGAAAAACAGAGAGATCTCAAGCGCGAATCTCGAGGTTAAGCGGGCCACTCTGAATGTTAAAAAGGACTTGTTTGATCGAGTATACCACGAAGCGATCGAGAAGCTAACTTCACTTCCCGAATCAGAACGAGAGAAAATTATCAAAAAGCTTCTGGAATCGCAGACAGATTCTACTCGGGTTTTTTCGAACGAAAACGACGAGTCTATGGTCAAACGAATTAGCAGCCTGGAGTATGGTGGTACGATTCAGTGCTCGGGCGGCGTAATGTTAGAAAACGAGGATGGTACGGTACTACAAGACCTGACATTTGATTCGATTCTCAAGAACGTGCGAGATAGGTCTTTGAAACAACTCTTGCAGATTTTAAGCGTGTGAGGACGGATGAAAGCGCCGGCAAAAAAGCGCAGATACACAGGGTCAAAATCGAGATACGCCTACGGCACTGCACGAGTGCATGCTATGAGGGTCAAGCTCTTTCCGCCTGAGACTTATACAAAAATGCTCATGATGGCGCTTCCCGAATTAGCTCGCTTTATTGAGGAGTCAGAGTACAAGGCCGAAGTCGACGAGCTCGCGCGCAAACACTCTGGTATTGACCTCATCGAATTTGCCACTCATCTCAATTTGGCTCGAACCTTCGTTAAGCTTACTGAGATGACGATGGGCGAACCTCACGACTTAATAGTGGAATACTTGAGACGCTGGGACATCCGGGAAATTAAAACCGTATTAAGAGGAAAACTATCCGGCGCCTCAGAAGAAGAGATATTAAGGGTACTCGTCCCGAGCGGTGAGCTCTCGCTTGATTTTTTGCAGACTCTGGTACGGAAACCAAGCGTTGATGAAGTCATCGCGGCTCTGAAGGGAACACTTTACTACGAGATCATAAAAGACATCGACTATTCTGAGTCTTTGATGAAGCTGGAAGACGCTCTAGACAAGTTCTATTACGTGCGGATGGTTGAAATCGTCTCAAGAATCACGGGCTCCTCGCTATATTTACGCGTTATTCAGATGGAGATCGACGTTGCCAATCTGAAAACTATTTTCAGGTTGAGAAATGCTGGCATTTCTGGCACACGAGCACTTGAGTATATCATACCAAATGGCCTTTACCTTAGCGATAAAGACATTGAAAAATTGATTAATGTGCCGTTTGAGGATTTTGTCACCCTACTCAATAAATACCCGTATTGGAGTGCCATCTCCGACATCGTCACTGACCGAGTGGAATCGCTGAGCAAAGTCGAAGTGCGGTTAGATAAATTCTTGAACGAGCACGTTTGGAAAACCTCAACGACTTACCCGCTAACTGTACTTCCGATGCTTGGATATATGTTAAGCAAGGACACGGAAGTCACAAACATCCAGGCTATCGCTCGAGGAAAAGAAGCAGGGCTTCCGGAAGCTATCATTAAAGATCATCTGATTCTGTAATAAACACAATTCTGTGATAGAAAAATGCGGTGATTCGCGTGGAAGTTGCAGTTGTAGGTAGTGCGGATTTTGTGACTGGCTTTTTATTAGCTGGCGTGCGAAAAACGTTTATCACCACCGACGCTGATTTGGAGCCGACTCTTAAGGAGGTCCTTAAAGAAGAGGATATCGGGATTTTGATCATGAACAGCGACGACGTAGAAAAGCTGTCGGCGCCTTTGCGCATAGCTTTGGACGATTCGGTCGAGCCGACCGTCATCTCGATTGGTGGAGCGGCAGATGAACGTACTCATCTGAGAGAGAAGATTAAGCGATCTGTAGGTGTTGACTTGTGGAAGTAGAACAAAAGGGGAGGATTTACAGGGTTGCAGGACCCGTCGTTACCGCCACTGGGATTGAAGCAAAAATGTATGACCTTGTCAAGGTCGGTAATGAAGGCTTGCTCGGTGAGGTAATTGGGATCGACCGCGATAAATTTATCATTCAAGTTTATGAAGACACGTCAGGCGTTAGGCCTGGGGAACCTGTTGAAAACACGGGCCTCCCTCTCTCGGTTGAGCTAGGGCCTGGTCTGTTAAGTTCAATTTATGATGGTATTCAACGACCGCTTCCGGTTTTGAACGCTCAGCTGGGCGACTTCATCGAGAGGGGGGTTGCTGCTGCGGGACTCGATCACGCAAAGAAGTGGAATTTCGTTCCTGAGGCGAAAATTGGGGAGGAAGTTCGAGGAGGGCAAGCTATTGGGTACGTGCAAGAGACCGCCAACCTAAAGCACAAGATCATGGTTCCGCCTGGCAAGAGGGGGACGATAACAAGCATCGAGTCAGGCGAACACACCGTAGATGATGTAATCTGCATACTTGATGACGGAACAGAACTTAAGCTGATGCAGGAATGGCCTGTCCGCGTGTCAAGACCATCTGTTGAGAAGCTTATGCCGGATATCCCACTTATTACTGGGCAACGCATTCTCGACGCTCTATTCCCTGTAGCAAAAGGTGGAACCGCAGCTATCCCTGGGCCATTTGGCTCTGGAAAGACGGTTGCTCAGCAACAACTCGCTAAATGGTCAGATACACAGATAGTAGTGTACATAGGCTGTGGAGAGCGCGGTAATGAGATGGCAGACGTGCTTACGGAATTCCCAGAGCTCGAAGACCCCCAAACAAATGCGCCACTTATGGATCGAACGGTGCTTGTAGCAAATACGTCCAACATGCCAGTTGCAGCGCGGGAAGCGTCCGTTTACACAGGTGTGACCATCGCCGAATATTTCCGTGACATGGGATATGACGTCTCGCTTATGGCAGACTCAACGTCACGTTGGGCCGAAGCGATGCGTGAGATCTCCTCCCGTCTGGAAGAAATGCCCGGCGAAGAGGGATATCCTGCTTACCTTGCTGCGAGGCTTTCAGAGTTTTATGAGCGAGCTGGGCGCGTTAAGACGCTCGGCGGTGATGAAGGATCAATCACCGTTATCGGGGCGGTTAGCCCACCCGGAGGCGATTTCTCAGAACCCGTGACCCAAAACACGCTCAGAATAGTAAAGGTTTTTTGGGCTCTTGATAGTAAGCTCTCACAACGAAGGCATTTCCCATCGATCAATTGGTTGGACTCTTATAGCCTATACACTCAAAACCTTACAGACTGGTTTGTTGGTAACGTGGCGGGAGACTGGGAAGAGCTGAGAATGCGAGCTATGGCAATTCTTCAGAAAGAAAGCGAATTGCAGGAAGTCGTGCAACTCGTGGGATCCGACGCTCTTCCCGATGATGAGCAACTGACACTAGAGGTTGCACGGATGATTCGAGAGTACTTTTTGCAGCAGAATGCCTATCACGAGGTTGATACCTATTGTCCGCTGCAGAAGCAACATGATATGCTAGCAGCTATCATGGTTTATGACGACCTCGCGAGAAATGCCCTTAACATGGGAAAATTAGTCGATGAGATCGTCAATGTCCCTGCAAAAGCAGAGCTGGCACAGATAAAATTTGAAGAAGAATACACTGCAAAGCTGGAAGAGATTGAAACGGCCTTGCGAGCAGAACTGGCTTAGGGTGGAGAAAATGAAAGAATATCGAACAATAACGTCCATTGCGGGGCCCCTCGTTTTCGTTGAGAAAACAGAGCCGGTTGGATATATGGAGCTTGTCAACATCATCCTCGACGACGGAACGATTAAAAGAGGTCAGGTTCTTGATACGTCCGAAAAGTTGGTAGCAATTCAAGTGTTCGAAACAACGGCGGGTATTGATACGCACTCACGGATACGGTTTACCGGTGAAGTCATCAAGATGCCCGTGTCCAAGGAAATACTTGGCCGAATACTTTCAGGATCAGGTGAACCACTCGACGGTGGACCGGAAATCGTGCCTGAAAAGCGACTCGACATCACGGGTGCATCTATTAACCCTTATGCCCGGGATAACCCGTCAGAGTTTATCCAAACCGGCATTTCCACAATAGACGGAATGAATACCCTCGTTAGAGGTCAAAAACTACCCATCTTTTCCGGATCAGGACTTCCGCATAATGATTTGGCTCTACAAATCGCTCGGCAGGCGAAGGTGTTGGGCGCAGAAGAAGCCTTTGCGGTCATTTTTGTTGCTATGGGGATTACCGCTGAAGAAGCGCAACACTTTATGAATGACTTTGAGAGAACAGGCGCACTCGAACGGGCCGTTGTATTCTTAAACTTAGCAGACGACCCTGCCATTGAAAGGTTAATCACCCCAAAGCTCGCGCTCACAGCGGCTGAATATCTTGCTTTTGAGCACAACATGCACGTGCTCGTCATCCTCACCGACATGACGAACTACTGCGAAGCGCTGCGGCAGATCGGTGCCGCGCGTGAGGAGGTACCGGGCCGCCGTGGCTATCCGGGATATATGTATACCGACCTCGCGTCAATTTATGAACGGGCTGGGAGGATAAGAGGGAAGACCGGCTCGATTACGCAAATCCCGATCTTAACCATGCCTGGCGACGATATTACACATCCAATCTCTGACCTTACTGGGTACATAACGGAAGGGCAGTTTGTAATCTCGCGGGAGTTACATCGTCGGGGCATCTATCCGCCGGTTAACGTTCTCCCTTCACTCTCACGTCTTATGAACTCGGGCATAGGGTCGGGAAAAACGCGAGAAGATCACAAGGCTGTTTCGGATCAGCTTTATGCAGTATATGCCGAGGGTAAGGATCTACGAGGCCTTGTTGCAATTGTTGGGAAGGAATCGCTCTCAGACCGCGATAAAACATTCCTCGAGTTTGCAGATGCCTTTGAAGATAGATTCGTACGCCAAGGTCACGAGGAAGATCGTAGCATCGAGGATACTCTCGAGCTCGGTTGGAATTTGCTTGCGGCGCTACCTGAGGACCAATTGACTCGAATTGACAGGAAGCTCATTGAGAAATATCACCCGGCACACGGAGCGAAACAAACAGAGGAGCAAGTGCCGGCAGCTTCCTAATAAGGGTGCCACCGCATCGTACTCGCAAATTTAGAGAGTGCGTAGCCCCATAGCACATTCGATACGGAGAACACATGGCCTTAAGGGACGTAAAACCAACTCGGTCGGAACTACTCGAGATTAAAAAGAAGATCAGCTTGTCGGAATCTGGGTACAATCTGCTGAAGATGAAGCGGGACGGACTCATTCTAGAATTCTTTGACGTCCTTGAAAAGGCCAAAGATGCGAGTATGGATCTAGCGAATACGTACAAGATCGCGAAAGAGAAGGTCGACGTTGCTAAAATGGTCGAAGGCGTCATGGAAGTCTATTCTGCTGCATTTGCGCTGAAGAACAAGCCGGAGGTCGCTCTGACGAGCAAAAGTCTGATGGGCGTCGTGGTTCCAGAAATTGAATACACCGCCATCAATCAAAGCATTGATGAGCGAGGGTACGGGATAATCGGGACATCCTCCGCCATAGACGAGGCTGCAGCAGCATATGAGGAGCTTTTGGAAAAAGTGATACGAGCCGCCGAAGTAGAGACTGCGGTTAAGCGACTGCTGATGGAGATTGAGCGGATTAAGCGTCGCGTAAACGCTCTGGAGTTTCGCGTTATTCCAGACTTAAAAGAAGCAGAGGCGTTCATTGTCTTTAGGCTCGAGGAAATGGAACGCGAAAATATATTCCGGTTAAAGAAGATCAAGATAAAAGCGGCGTCTTCAGAATCTGCTTAACACAAGTCTTATTTGGCGAACCAATCATCCGTACCGCTCACTGTTCGCAGCGCTTGCTTCGGCAACATTTGCGAGACCGTTAATAAGAGTCGGCTAAAAAAGTGGGTACCCACTTGAAAAAACAACAGCATTTTTAGTCTGCAGATAGATAAAGTAAATTAATTTCCAAAAAAGATATCTTAACGTAACCAGAATAGTGTTGGGGTAACGACATGCCTGAAGCAAAAGATGAGGAAGTTGGAAGACGGCTTTTTCAAATCCACAAAGAAAAAGCCGTTGAAGTTGCGCTCGAAAAAATTCGGCGAAAAATGCCGTCAGAGTGGAAATCATTCACTTCAGCAGACATCGACATACTCAAACATTTTTTAGGCGAGGTTTGGGTCTGTGTCAAACGCAGCGAGTGGGATAGCATCTCGTTCTCAAAGTTGACAAAAGGTGATTTAGAGGAAATCATATTAGCTGCAAAACAGGTTAAAAACAAGGAAAAACTTGAGAACGTTGCTATTGACGAAGTCTGCACTATGATCATCAGCAAAGAATAGTAGTTCTCATCATCGCACTGGCGCAGTAGCTGCAAGCATACAGACTAGTTGATGACGCGTCCAAACTCACGCAGCGCTTCCGAAGGCTATACTCTCTCTCTTCTTTATAGCNNCTCTCCTTCTCTTCGATGGCTATCTTGATATATTTGGCTTGGCGCTTTAGTTCAGGGATGAGCACTTGTTCGAGGGCATTAACTCGCCTTCTGTTCATCTGAATTTCGTCGCCGAGCCTTCGTAACGATGTTTCAGTTTCGGCCAGTTCGATAATTAAGTCGAGTTTGGCTTCATACTTCTCAGCGACCTCATCTATGCGCCCGCTCGTCCCGATTAGACTATACCCGCGTTCGAGGACGCTTTTAGTCACCGTTTTCCTCTCCACAAGAGGTACAGGCACCCCCATTATATTTTTGCCGCGAATATCAAGTGTGACCGCTCTTTTCGTTGCAAAAGACGCAGATTTTAGCGTTACAGGGTCGTCAACCGCTCTAGCAATGTATAGTGAGCGTTGTGCAGAAGTTGACGCGATTTCAAGTTCTTCGCGTGATTTTGAAACTGATACCATGATGTGAAAGAACTCCTGAATGAGGGCGTCCATTTTTTCGCGCAGGAGGTCTCTCCCTTGCTCTGCCAGCTTTATTTGAGCCCTCTTCTTGATCAGTTCCATTCTGGTCGGATTTACTTGTTCCACGTCATCGCACCTTATAGAATGGATGATATTTTTTAATATAATCCAACTTTATCCGCTTGAGCTCTTCATCGGGAAGCGTTGAGAAGAGGTCCCAGGCTATCTCGAAGGTCGTTTCGATGTTTCGGTCTTCGTCTCCTTGTGAGATGAATTTCAGCTCAAATTCGTCGGCGAACGCGAGGTATTTCTTGTCCAGTTCGGTCAGTGCTTCTTCGCCGACAATCGCGACCAGCCGTCTCAAATCTCTCCCATATGCGTACGACGCGTAGAGTTGATCGGCGACGTTTCGGTGGTCTTCTCGCGTTTTTTCTGGTCCGATCCCAAGGTTCATCAATCGAGATAGACATGGAAGCACGTCGATCGGCGGGTCAACTCCTCTCCGGTACAGATCCCTGCTCAACACGATTTGCCCTTCAGTGATGTAGCCAGTTAAGTCCGGCACTGGATGAGTGATATCGTCGTCCGGCATGGTCAGTATTGGAATTTGAGTGATAGACCCTTCCTTTCCTTTGATCCGTCCTGCGCGTTCGTAAATTGACGCGAGGTCCGTGTACATATACCCAGGATAGCCACGGCGGCCNNGCCTGGTACCTCCTCGCGCGCGGTTGAGATCTCTCTCAAAGCCTCGCAATAGTTCGTCATGTCGGTCAGTATGACGAGCACGTGCAAGTTGTGGGTATACGCCAAATATTCTGCCACTGACAATGCGCATCGAGGCGTAGCAATACGTTCAATGGTCGGATCGTCCGCCAAATTCTGGAAGAAAACCACACGTTCAAGTGCACCCGTCCGTTCAAAATCTCTCATAAAAAATGACGCGTCTTTGTAAGTAATACCCATAGCAGCAAAAATGACGGCAAAGTTCTCCCCTTCGCCCAGCACTTTCGCTTGTCGCGCGATCTGAGCGGCTAGTCTGTTTGCCGGCAAACCGGAACCAGAGAATATTGGCAGCTTTTGTCCGCGAACTAACGTGTTTAAGCCATCGATCGCCGACATGCCCGTTTGGATGAAGTCCGCAGGCTTGTCGCGGGCGTATGGATTTATCGGGGTTCCCGCTATATCTACGCGCTCTTCCGAAATGATGGCAGGCCCTCCATCTCTCGGATTGCCGACACCATCGAAAATCCTCCCTAGCATGTCAAGCGAGACGTTTATTTTTGGCGGTTCTCCCGTAAATCTGACCCGCGTTTCCAGGTCGTCGATGCCGCTAGTACCCTCGAAGACTTGAATGATCGCGAGCTCTTGCGAAACATCTAAAACCTGACCAGTCCGTTCCTCGCCGTTTGCTAGTGTGATCTTGGCGGTCTCGCCGAACGAGACTCCTTTTACGTTTTCGGCGAATATCAGCGGCCCAGACACGTAGTTGATTGTCTTGTATTCTTTAGTGAGCAAACTGTGGGACGTCATTTTGCGGCCTCCAGAGATTGGAAACTTCCGTATATTTTCTCAATAAGGCGTTCGATGGTGCCCACGTCTTTTTGTTCCTTCATTCGCGCGATGTCAGTCTTGACAGGCAAGTCCAACATTTGTTGTAGCGCGACCCCCTTGCTTAAAGCCTCGATGGTTGCATCGTTGAAGGTGAGGATCGCTTTTAGCATCCAGTACTGCTTCTCAAGCGGGCAATAAGAGTCAATCTCGTCAAACGCGCTCTGCTGCAAGAAGTCTTCACGGATCATCCTCGTTACCTCAAGGATCGCCTTCTCCCCTTCCGGCAACGCGTCAGGACCCACCAGTTGAACGATCTCCTGCAGCTCGACCTCCTTTTGTAAGAGAAACATTGTCTGATCTCGAAGCTCTCTCCAGTCGTGCGCGATACTTTCCTCAAACCAGTCTTGGACGCTGTCGATGTAAAGTGAATAGCTGGTTATCCAGTTAACGGCGGGGAAATGCCGTCTGTATGCCAAGCTCGTGTCCAATGCCCAGAATGCTCCCGCTATTCGCAGCGTGTTTTGAGTGATCGGCTCTGAAAAGTCACCCCCTGGTGGCGATACTGCGCCGACGACTGTGATGGATCCAGTTCGTCCATCAGAGCCTGAGCAAACGACTCTTCCGGCACGCTCGTAAAAGGCGGCCAGCCGTGTGGCGAGATACGCGGGATACCCCTCCTCGCCGGGCATCTCTTCCAACCTTCCCGAGACCTCCCGAAGCGCTTCTCCCCACCGTGAGGTCGAGTCTGCCATCAAAGCCACGTCGTATCCCATGTCCCGATAGTATTCGGCCATGGTGATTCCCGTGTAAATCGAGGCCTCTCTTGCCGCCACCGGCATGTTCGAGGTGTTGGCGATCATGATAGTCCTCTGGATCAAGGGTTGCTTCGTCCGGGGGTCGACTAACGCGGGGAATTCAGTAAGAACGTCAGTCATCTCATTGCCTCTTTCCCCACAGCCGATGTATACCACAATCTGTGCGTCTGCCCACTTGGCGAGCGTTTGTTCCGAGACGGTTTTTCCGGTCCCAAATCCGCCGGGAATCATGGCTGTACCGCCCTTCGTCACCGGAAAAATGCTATCAAACACGCGCTGTCCGGTGAGCAAGGGCAAAGTAGGATCCAGTTTCTGTGCGTACGGCCTGCCAATTCTCACTGGCCATTTTTGTATTAGCGTTATATTGGTGCCGTTATCTAAGACGCACACCGTGTCCTCAACGGCGTATGTTCCACTTTCTATTTCATCGATCGTCCCCGAAATATGGGGCGGAACCATGATTTTGTGCGTGATGTGATACTCATCGACAGTTCCAACGACATCTCCCGAAACGACAGGGTCGCCCTTACTCGCTGTGGCGGTGAACACCCATTGTCTTTTTCTGTCCACCCCTGGAAGTTTGATGCCACGTGAAATGAAGTCGCCGCTTTTTTCCATTAGTAAGGGTAGCGGTCTCTGAATACCATCGTAGATTGACGAGATTATTCCAGGGCCTAGCTCGACGCTTAGTGGACTTTCGGTACTCACCACAGGCTCTCCGACCTTGAGTCCTGACGTATCTTCATAGACTTGAATGACTGCTTCATCTGCGTCTAATCGGATAATCTCTCCGTTGAGCTCCTCATCACCAACTTTGACCACGTCGTACAGTTTCGATCCCCTCATTTGATGAGCGTAAACAACGGGACCCGAAATCCGTGATATTGATCCTTGTAGCATACCTATCTCCTTACCACGATATTGTATCCGATCGCCCTGCGCAGCATTCTTTCGATATAATCGGCACGATCAATCCGTCGTGTTCGCGACGGTATGGAAATGATTATAGGTCGATGCGACTTTTCGATTTTTTCTAACAATTTCGCATCTAGGGAGGCCATAAAGTCCTCGTTTATCGCGACAATGCCCGTATCATCTTTAAATAACAAGGAGGGAATAATCTTTTTAGCCTCTTCTTCCGTAGAAGCCTCAAGTACATCAACTCCAGCGAGTCGAAATCCTGGAGCTGTCTCTGGATCAGTTACTACAACAAATTTATACAAACACTAGTTCCTCCATGAGTTCCTTTTCCGGAGTGTATTCTGTCTTGCAGGTCGCGATTATCCTGATGTTAGTTATTTCGTTTAACTTCGCCCACAAATAACCAATGACTAAAGCGATGCTTAAAGGATCTCCTGAGAACTTGCTTAACGCTTTTTGCAGCACGAACGTATCGAGCGCTTTTTCAAGAGCCGAAATTCTCTCTGTTTTGATATAATCGTCAGGAATTTCGGCTAAGAAACCATACGACGTGTTAGCTAATTGTGTGACGACCCCTTCTATTGTGTGCGCTTTGCTCACAGCCAGTAGCTTGTCGACGTCCAACTCCTTTCCGCCGCGAATGAAGTAATACTGAAGGTCTTCTAGCTCGACTTTATCTCGTATGATGCGTAAGATGCTTTTTATGTTTGTCACATCTATTTCCAGCTTAACCATCCCTCGGACGACCGTTTCGTCGTAAGAGTCGCCGGCTACAGCGTGTAACGCGCTGTCGAAGTAAAATTTGTCTAAGGCGTACTCTAAAACGACGAGATCCCTAGTTTCGCTATACTCTTTAAAATGTTGGGTCAGCGGGCGTGCATAGTCGATCCCCCACGTAGCGAGCAAATCGATTACAGCTTTGACATCTGGTTGTTTAACAAGTTCAATGAGCGTTGCATCATCGATCGCGCCTGCGGGTGCTAGGCTTGCAACAATCTCACTGGGAACTTCTTGGATGTTTTTTCCTCGCAAGATCGTCTTGATATTCTGGATGTCCCACTTGTTCAAGAAAACGTTGATAAAAGCCTCTTCTTCTTCTCCTTTTAAGAAAGTGTGGATGAGTCGTAATTGTTTACCTAGATTTCGCCGTAATGCCTCCTCGACACAAGTGAGACCGGCAAACTGGACACTGGCATCTTCAATGTCTTGTCGATAGGGCGTGCTCGCTAACTCATCAATTACTCCTTCAATGTCAAGTTTTGCTGCTAGAGCCTCGAGCTCTTTGCGCTCTAACAAGCGACTTTTCATCCCCCGTATTCGAGTATTGACGAACTCGTAGTCCACCCTAACCACCGTAGAGAGTCGCAAAAATCTCTCGTCTCAAGAGCTCTTCAGCGTTAGCTAATCGTGATTCTATCGTATTGAAGACGACAATTTTGCCGTCTTTTGTGCTTACTTCGAGCCCCCCTAAACTAGTTAAGTCGGTGACATACTCGGAATTCTCATGCAATTCATTCAGCACTTGTTTGCAGAGGCTTTCATCCCGCTTGTCGATATGAAGCACCACCTTCTCAGCTTCTAGCGCGTCAACGGCTTCCAGGAGCATTTTTTTGAAGCGCTCTTCGTAGTTCCTATCATTTCTGAAGCCTTCTAAGCGTTTTTTAGCTTCAATGAACGCGCTTTTTATGACTTGCTCCTTCTCTTTTATGACACGCATTTTACTCTTGGCTTTTGCTTGGTAAATCAGTTTGTTTCGCTCGGTCTCGCCTGATTTTTGTGCCTCTGTGAGGTATTCAGTCTTGAACGATCCGGCCTTTTCTTCTGCAGCTCTTCTTATTTCGTTGGTCTCTTGGTGTGCCTTTTTTGTTATTTCATCGATTTTCTTTTTAGCGCTCACCTCCATAGACTCAATCAAATTTTCGAACGTCATTTGGATCAGTCGCCTTTTTTCGGCTCTCCTTCGAAGAGTTTATTAAATTGGGGCACTCGCTTCATTCGTATGGTGATTTATAACGGACGCTATGTTCTTTGCAGACGCTATCTCGCTAAATGTTTGCCACGTAATTGTCCAAACATTGCTATGTGTTAAGCTAGAACAAAAAGAATTATCGCCGCGATTACGAAGCCTAAAATGACTAATGTTTCGGGTAGTGCCACAAAAACGAGTGCTAAACCGAATAATTCTTGTTTTTCAGCAATTGCTCCTACTCCCGCTGCTCCTATTCGCGCTTGTGCGATCCCCGTACCGAGCGCACCTAACCCGAAAGCTAAACCAGCGCCAATAGGAATCCATTCTGAGACCATTTTTTATCAACTCCAATTGTTTCGACAAATCATGTTTGTATGTCCTCTAGCCACAAGGATTCGTAGCGATATTTCGTTTCGTGGGACCCCGGCTCTTTACCACTTTTATACCTGCTTGTACGGTTATTTTGTCGTCCCTCGTTTGAAAGGATCGTACATCCTGCCTCCGCCCTCGTAAAACTTTGAGTAAAACTCTACGAGATGCAACCTGAGTGACTGGATCGAGGGGCTAAACATGCACAAAACGATATTCACTAAGTGAAGCAAAGCTGCGACCAAAAAACCCACTAGTACGATTCCCATTGAGCTTCCTAGCTTATTGGCTACGAGTGCCAAAACAACAGAAGCCATACCTATGGCCATAAGCCTCGCATACGATATGATGTTTGTAAGTGAACTCATAATGTCTATTGCCGCCACGATCCCCCCGCCATACCAAACTAACGGAAGTCCTATTAAAAGCAGAACGACGCTGGGCAGCATAAGGAGAGCTGGAATCACCGCAACAGCTGCGAGAAGAATCACTATTATACTCGTTAAGGTAAGCAGCATACCAACTTTTTCACATATGAGCTTTTTATGCCTCCGGGTCACGGCGTTTGTTAAGCCTAAACTTAGGCCTAAAAAGACATGAAATACTCCAATGGCAATCGAAAAGATGAGAAACGGTACGATAATTTCCATTCTATCCAGTGTCAATCCATTAATGGTGGCCGGCTCTATCCAGCCCATCATTTGCCCAAGATTCCCAAAGAACTCGCCGAAGAGGTAGCCAAAGAACATGGTTGGAAATGAGCAGATGATCAGAATGTTCATCAATTGCTTAATGGCGTGGCTGCGCAGTCCGTAGATTTTTCTCACGACGAGGGCAAAAGCAAGTATGCAGAGGCCATATCCGATATCGCCTACCATGAGGCCGAAGAAGAATGGAAAAAACACTGCCATCAAAGGAGTTGGATCAATCTCTCTGTATTGCGGCGCACTCATCAATCCAGTAAAAAACTCGAAGGGTTTGACGATTCGCGGGTTGTCATAAAACGATGGCGCCTTGTTCTGCTCGTTTCGACTCACCTTAATGTCGTTTACGATGACTCTGCCTTCAAAAGCCGCTTTCAACGCGTTTTTTGTTTTTGCTAGTTGCTTATTAGGCACCCAGCCCATCATTACGAAGGTATAGTCTGTTTGTCCGAACTTGGTAAAAACACTGAGCTCGTCGTTTCTATCCTCAAGAACGTCCTTGAGCACCGCAAGCCTTGGATACCATTGCCCCGACAAATCTGTTAATTCATCATTCACAGTACCGATTTCTGCAGTAGCTCGTTTCCGATTATCCTCCACTAACGTCAAGACTTCGTCAAACGGTTTGTCCAAATATTCAGGGGGCAGTCGGACTTCGTTGACATTTTGGGACCAAATAAATGAATGCACCTGGTCTGAGTATGTCTTGTTGAACACCGTTACAGCAGCAGTTGTCGTCGCATCCACGTCTGCGGACATGAGCTCAAATTGATTATGTGTAATCTCTGTCAGCGCTGCGCGTATAATGTCTAAGACTTCCTTAAACTCCTGCTGTATGAGAATGACGGTGACTTCGAATCCCTCTAAAGTAGGGAGTTGGGCCTCCAAAGGCTGTAATTTCTCAATAACTTGTTCGTAGTGAGCAAGATTGGTCAGGGTAAACTCAAGATCACTTTTTCGCGTTGCAAGCTCTTTCGTCGTCGTCTCGAGCTCGCTTATAACTTGGGTTGCCTCTTTGACGAGTTCTTCGTCATTCTTCCATCGAAGTCCTTCATAGGTTTGCGCGCGAAGCTCTTCGTTAATGGGCGTGGTGGGAAGCAGATGAAACATGCCGCTAACCTTAACTAGCGCGCCTGTGACGTCGGCCTTCGGGCCCGCTTTTACTCGTCGTAACATCGTGTCTCCCGGAGCGATCGTTGTCGATACGTCCTCCAAATGCACCGTACCCAAGTTGTACAACAAATCTACTGTGCTGTGCAAGTCGTCTTTTGGTCCGATAACCTGGATTTTGGTCATTTTTTGCAGCATATTGATCACTCTGGAGTTACGACGCTCAGAATCTTGTCGATCGCCTCTGGCAAGTGCTGTTCCCCTTGCAATCTGGCTGATTCTGCCTCTTCCTCGCCGCGCTGCTTGAGCTTTTCCACCTCGTCAAGGACGCTTGCTAGACCTTTTTTGTAGTGCTCATCGGCCGTATTTTGTCCGTCGGTCTCGGCCTTTTTTATAATTTCAGCCGCCTCTCGTCTTGCGTCCGCTATAATCTGTTCAGCTTCTTGCCGTGCTTGGTCGGTCTCTACGCTTAGCTCTACCTCTCTTTTCCTTATTTGCTGCAACAACGTAGGTTCCACTTCAGCCATTTTTGAGTCCTCTCACCGTTTCTATCCTATAGCCCGCGTCGCTCCCTCAAATGCGTTGTGAGGCCATAACGTGGGGTGTTTTGAACTTTTTTTGTTGTGTCGCATTTCGTTTTTTCGGCTGCGCGTATAACTCGCTCTCTGCACCGGTCTATTGCTCCCATTTTAAGTTTGTCGACTAACGTTATAACATCGTTATCCACAATGTGTCACCAAGATGTTACACTATTGCTATGATTAATTATGTTAAATTAGTTCACGACACGATATAGCTTACGGAGGAATATTGCTACCGTTATGCAATTCGTTGCACGATTGAGACGAGCTATGTGCATCTAAGTCTCCTTCGACTATGCCGCTAAAACACACCCGAGCTTTTATGTACAGAGTCGTGTAACAACACACCGGTGAGAAGTATGAAGCGACTTAAAGTCAGGGACGTAATGGCGAAAGAAGTGGCGACCGTTGATCCTAGCACCCTTGTTCTCGATGCTGCAAAGCGCATGGTTCAAAAAGGAATAGACGCGTTCATAGTATCGCCGCTTGAAAAAGACGAGCCGTTTGGCATAATTACTAAGACGGACGTCGTTGATTTGTTTGCCGATGAGGTCGACATAGGCAAAGTGGCGGTAGGCGAGGTGGCTAACAAGCCGCTCTTTATTGTTTCTCCAGGAATGCCTGTTTTGTACGCTGCTAAGATGTTTCGAAATGGTGGCGTAAGTCACCTTGCCGTGTTCAACGGACAAGAGATCCTTGGCATCATCTCGTACAGCGACATCTTGAACTGCCTGCCGAGTTTGATGGAGCAAATCTATAGCGAATTTGACTGACCGGATCCGGAAGGTGAAGGGCAAAGGCCTGATATATTCCTGCGCTTTAGAGCGTGTACCCTCCTTTAGATTATAAAGTGTACTTAGATAATTTTGGAACAGTGGTTGAATGTCGGGCTCAGCCGCTTTTTTTCCAAAACTGTTAAGTAGATATCGTGCAACCATATAACGGTTGATGTATAGACATCGATTAAGTGTATCTGTTATGTTGAGGCGATAATAATGGCGGAACAACCCTCGAAGAATCCGGTATTTGAAGACTATGGTATCGACCCTGCGATCTCTGAAATCCAAAATTTCAAAGCAGAAATAGTGTTTGAGCTTAAGAAAGCTAAGGTGCCATTTCCGATCAAGAGTCGCGAGCAGCTGTTGGCCGTGTTTCCAAAGGGGCGGTTTATGCAGTGTTCGATGAAAGGCCAGAAAATTGATCTTAACGACTATATTTCAAAGATGAAGGCCGACGAGTTTCCAATTGTTTCAGCAGGCGACGTTGCCGATAAGGTAGTCTCGTCTTGTTCGCTGTAATTTGGCGTCACTTCACCTTCAAAATACCTGTTACTGTCCAAAGAGCTCTTATTGCAGGCTTTTTTGGACAAATATTTTTTTATATATCTTT
>PMYA01000111.1:0-2652 GCA_003170935.1 Methanobacteriota archaeon
ACACCGACAGTTAAGGTAACTGCAACACCGACAGTTAAGGTAACTGCAACACCGACAGTTAAGGTAACAGCGACACCAACGGTTCAGGCAGCGGTTCTATCGGGTTCCTCAAACTCCAGCTCAAGCGTAACTACTGCTGGAAATGAGTCGGTGCCAGGAATTTCGGTTCCATCAGCTCAAACGAGCGGCGTTGCGAGCTTACCCGCCCAGCCCGTTTTAGAGTTTTCGGTACTCGGGCTTGGGATACCGGCACTTTTAGCTGGGTTAGTGTATCTGTTGATGAGACGGTGAGAGGCCCCTAGAAGGGCCCCTTCTTTTTTATTTGCTTTACGATATGCAACCTTGGATTTGTCGTGCTATAACCTAAATGCGGAACGAGTGCAGGGTACTTTTCGTTCCCCCCTCCGTAAGCACAGCCCCAATTTATCTTGGGAAAGCTTAATGTTGCAGCTTATTTTCCTAAGTGCTGAAGTAGGGTAAGAAAATAAAGGTTGAGCGGAACTTATGGCAACGGTGTCCTCCAAACCCACCTCTTTGGTCGCTAACTAAGACTCTTTCTTTTGCTGCTTGGCGCCTTTCACTTCTACTTCTCCACCGAGTCGCAGAAAAGTGAGTGCACTCGCACCAAATTCCGCTCCGAATGACTTCTCCTTACTTTCCGACACAGCATCTCGAACTACTTCACTTTTTGCTGCTGTAAACCCACCTTCAAGCGAAGCAAAAACGTCTAAGAGCGCGTCTACATCAATATATACCGGGATGATTAAATCCAGATCTTTCAAACTCTCTTTCGATTCAGGTATCTATAAGCCTCCTGCAGAGTCAAAATCACTGTATTAGGAGGATCACAGCGTTGCCTCTATTTCTAACCGCACCATTTGCACGTGCACGCGCCCGTTTTCGTCTGGTGGGTCTCGCTCAATATAATTATTGGCGACCTCTCCTACAAAATCCTCGCGTAAAGCTTCAGGAAGGCATTCTGTGTAAGGAATGAATACGCTGCGCACCCAGCCGTTGAGCGCCTCTTTCCCGTCGTGCACCATGTCCTTCGGGATCAGCTCAATACGTTCTGGTGAGAGGCCAACGCGACTAATGAACCCGCGGTACTCTTCCACGCCGTAGAAGAACCAGGGGTAGGTAAATCCCACAAAGTAACCTTTCCAGCGTCTGTCAGTAGTAAGCTCGTTCGCGACGGCCGAGATTAACATAGCGTTGCCTTTTCCCCCGAACTGCAGCAGCGTCCGTCCGCGCGGCTTAAGCGCCCGTTTTATCCCGGCAAGCACGGTAATGTGGTCGTTTACCCAGTGAAGGCTCGAAAAGGATGCAATAAGGTCGAACTCGTGACGGTAAGTGAGGCGCGTAGCATCGCCCCAGTGAAACTGTAGGTTCGGAAAATGCGCCCGCGGGTACTGGTGGTGGGCGAACTCAACCATGGATTCGGACGAATCAATCCCGAGCACCGACCCCTTTGGAACAAGCGCTGCAAGCTCTGCGGTCACCTTCCCATCTCCGCAGCCGATGTCGAGCACGCGTTCATCCCCTGCAAGTCTCAGGGCTCGAATTGAGTCACGCGCCCACTGCTGCTGAGGCGAAGAATTTCGTTCATAGTCGGCAGCGTCCCACTGATAACTCATGTTTTCAATCTCCATCCGTAGGTATTTCTACTAGGTGTTTGCAGTCTGTTTACATTCTGTTTCCCGCGTTTCAAGAAGGATCATCGAAGCGAACTCTACAATCTGATTCCCGCTCAGATTCCGCGATGAACCTTGCAGCGGAAACATATTTCTTAAGTCCTGTTCCATTTATGTGGCAAAGTCTTGTATATTTACCGGCGTTTTTGTTAAATCAGGCGACTGCCACACGGCCTACGCGGAAGAACTACCTGCAGCAGTCACCCAGGGAAGAACGGTTGAAGAGACCCAAGATACTACCCAGGCCCCGGAGCAAGACGTCTTACGTGCCGATGATTAAACAAGGCGCCAAACCGCGTGGTTGAAATGCCTAAACAACGCTTTTCTGACGTTGTGTTGCCAAAACACGAGCTGCTGGAGGTTAACCGCTCAAAAATCTCGCTACATCGTGCAAAAGCAGGTTATAGCTACCCTACTATCCGGCTACCACACACACTCTCAGGGCTTTCCGGTCTATCCACGCGAATCTATCAGACTATATACAATGGATCGTTAGCCTTTCTTACAGTTATATCGCCCTCAGAAAATGCTGCAAAAGCCCCCAAAACCTCCGCCTTCACACAGCGGAGGTCGCAATACACCCGCTAATGATCTTAACAAGCTTTTTTCGAAGAAGGCGGCGCGTCGATTTTTTTGAAATTTGCTTTAGTTTCTCACGGGGCGGAAGATCGAAGTAGCATTATGGGATCCACGACATCATAGCAACAGCGTGCAATACATATCACCATCTTCCTTTGTATGACAACTTATCATATTCTGTGACCCCGTAGTAGAAGGCCGCTTCTGAACGTTACTGCAAAAGATCAACTATAATCGAACGCCCGGCGCTAAGGGGCCTTGTAACTATCCGCTGCGCAAATGTGCCATAACACGCCGTTTAATCTGAATCGCTGTATAAGGTAAGTTAGGAACATTAGCATTCCCTGGCTTTATGACAGTGTGAATAAATTTGGGCCCTTTT
>PMYA01000111.1:2664-4832 GCA_003170935.1 Methanobacteriota archaeon
CCGTTATCAAGGGCTATTACTGTTATGTTGTCCCGTGCCTGTTGAGAGATGCTACATAAGGCATTTGGATTCATCAAGAGACTCCCATCTCCGTCGAGTACGACGATTTCACTTTTATTATATAGGGAAATACCAAGTCCAATCGACGAAGCTAAACCCATGCTTCCAAGCATGTAAAAGTTGCCAGGTTGATCGCAAAGTGCATAAAGTTCTTTGCTCGGTATGCCTATATTACAGACCACCGTCCGCCCTCGAAGATAAGGAATGGCTGCTTCGATCGCTTCATAGCGAGTCATTACAGGGCGCTTAATTTGGGATTCCAACGACAAAGCGGGACAGTTTACTCTTTCATATCGAGGTTCTCCCAAGACGTTTTGTGGAGCGCACCCCCACAACTGTGGCGATATAAGCACGACGACTGGCAAGNNCTCTAAGATGTGTCCCCCAATAAACTTGTGCAGGTATGCTCTCTTGGTAGACTCCTCGCCAACTTGCAACAATGGGCAAAGGAATTTCATAAGTAAAATTAAGCGACGATAAGGCGTTCAGTAAGTTGCCGACACCGGTACTTTGGATAAGCATTAGAGGTTTTGCTCCGGCTAAGAACGCACCTGCACAGATTCCAACGCCATCTTCTTCCCTAGATAAGGGAACCTCGAAAAAGCGTTTCCCAATAAGGGGAAGTAGATGCTTTAGCTTATCACATGGCAATGTGGCTACAAGATCAATGTTATTTTTTTCAAAAAGCTTGACCGTTTCGTTTTCTGGAGTCACTGGTACACCCCCTCATATGAGCACTTCTTGCAGCTCAGCAAGGTCCCCGTCCGGCCGTGTAACGTTAATTGCCGGCTTTATCTGATAGCAAGCCTTGTCCTCTTTCACCTTTTGCACGCCACCCCCAGTAACGTTGAGAAGTACGACGTCTGAGTAATTAATGCATCCGTCAGCGACAGCTTGTATCAACGATGCGGCGGCAACCGCTGCTGCTGGTACAATGTCTATACCTTCAAGATCTTCAAAAAGACGGGCAGCGCTCCGTGCTTCATTGTTTGACACTGTGTACATCTGACCTCCTGTCTCTGTTAAAGCGTCAAACACCCCACCTCTGATTGCATATGCTGGATTACGATTCGACAAGACATCAGCGTACAATTTCTTGATTGACTTGGTAGCGTCTGGCATGTCAATAGAAGGTTCTATCGTCCGTCTATGAGCGTTCCAAGCACTGACCATCGGCACAAAAGGTAAGTTCTGGGATAAATGCAGTTTTGGTAGATGGCCTTCAACAAATCTGCCGTCGCGTTTTAGACGCAACGACGCTTCCCAAGCTGCGATTCCACCCGTCCCACTACCGATCGCTTGAAAATAGTGATCGGGAACTCTTCCGATGGTAATTGCAGCTTCCAACATCACCGTACCCATGCCGTCACGACGTGCGACATTCATTGCGCCCCCTTCTGTGACAAGCCCTGGTATTGTCGTTAATCTATTGCCAAGAGAGATAGCATCAGAATAATCATTTCCTCTTCGGAGAAGTACGAGCTTGATGTTCGGTGAAGGTGGTTCAGGCAGCCATAACTTGTCTACGGCACTTTCTAATCCAACGAGGACTAACTTTAGTTCTGTCGAAGTCGTTGAAACCGTATGCGCAAAAGCACGTGCTGTGTTGCCAACTGAAGAGACAACCAAAGTTTTTACCTTGCTTTCGACAGCTCTTTGCACCGTCGGAGGGGATTCGAGCTCTTTGAAGCTACACGTCTCAAGGAACGCGTTTCTTTGAGGCCAGTACCCGTTGAAGCTAATGAATAGTTCTTTTAGTCCAAGCTCTCGCGCAAACCCCTCGCTTTTGTAAGTAACAGACCGACCATGTGTCTGCAGCTTGTAAGTTGTTGGAAGCCACGCAGAAAACCGCCACATGCTCTCTTCAGCTGCTATTTCCAATCGAGTGTCTTGGTAAACGGTGCGCGATAGGGCGTTACCGCAACCGCAGCGTACCCCGTAACCCTTGCCGGATACGTCAGAATGACAGCCTAAGCAGATAATTTTATAATGTTTCGGCGCCGAGTTGTTGCTATCCACGCGTATATAATGACCTCTATTTTTATTTAAATTTACCCAATTATTGTCAAATTGTCCAAAATGTGGCTTTTAATTAGCATATATAGGCA
>PMYA01000004.1 GCA_003170935.1 Methanobacteriota archaeon
TTAAAAACTCGTACCTGGAGGTTTTATGGTCAATGTAATGATTGCGACGGTTGGTTTTGAGTCCGAACCCCTGATCATCGGCATCCAGAATTTTAATATCAAGAGAATGATCCTGATTCGAGAGGTGGCCCCCCCTTCAGAGGTTAAGAAGGTCGAGAACCTTATGGCGTCCACCTTTGGAAACGTCATCGACATCGAAATCAAGGAGGTCGATAACTGGTATGACATACTCAGCTTGGTGGACCTCGTCACCTACCTGATCAAGAGCGAGTATGACAAAAACAACCAGGTCTTCGTTAACATCACAGGCGGGCGAAAGACCGCCTCAATAGGCGCCTTGTTGGGCGTTTTTAAGAACGTGGACAAGGTCAAAGAGGTCTTTTACGTCACTGAGGAGGAGCACGGCATAATGCCGCTGCCTAAGATCTCGTGGACGCTGCAACGGACTAAATACAACCTGCTAAAGATGATTTCTGAAGGCATGAGCGATATCGAGGTGCTTAAGGAAGAACTTGAGATAAGCAGAACGATGACGTATACGCACCTTCGTGACCTTAAGGATCAAGCGCTGATTGTGGAAACCCCTAACGGGTACGAACTAACGTTAGCAGGGAAACTGCTGCTCATATAACACAGTTAACACAAAACCATTAAAGAAAAATTGAAGCATAACGCTCTTAAGTCTATATCATACCTTTCCACGTGTTTCTCATGATGCTCAATCCCTCTCAACAGGAAGCTGTCGAAGAAGACGGCATTCAACTCATTATTGCCGGTCCCGGGTCAGGAAAAACCCGGGTGGTAACAGAAAAGATCTTGCACCTCATTAAAAATGGCGTCAAACCGCAGAGCATCCTTGCCCTCACGTTCTCTGATAAAGCGGCTGCTGAAATGCTCGAGCGACTCGAGCAGTACATTGACCCCTCTGACATCACGGCTGGCACATTCCACTCGTTTTGTCTTGAGGTGCTGCACGATAACGTCTTAGACTCTGGCATCAGCTTTGCCTCCGGCATCATTAGCAGGACGAACCAACTGGTTTGGGCGCTGCGCAACATCGACGCTTTCGGGTTTGAGGAGATCGAAATCGGCAATAATGCTGTAGAAGTCGTCGAATCGATCATTGAGGGGATCAGCGCTTTTAGAGATGAGCTTATCACTCCGAAAGAACTTGAGGAGTATCTCAAGCGCAAAGACGGCGAGAAGCTCGAAATACCCGAGCGGACCTACCTCAACCAACTTGACGATCTCCTCAAGGTGTACAAAGCATATGCCGCATACAAGCGGAAAGAGCGGCTCCTCGACTTTGACGACATGATTCTCGAGGCCTCTGCCGTCTTCGACCGGAAGCCCGCACTATTGCAGCAGTACCGCGACCGCTACACCCACGTCCTTGTCGATGAGTTTCAGGACACGAACTACGCGCAGCTGTATCTCATCAACCAGCTTGCCGGAGACAACGTCTGCGTCGTCGGGGATGACGACCAGTCCATCTATCGGTTCAGGGGCGCGTATCTGACCAGCTTTAACGACTTTAAAGAACGCTTTGAACGCTGCAAGGAAACGCTGCTTGACATCAACTATCGAAACTCGGGTAACATTCTAACGTGTGCCCTCCAGCTGATGAGCAGTGCACCTAACCGCGAGGAAAAACCGCTGGTGACGCACAACGTGGATGGAGACAAGGTCATCGTCGCGCGTTGTGAAAACGAGCAGGCGGAAGCCCAGTTTGTATGGCAGGAAATCGAGCGAATCGTAGGCACGACGTTCGTCTCTTCAGATGGAGACGAGGTCACCCTCACGTACCGGGACATTGCCGTCCTCAGCAGGCGTCGCGTAGAAGGGGTCAAATTTTACGCCGCGTTGCGTAAACGCGGGATTCCTTGTGAGTTTGTCGGTGAGGTGGACTTCTTTTCGACTGCCGTTATTCGTGACGCTTTAGCATACCTGCACATCATCGAGAATCCTTTAAAAGCAGGCGTCTACCTCAATCGCATCTTGAAGCTGTCCGGCATCACCGAAGTGAACGTGCAGCGGCTTAATACGTGCGCAGAGCGCTTGGCATGGGACGACGATTCGAGCGATTTCATATATGAGTGCATGCTCGACGTTGAGAACCAACTCGACGCTCAAGTGGACCACGTACGCGAGGTTGCTCGCACTATAGAGCAGCTGCTGCAACGAAAGGACCGTTTAACGCTTTCCGAGCTTGTCTATGATCTCCTTGTGCGTTCGACGGATTTGTACAAGCGGAGCTTCCATCAGAAGAACTGGCGTGACGCGCAGCTCCTTAACAAACTGTACGAAATTGCGCAGGAGTATGAGTCTATAACGAAGCATCCGTCGGTCGCCGATTTTCTCGACTACCTTGACCTCCTCAGCGGGTTCCAAATAGAGCTCGAAGAGCCAGAGGAGACGGATAGCGTCAAAGTGATGACCGTTCACCAAAGCAAGGGAAAGGAGTTCAAGGTCGTTTTTGTCGTAGACGCGGCGACAAACCGGTTTCCGTTGCGGTATCAGCAGAAGCCGTTTTACGTGCCAAATGACCTCGCAAAGGGGCTTATGACAGGGGACGATGAAAAGGCGCTTTATGAACAGGAGGAGCGCCGTCTCTTTTTCGTGGCGATGACGCGGGCCGAACAGAAGCTTTATTTGACCTTCGCGGAGCGGTATGGCCAGAACGTCAGGCAGACGAAACCGTCAAAGTTTCTTGACGAGCTTCAGTTTGAAGGTAATCCGCGGATCGACGTGAAGGACGTGTGCGACGAGTCAGAACAGGATTTCCGAACAGTTGAAAGTGTTGTCGAACAAGCGAAGACCCTCCTTCAAGATCAGGCTATTCGAGCGATTCAGAATATGCAGCCAAAGACGGCAATCCAAAAGATCATCGAGCTCGAGAAACTCCGCATCCTTGAGAGTGGGGGACATCTTGAAGATTTTAAACTGCCGTCTATCACGTGTGAAGCCAGCGACACAGAGCTGCGTCGGCTTTTTGAGGGAAAGCACACACCCCTGATAAGTGAGGATCATCACTTTTCGGCATCTGCCCTTCAAACCTTTGACAACTGTCCAATGCAGTACAAATTCAGTTACGTCTTGCGGATCCCCACCGCAGGAAAGACGTACTTCAATCTTGGAGGCGCGGTTCACGAGGTTATCGAGAACCTCACAAGACAAGAACTCGAAGGAATTCCGCCAACTAAGGAAACAGCGCTCGCGATGCTCGAACAATTCTGGTCATCTGATGCTTACGCGTCAAAAAAGAAAGAACGCGAGGATAAGGAGCTCGCGGAGCAAATGATTGACACTTACCTTGGCTGGCACTCGCAAAACGAAAACGAGGTTCTTGACGTCGAGATGAAGTTTGCGTTTGACCTCAGCGATCGTATTGTCAAGGGGTTTATAGACCGGGTTGAGCGGACCCCTGAAGGAAATTATGTAGTAATCGACTTCAAAACTGGTTATCAGTCGGAAACGAAGAATAGCATCAAAGAGAACATACAGATGAACGTTTACTGCCTTGCCATCCTCGAGAAGTTTGGCGCTCTTCCACGTAGAGCGTCGCTCTTTTACGTTAAGCACGAAAAAATGGTAGACTACGTTCCCGACAATGAGCAGCTCGAAAAACAGAAAACGCGATTAACAAGTATGATCGATGCGGTTCTTCTGGAACGATTTCCCGGAAGCCCAGCGTACCAAACGTGTCGATTCTGTGATTACGAAGCCCTCTGTGAAGAGAAGGAAATTAATGAAGTCTAGCATTTGGACAAGCGCGGGATGAGACTGTTCGTCGCATCAATAAGCCGTTATTATGTGAGGTAGCAAAAACCACTAGAAAAACAAATCGTCAGTTCTTCGTTATAACTCGGTCGATTATGACATCGCCTTTACACATCACTCACCACTTTTTTTCACTAATCTGTCATGATGGGCTACTAACAAAGCGATCAATAAAGAATCTGAAGACCCACATTGGTTGTCAACATCGCCTATCAAATGGGAACCTGCAGGGTTAGAATCGCTCTATCAAGCCTGCATAAAAATGCTTGGCCTTGAATGCATCCACATGAGGATGCTTTTACCTTCTACCTTACACAGCTGAACAGATCTACAAAACAAGGTATTTATACGACGTGCAGCCAAACTGAATTAATTTAGACGCCACTAAAATACTCATGGTAGCACGAAAGTAAGGGTATCGTTCCTCGGGGGCGAATATAAGACGATGAAACTTCGTGACTTTTTTGGTAAGAAGGATAAGGGGGTAGATAGCCTCGTAAATCATCTTATAGCATCAGTAACCGCGAATAACACGGCCGAGCTTGGAGATACGATTGCGAAGCTACGCATAGTGACAAACGAGACACCACCCGATGTCTCATCATTGGATGTGCCCGTTGCTCTCGCATGTGGGCTTTTGTATCGATATTATGCAACGCTGGACCGTGCCGACCTCACAGAAGCTATCTCAAAGTGGAATGAAGTGGTGAATGTTCCCCAGCAAGACGCTTCTGACCTGCCTCGCAGGTTGAGTATCTTGGGCAACAGCCGGCTTGAACAAAGTCAGTACACAGGACTCACCGACATAGAGGGTGCCATATCGAACTATCGCCAAGCGACGGCTCTTGAATCAATAAGTGCTATGGACCTGCGATATAACCTAAACGCGCTGAGCCTCTTGCTCGTACAGCACTATGAGAGCACAAACGACCTTACCAATCTTTACGAAGCGATCACGTGCAGGGAGAGAGCGCTCAGTATGGCCCCACAACTCTTTGACGTAGCTGATCTTCGCAGTCGGTCGCCTATGACTGCCATGGGAGTGCCACGGCACCCCATTAAAACTCTCGCCGATGTAGAAGCGGCTGTTTTGTTCCGTGGCAGGTCACCTGAGATTGCCGCTCCAGATTCTCTCTTCCAAAATCCTTTCCTTGACTTATCGGAGATGTATTACACTTTAAACAGCGCTCTTTTTGAGAAATACAAGCACACGCGTGACATTACCTATATTGACCGAATCGTTTCAACACGAGAAGCTCTTAGCAAAGTTCCAAAAAGTTCTCGTTATCTGCCTTATTGGCAGTTAAGCATAGGCGAGAGTTTACGTAACCGTTACGATTATGCAGGTGATCCTGAAGACCTCGAGGCGGCTATTTCAATCCTCAATGAAGCACTGAACTCTGTCAATGCAGATTTTCCGGACATCGCTGACATTCGTACAAGGTTAGCTACAGTTTTAGGGATGCGATACGACCTTGCAGGCGATCCTGAAGACCTCGAGGCGGCTATTTCACTTCTTGATGAGGCATTAAAATCTGTTAAGCCAGATTCCCCTCAGTTACCTTGGATACAGCAAATAATGGCCTCTACGTTGCAAGCTCGCTACGAAGCTATAGGCGATGAGCTGGATCTCGAGGCTGCCATATCGTACAATGAAAGCGCAGTGAACCTCACTGAAGAAGGTTCCGATCAATTGGCACTTAGGCTAAGCAGCCTTGGCGACACCTTGAGTATGCGATATGCGCGTAAAGGCGATGTGAAAGATCTCAGCGAGGCTACTTCGAGATATAAGCGGTCATTCGATTTAACCTCCGCTGATGATCCTCGCATGCCGACGGAGCTTACCAGAATCGGATTGATGGCCGAAAAACGATATGATCGCACACAAGATCTCAAAGATCTAAAGGGAGCTGCATCCTATCTGGACAGGGCTCTCAACATTACTCCAAAAAACTCTCCAGAAATGCCGGGTCGTCTCTACAATGTGGGTAGAATCAAGCTTGGTCTCTATGAAAGAACGCAAGAAACGTCAGATCTTGAGGATGCCATCTCTAACGATCGCGAAGCAGTTCGAATTATCCCTGCGGATGCTCCACATGGTTCCGATGCGCGAGAACAACTTGCTCAGGCGCTTCGTTTACGGTATTTAACAATGCACGATACTACGGATCTTAGGGAGGCTTTTAGCGTTCTGAGAGAAGCTGTCATAGGATCAGATCGCGTTTTCGCTGTTGTGTCGGTAGACTACAAACTTGGAGAACGTCGACATAAAGGTGGCATTGACTACGAAATGGTTGCTACAGCATTACAGCTGGGACGGCTTCAGCAACCAGAGCAACGTCTTGAATGCTTTAAGGAAGCGTTACTCGGTGCGGAAGGAGCTAAGTCCCGCATTCTCACCGAGCTCTTAGGGAGGGGGAGTGTTCCTGCACCGCCTTCTGTGCCTCAGGATCTCGCAGAAAAAGAAGCAAACCTGGTCAAGAAACTGATCCAGATGGATAGCCAAGACCTTGCTACCGTAGGTAACTCTCGGCATATCGCTCCAGTAGGTATATCGCCTATAGCTAAGGGTCTGAATACGTCTGAGTCTACGCGGGCCGCTCTAAGAAAAGAGTGCATAGCAGCTCTCGAGAAGGTCTGGGTCGCTATGGAAAAATACCCTAACGCTACCGAGTTCGTCGCCCTTCGCCGCGGCAGCAAGCCCGCCTGGAGCGAGCTTTTGCAGCTAGCTGAAGAAGCTGGTAACGAGACTGTCTTCATCTCTACGCTTACATTCTCGGATCAGATGGTGTTTTTCGTAATGCGAGCAGGCTGGAAAGGTCCAAAAGTCGCAAGCGTTCCATTTGACAGGGCGCGCCAGCAATTCCTACTACGACAATTTGAGCGTGAGGTATATAGATACGATCCTACGACCGGGCGCAAAGAGACTTGGCAGCACTTGATCGCTCCGCTGTTAGATGAAATTGTAAAGCATTTGAAAGACGTGAAACAGGTTGTTTTTTCTCCAGATGGATTCGGATATCTGATCCCTTGGTCGGCAGCATTGCAGAAAGCAGGAAGGGACCTTAGTTGGAGTATCACCCCTTCATTTGGCAGCTCTATCCGTCTCTTGGAACGACGTGCGCTTGATCTGAAAGATAGCTTAGTCGTGGGTAATCCTAAAGGGGATCTGTCTAATGCAGAGCAGGAGGCGAATGTCGTCGCTGAATTGTTTAAAAGCGGACCGCCTCTTATAGGCCGAGAAGCGGCAAAAGAAGAAGTACTGAGACGGCTGCCAACTGCGCGAATTGCCCATTTTGCGACACACGCTTACTTCGATCCTACAGATCCACTAAACTCGGGAATCGTCCTAGCAGATGGGATATTGACTGCACGCGAAATTATGGGTTTAGAGATCAGTCCAGACCTTCTAACCCTCTCTGCGTGTGAAACAGGAATAACAGCGACCTTAGGCGGAAATGAAATGGCCGGTATTACTCAAGCCTTCCTTCAAGCGGGCGCAACTTCTCTACTAGTAAGCTTGTGGAGAATCAACGATCCCGCGTCTGCAGCACTTATGGGTCGGTTTTACACGTGCATAAACAAAGGTTGTAACAGAGCAGATGCGCTCAAAAAAGCTATGGCTAACGTTCGAATTGACACATCTTGGAAAGATACATACTACTGGGGTGCTTTCACGCTCGTTGGAAACTGGCAGGGTGGGAAAGAATGCACCGAACAAGAGAACTGATGTGCTAAACACTACTGAGGGAGAAGATGTGGCTAAAAACAACTGATACTATTGAGAATGTCTTATGGGAAGCGCCACTCGTGCCGGCGCTTAATCATGAGTCAATGCGGACGACTTTGACGAGAGGGGATTACGAGAGCTTCCAAGAGGAGTGCCAAGAAATTCAGAAAGAGCCCCCAACTGCTACGATAGGAAAGCCAGAAAAGTGGACGATGGAAGAGTTTTTCTCTCCTTCTGAGCTACCACGAGAAGTCAAATCCAGGTTAGACAAAGAAGATTACTATTTGATACAATTGAAGTGCTCTTTGCGGCCCAAAGAAAGTGTACAAATCGACTCGGCTCAATTTAGTGTTGAACTCCACTCCGACGAGAGCGGTCGGCAGCCTGTTGCCTTTGATTTATACCCTAAAGAAGTTGTTCAAGAGGTTAAAAGGACGCATAATGTGACTCTCAGTCCATCACTTAATTTCATTCCTGCGGTAGGTATCAAAGGTAGTGTGGGATGGGGCATCGAATATACTTCTTTGGAGCCGATGGTGGTTGCGTGTGGTGACGGAGAGCCATGCCCAACGTGGAACTACGAGCAAGTAATAGGTGTGAAATTGCAAGGAAGTAAGAAGATGTTCCTCGTGGTTCAAGCACCAAAAGGAATGATGTCGATTCGCACTACCTTGCGCTTGGTCGCTGACTTGAAGAAGGGTAGGTTTACGGTTCCAGTAATAATGCGTAAACCTGAACCAGCGAAGGCGAAGCCCCTAGAAGTCGATTTACTAGAATAATGAAGAACAAATTCAACATCATCGAACCCCAGAAGATTGAAGTGGAATTCGGGCTTACGAAAAAGCCGGGCGAGCTTAGAGGCCAACTATCGGATCACGATGATATGGGAAAAATTGTAGGTGAGCTAAATGAGCACGTGGAACGACAAAGGGATGAGTCTGAGCAGCTTAGGGCGCGACGAAGAAGCCATCGACTGTTATAATAAAGCTCTTGCGATCGATCCGGGCGACGTGGATGCGTGGAACAACAAAGGAGTTAGCCTTAGCAACTTGAGACGCTCAGAAGAAGCTATCGGCTGTTATGATAAGGCCCTCGCAATTAATGCGGACCAGGCGGGTGTGTGGCATAACAAGGGCATTAGCCTTGACCACTTAGGGCGCGACGAAGAAGCTATCGACTGTTATAATAAAGCTCTTGCGATCGATCCGCGCCTCGCGAGTGCGTGGTATAATAAGGGCGTTAGCCTTGACCACTTAGGACGCTCAGAAGAAGCCGTCGACTGCTTCGACAGAGGGCTTACAATCGATCCGGGCGACGTGGATGCGTGGAACAACAAAGGAGTTAGCCTTGGCCGCTTAGGGCGCTTCGAAGAGGCTATAAACTGTTATGACAAGGTCGTTGTAATTACTCTTGACAACGCGAATGGCTGGTATAACAAGGGAAATTGTCTGAGCAGCTTAGGGCGCGATGAAGAAGCTATCGGCTGTTATGATAAGGCTCTTGCGATCGATCCGCGCCTCGCGAGTGCGTGGTACACTAAGGGCAGGATTCTTGACCACTTAGGACGCTCAGAAGAAGCCGTCGACTGCTTTGACAGAGCCCTCAAAATCGATCCGGACTATGTGGATGCGTGGAAATACAAGGGAATTAGCCTTGGCGACTTACAATGCTACGAAAAAGCCGTGCACTGTTACGACAAGGCCCTCACTATCGATCCAAGCGATGTGGCTTCGTGGGACAACAAGGGAGTTAATCTTAGTAACTTAGGACGCTACGAAGAAGCGATTGATTGTTTCGATAAGGCCCTCGCTATCGATCCGAGCAATGTTGCTGCGTGGAACTACAAGGGAGCTAGCCTTAACTATTTAGGACGCTACGAAGAAGCTTTAGGCTTTTATGACAGAGCCCTCAAAATCGATCCAGGCGATGCTGGTACATGGAACAACAAAGGGGCTAGCCTTAACTATTTAGGACGCTACGAAGAAGCCATCGAGTGTTCCGACAAGGCCCTCGCAGTCGATCTGGGCTTCGCAAATGCGTGGTACAACAAGGGAGCTAGCCTTAACTATTTAGGACGCTACGAAGAAGCCGTCGAGTGTTTTGACAGAGCCTCGACAATCGATCCGGACTATGTGGATACGTGGAACTACAAGGGAATTAGCCTTGGCAACTTAGGGCGCTATGAAGAAGCTTTAGGATGTTACGACAAGGCCCTCGCAGTCGATCTAAGCAATGTGACTGCGCTGGACAACAAGGGAGCTAGCCTTAGCAACTTAGGACGCTACGAAGAAGCCGTCGACTGTTTCGATAAGGCCCTCGCGATTACTTCCGGGGACGCGAGTGTGTGGAATTACAAGGGAGCTAGCCTTGGCAACTTAGGACGCTACGAAGAAGCCGTCGAGTGTTTTGACAGAGCCCTCAAAATCGATCCGGACTATGTGGATGCGTGGAACTACAAGGGACTAAGCCTACAGAAACTTGGTCGTCTTAAGGAAGCTAAGAATTGTTTTGAGAAGGCAGGCGCCTCATAGTCATAACCTAGGCATTGTTGTTAAGACGTACGATTGGTTCTGCATTAACGTCGGTATGTACTTACGGTCATGCCGACTCGACTTATTGTCTATTTTTTCTGAAAATGTTCTGAACATTTCGCGGACTAGACCTTAATGACTAAATCGATCAAACGTGCACCGTGGAGCCCTCGCGTTCCTAGTGGTTGTCTCACCCGCTAGGGAAGCGGCAGAAAAAGTGCGACTTAATCTAAAGATGCCAAAATGAACGCCAAATAGCCCTTCTTTACACGGTGAAGTTGGATGATAAATGATGACGGCTCGAGTGTAGTTGCAGATACTTTCGAAGGATGTAAGTAGTAAGTTGTATTGGAAGGCTATTATGGAGCAGCAACGATCAGTATCAGCCACATATATAAGTGCTGTAAAGGTCTCACGAGGCCGAGTGGGGAACCATGTTTACCCAACGCTGCGACTGCCGGAATCACTTGGCCAACTACGTCAAATGCTTCCATGTGTTACCCCAATTTGTTTAAAAGACCGTGGGCGTCCACAGCCTTCGCATGTCTATAAAATTTCTCCCAATTTCCCATCGCTGCCATTTGCGAGCGAAGTATCGTAAAATAATGCTCACGATCAGCACTTGTAACCCGCGCAAAGCGGTCGGCATCGATGAGCCCATATGGATATCCAGGGAACGTGAAATCCGTCGAATTTCGCACGAGCTGTGTGAGTACCTCATTAAGTTCACGTTCGTCGAGTGACAGAAATTGATCTCTTTGGATCTCTAATCGAAATATTCGCTCTGAAATCGCGTTGAGCTTAACGCCGAGAATGAAAACGAAGTGATCTTTGCTTGTACCGTCCGCTATGGGATAGTACCATTCTGAGGTGATACCCTTTTCAGCTGCGAGCTTATCAAGTGCCCCGAGAAGGGAGTAGCCCGTGTCAGTGAAAAGCGCGCTTGTCTTAGAAAGTCCTGCGAGAATGACACCTTTTTCCTGAGCTACTTGGCTGAGCTCGTCCAAATAAGCATACTCATTTGGAAACGCCGTTTGAAGGGTGCCGTCAAGTAACAGTAAGTCGCCAGGTGCAAGCTCATTTTCAACGACGCTCTTTGCAAGCACGAGCTCCGAGAATCGTCGTGAGATAGAGCCGACCCTGTAAATGTCCGCGCGTTGGTTACCGACGGTGATTGAACGATCCATCGAGCTAAAAGAAAGGTCACGTTCGCGCGGGAGACTGACCCCTTCGCTAGAAAGTGGGAAAAGCTCAGTGCTGTACTGAATCTCTCCTCTTTCGAAGTCAGAATATGTCGCCGCGAAGAACTCGGTCCGTTTAGGGATTGACCGTTCAGGTATCCTTCTATTTCCGCTCCACATTCCAAAATAGACACGGTTCAGTTGGACTGAAAAGTTGGGGGCTCCGAAGACTTCTTGATTGCCGCCATCAACGAACGCGGTTTTCCTGTCAGAATCGACGTGTTGGACTATCTTGAATCCATCAGTCGTCAGCGGGAAAGGCCTTACGCCTCGCTCAGGAAAAAACGGGTTGCCTATGCGCTCATCGTTGAGGTGGGAATCCAAGCGTTTAATAAGCTCGTTGGCAATTTGTGAAGTTTCCTTCTTCATTTTAAGACCTGACGGAGACGACAACGCGTTATGAGTGTAAAAATTGACAACAGGACTTAGTCTTACTATTACTTGCTATTGTCGAGTTTGTAGTGCAGATTCGGCATATGTGCGCGAATCTTGTCATAACTTCCAATTTATGTGTCAGTCGCCGGGAATAATATATGCCCCCTAGATGCACCCCGAAAGTGTTTAGCTGTTAAGCTGACGCTTTGTTAAAAGTATTGCAGCTTTGTCGACCTCTGCGACTGTTTGCGCTTTCAAGTCGCTGGGACCAGCTCCACCACGTAACCCGGACGTTGGTGCTTGGATGCATGTTCTCCGTGGTGATACTTACACAAACGACCGGAATTGGCATGCCGCGTTACACGTTAAGGTGCTTCAAGCTCAACGTTGCCCGATACGTGGAAACCATTCGCCAACCCTTTTAATCTCACCGCCTATGCTTACGATGCAGAACCTACGCTCCACAGACCGAGATGCGCTTGCTGCGCCTGTAACTGAGCATCGTAAAACAGCCCCTCGCACGATATGTCAGGTTTATACGGCGTTGCCTTCGCGTACCCCTCTCGAACGAGTTCGTAGTTCACAAGCACGTTGCCCACAAACACGAAGCGAAGCAACCGCCCGAACTGGTCAGTTTCAGAGACGTCTTTGACCAGTGTAACCGTTTTGCCGGCGACCAGCTCCTTGTCCCGTGCGGTGGCTTCAGGACCAAGCCGTTCTTTCTTCGTCGTATCCTCAGGGGCGTTTATACCGATGTACCGCACTTTGTAATCCACGCCGTTAATGAGAACGTGGATCGTATCCCCATCAATGACCTTCGTCACCACCCCGACTGATGTGCGATCGGTCGTTTCGTGGATGCACGGGAAGCTCGTTCCAACGGTGAGCGGGGCAGACGGCGTGGTCGTGCTCCGAGGAGCTGCCGTCGGTGTGGCTAAAGGTTGTGTGTTTGTGGCGGCTCCGTTTGAGTCACTCGCAACGGAAGCCGTTGGAAGCTCCGACGGTGCGTTTGTAGGCTGAATCGCGTTGTTCACGACTTTCTGATCGCTGCATCCGCAGACAGATATAATGAGCGCTAATGCAAGTATCGCGTAAAAAGCGGGCCTGATGCCCTTCATAAGTAGAAAGAGAACGGTCAATGGCTTATAACGTTTTCCTTAACAGCGACACCGTTGCTAGAGCCGGTTACGTCAACGCGCGGTCCGAAGCCGCCCTGCGCGCAGGCTGCAAATCGGAAGTTCTGCGCGAATGAAATTCGCGGTGGGGCAAATCAATCGCTTAAAAACATTCACCCGTGGTGTACTGCGCCGTCAAAGAGCGGCAACACGTGTCGCAAGAATGCCGCCCCTTACGCTCGTGTTAATCGTTTTTTATAGCATTTCTTCCGGAACTCATAAACGATAATTGCATCCACAAGAAAGCCCGACTTATTATTATCAGACGCCGTCACGTCATGCAACCTTGCATCACTGCAACTGGCAGCCGCTAATTGCCGGTAGCTGCCTATTTC
>PMYA01000092.1 GCA_003170935.1 Methanobacteriota archaeon
AAAGAGCAAATTGAAACGGCCATCACGGTAATTGAGCGTGCCATCAACTTACATCCCCGGTAGATCTGCTGATGAAGTAGCTAGAGCTTACGGCATTAGTCCTGAGAAGGTGATTAAACTTGGGTCAAACGAAAACGCCCTAGGGCCCAGCCCACGAGCGGTAGAAGCGATTAAGCGACATTTAAACAAAATAAATGTTTACCCATCCCACGGATACGCGGAACTGAAGGACGCCATAGCGCATTATATAGGGTGTTCAGCCGAGCGCATCATAGTAGGCAATGGTTCTGATGATCTACTCAACACCCTAGTTAGAAATCTCTATGTGCTTGGCGACCAGGCGATCATACCCGTACCTACGTATACGTATTATGAGGTCATCGTCGAAGCCGGACGCGGCACGTGCGTTTACGTTAACCGGAACGAAGACTTTTCAGTCAACATTGACAACATTATTGCAGCGCTCAAAGACAACACAAAGCTGATCTTTATTTGTGCTCCGAACAATCCGACTGGAAACGCGATTGAAAAAACTGCTCTAAAGAGCCTTTTAAGATCGACTGAGGCCTTAGTAGTACTTGACGAAGCCTACGCGGAGTTTACGACTGAGAGTCACGCTGATCTTGTGAATAACTTTGACAACTTGGCGGTCTGCAGAACGTTTTCAAAAGCGTTTGGATTAGCAGGGCTGCGTCTCGGCTATGCCGTGCTTGATTGCGACTTAGCGCGCGACTACGGCCAACGTATGCTTGCATTTTCGGTGAATCAGCTCGCGGTCGAGGGGGGGGTAGCAGCACTGTCAGATAGTGCTTTTTTGGAGCGTACGGTGTCTATGGTAACACAAGGCCGACAGTACTTCCGCGAGAAGCTCCCTTTCAAGACGTACCCCACCGAAGCTAACTTTGTGTTCGTTGACGTAGCACCTTACACCGCGCAAGAGGTGTCAGAATATCTGCTGAGCCGAGGCATAATCGTTCGAAACTGCGACGCTTTTCGTGGGTGTTCCAACTCGCACATCAGAATCACAGTCGGCCAGCCATGGCAAAATACCACGGTTGTGGAAGCGCTGAATGAATTCGTAAATTCGGTTTGATGCCTTCATTTACCTATGAAAATTGCTCTCACAGGAACCCCTGGCACAGGTAAGACGACCATAAGCAATGTGCTTAAAGATGAATTTGGTCTCAAAGTCGTCGACTTGAATAAAGTGATTAGTGCCTTCCAATATTATATTGGGTGGGATGACAATCGTAACTGTGGCGTGGTCGATCTTGAGGCCCTTAGGGCGCATCCATTCGAAGACGGCCTTGTGATAGAAGGACATATTTCGCATCACCTATCAGTCGAGCGCGTTATTGTTCTTAGGACGAATCCGGCCGTGCTTCGAGGACGTTTGCAGGAAAAGGGTTTTTCAGAGAACAAGATACGCGAAAATATCGAAGCTGAAATCCTTGACATCATCCTTATTGAAGCTCTTGGGTTGCACGGGAATAACGTATATGAAGTTGACTCGACAGGAGGATTGCGTACAACAGCGCAGCTTGTGTGGGAGATTACGCAAGGGTATACGCTAGAGCGATTCGTGGTTGGTCGATACGATTGGACGAGTTATTTGAATGACTCTTGATATATTTCGGGGACGGATGGGGCGGATCTTGAATCCGCTCGCGTGGACGCTTTATCGGCACGGCGTAAGTGCAAATCAGCTCAGCTTGCTGTCCCTCATTTCGGCAATAGTTGCCGGAGCGGCGTTTTGTGTGAACGTGCTCCCAGTAGCGATTGTGACAATTGCGTTCAATGCCCTCTTTGACGCTCTTGACGGGTGCTTGGCGCGGAATTCAAAAAGCGAGTCGAAGCAAGGCGATTTGATTGACCACGTTTGCGACCGGTACTCTGACATCTTCATTTTCGGCGGGATCACGATAGGTGGATACGTTGCGTGGCAGATTGGGCTCTTAGCGATTGTCGGCGTCCTAATGACAAGTTACCTTGGAACTCAGGCACAAGCGCTTGGGGTCGGTCGGGACTATCGCGGCCTTCTCGGCAGAGCTGACAGACTCGTACTAGTTTTTTTCGTGACGCTACTTAGTCTTGGAGTCCCAGAGACGATTATCTGGTTTCCATTGTTAGGTTGGATGATGGTGTTTGTGGCTATCGTTAGCAATATCACCGCGTTACAGCGATTTTATCTCGCGTATCATGAAATTTAAAGGTACTATCGAGCAGCGAGTGTTTGTTGCGCGTTAGTATCTTTGCTTCCCGTCAGACCCATTGCGTTCACTAGAGATTTACTACTTTGCGCTCGCAAATCGATAAATAATTCGGCGCACGAGAACTAATGGACTACGCGAACATAGCTTCCAGCTGGTCTAATTGTGCCTTAGGCATGCCCATAACTTTGCGGACGGCATCGTCGAAATCTGCGATCGTTACAGATTCGCGTTCAGCGCGGATGGCAAACATCCCGGCTTCCATCGCAATAGCTTTAATATCGGCGCCGCTAGCTCCATCAGTGAGCTTTGCAATCTTCTCAGCATCTATTTCTTGGACTAAGTTCATCCCTGCCGTGTGGATCTTGATAATTTTAACACGAGCTTCGTAGGTCGGGAGTGGGATATCTATAAGGCGATCAAAGCGTCCAGGCCTAAGCAAAGCAGGATCAAGTATGTCGCTCCTATTAGTAGCCCCGATAATCTTGACTTCGCCCCGGTTTTCAAATCCATCCATTTCGGCAAGGAGCTGCATAAGGGTCCGCTGCACTTCACGGTCTCCCGAAGTTGCGCTATCTAAACGCTTCGCTCCAATTGCGTCGAGTTCATCGATGAAAATAATACTGGGTGCCTTTTCCCTGGCCATTTCAAATAACTCGCGAACGAGGCGAGCCCCCTCACCTATATACTTCTGAACGAGCTCACTACCTACGATTCGAATGAAAACAGACTCTGTGTGCTTAGCAACTGCCTTTGCAAGAAGGGTTTTGCCAGTTCCCGGAGGTCCATAGAGAAGTACCCCTTTGGGCGGGTCAATGCCTACTTGCTTAAATAACTCAGGTTTCAACAGAGGGAGTTCTACAGTCTCACGTAGTTCTTGGATCTGACTGTCAAGGCCGCCGATATCATCATAGCTTACCGTTGGCGTCTCAATGATTTCCATCCCATATACGGTCGGGTCCTTTGATGGTGGCAAAGCGCCGACGATTGCAAGGGATTGCTGGTTTAGCGCCACTCTGGCACCGGCGATGAGCTCTTGTTCAATAAATTGTGAAGCATTAACTACGAACTTTGGACCGGTTGAGCTTTTAATAACGACTCGATTGTCGTCAAGAACGTCCAATACAGTCCCAACAAGCAATGGCGGACCTTTAAGTCGCTCAAGCTCACTTCTAAGTTTTCTTACTTCGCGTTCGTAGCGCACCTTCTGATTCTCAGCGGATCGCTTTTCATTTTCTACTTTTCGATTAGAATCGCGGAGCTTGAGATTGCGCTCTTCCAGTTGACGAACGCGATCTAGGAGATATTCAGAAAAGTCGTTGCCTTTCTTGTCGCTTTCGTCAAAAGAGTCTTCCAATGTCGTCTCCTCCGCATGATATTTAATATTGCATGCTATATATCCTTTGTTCGGAGAAAAACATGCACTGCGAATTATGCGGGAAAGAAATCCTTGGGAAGCCTAAACGCGTTGTCGTCGAGGGAGCTGAGCTTGAAACATGTGCTGGGTGCGGAAGTTTTGGTACAGAAATTCGTCGCCCTCAAACGTTTAGCGGCCCCACGAGCAGAATTGCGCCTCACTCCCGCACGAGGTACAGAGATATCTATCAGCAAATGGAGGGTGAACTCGATCCAGACTTCAATGACATCGTAAAAAACGCTCGAAAAAAAGCCGGGATAACGCAGGAGCAACTCGCAGCGCAGATAATGGAAAAGGCGCTTGTGATAAAGAAGATTGAGCGAAAAGAGCTAACACCAGACGATAAACTCCGAAAAAAACTCGAAAAGGCGCTAAACGTAAGTCTTGTCATCGAAATCGGGCGAGAAAAAGCACAGAGGGGTAAATCGTCCGGAAACTTGACACTCGGAGACGTAGCCGTCGTTAGGCGACGACACTGATTGTATACCGATATCCTAGGGTCTCCTGTGACACTTAATCGGATTACGACAAGCACAAAGGTTGCTGCTAACGCCATCAAGGCCGGCAAGATCGTTGCTTATCCAACCGAGACTGTCTACGGATTAGGGGCGCTAGCGCTTGAAAAGTCGACCGTCGAGAAAGTAATCGCCCTGAAACAAATGACTTTGATGAAGCCGATTTCGCTCGCTGTTTCCAATTTTAGTATGTTAGAAACCGTCGCTTTCGAAGAAGACGTTGACCTTCTCCATCAATTACTGCCGGGGCCGATTACCGTTCTTTTGCGAAAAAAGGATATCGTTCCAGACATGCTTACAGCAGGTGCCCACCTCGTTGGCATCCGATTTCCTTCACATAAGGTAGCCCTGGCCCTTATAGACTCTGTCGGGGCTCCTATCACCTCGACAAGCGCGAACGTCACAAGCGCACAACCTGCTACGTCTGCAAGAGATGTTAATATCAGCGTTAGTTGCGTAATTGATGGGGGCAAAGCGATCCTAGGTCCCTCCACGGTCGTTGATCTAGTCAATCGCGTAGTCGTGCGCCGAGGGGCGGGGTACGACTTTTTACTTAAGAAGGCCAACATCCTTTGTTAGGTCTAAATGTTCGATCTTCAAGCTGTCCGATAGTCTTGCCTTTTGACTTTTCGACTGCACAAATGGGTTACCCTTGTTTAACTTCCAAGGCTTAGTATTATCCACAAATGGCTCAGTGAAGGCGAGGAAGCTTAATAACAACTAAGTGATAACCCGATTGCATGATGATGCCAAACGAGACCGTTCGCATTCGAGATTTTGTTATTACTAAAAAGAATTGGATTTTCGCGGTTGTTTCTTACGACNNTCTTACGACAACGACGCTTTTATCCAAGGTTTCTTACGCTATGTGCCAGACAAAAATGGCAGTAGAGTACGTCAAGATGGCAAGCGGTTTCGCAAAGTCGACTTCGATGAGGTGCGACAATTGATGCAAAAATCCTATGCATATGTGGATGGGATGTGTGCCATTCCTTATGAGGACGTTGTTGAGTTAAAGCATCCACAACAAGGTATAAAAGACTGCGATGATTCTGTTTCGAAAATCGTGGAGTTACTTGAAGGGTATGGTATACATAGACGCTACATGGGAGTAACGGGTTCTAGACTCATTGGGCTTGCTGCAGCGTCATCTGATATTGATTTCGTCATTTATGGCAAGCCTAGTTTTGAACGTGCGCGAGATGCTTTGCGCGATGCCGTAAAATGCGGATTGTTACCTATGATTGACAATCGTACGTGGCAGCAGATATACCAGAAACGTGCCCCCACTCTTACGTTCGAAGAGTTTGTATTGCACGAGCAGAGGAAATGGAATCGCGGTTTGATCGACAAGACATACTTCGATCTGTTGTTTGTGCGTGGGCTTAACGAGATAAAAACTGAACCGCAAGGTGTTGACGACGGGTTTGCAACCATCCGCGCCACTGTGACCAACGCTTGGTATGCATTCGACAGTCCTGCTATTTACGAAATCGATCATGAAACAGTAAAGAAGGTGCTTTCATATACACACACTTACGCGGGGCAAGCTAATGAGGGGGAGGTCATTGAAGCGCGTGGAGTCTGCAATGACTCGGGAGTAACACGTTTAATCGTAGGCACCACGCGCGAAGCTCGAGGCGAATGGATAAAAAGCTGTTCGCTGCTGCGCACGCAAAAACATAGTGCAGGATGAGCCGAGTGGACTGCTAGGAAACCCCTAGGTGAACTAATTGCAGTTAAAGCTTCAATATGACAAAGGCACGCTCCTCATTCAGGGGGACGTACGTGTTCCGAACTCCAATTGGGATGCGCGTTCAGGTGCATACAGAGCGTTAGCATTGCATTATGTAGATATCATAGAGTACCTCGAGAATAGCCACATTAATTTCGTTGATGAAGCGCTTAAGCTGCTTCCTGTGCCGCACCTACTGCCACGCACCACTCTTCGCGACTATCAAAGAGATGCGCTGGACTCGTGGATACAAGCGGGCAAACGAGGGACAATTGTCCTTCCGACTGGCGCTGGAAAAACCATTGTCGCTGTCGGTGCAATTGGCAGGCTGCAAGTACCTACATTAGTCATTGTACCTACACTCGATCTGCTAGAGCAGTGGAGGGGTACGCTAGCAGGTGAGTTTGGCATCGAGATAGGGGCCTTTGGCGGTGGTGATAACTTGCTTAAACCGCTCACTGTTTCGACCTATAATTCAGCGTATTTGCGCGCAGTCGAGCTTGGAAATCGATTTGGATTAGTCGTCTTTGATGAGGTCCATCACCTCCCTGCTACGGGGTACCGTCATATCGCTGAAATGTTTCTCTCGCGTGCGAGACTTGGACTTACTGCAACATACGAACGTGAAGACGGACTTCACAGCGAACTCAAGCGCCTCATTGGGGGCAAAGTCTATGAGCTAACCGTACAGGACCTTGCAGAAGAGCATCTTTCTGGTTATGACGTTGCACACCGCTTCGTCGACTTGGAGCCCGACGAAGCAAAGGAGTATTCGCGGTGTCATTCCATATTCACCGATTACCTTGCGCACCGTAACGTTACGCTTCGAACGCAGCACGATTTTGCTCAGTTTATAAGGCGTAGCTCGTGGGATCCGGAGGGTCGAAAAGCGCTCCTAGCTCGGAATCGAGCTTTAGACATCGCTTTAAACTCACGAGCAAAAATGGAGGCGCTTAAAGAACTTCTTGTTGAGTATCCATCTGAGCAGACTATTATTTTCACTCAGCATAATAAGCTCGTTTATCGCATCGCTCGGACGTTTTTGATCCCAGCGATAACGCACACCACCTTCAAAGATGAGCGCAGGGAGATACTCAACCGGTTTCGCGATGGAGAGTATCGAATGATAGTCACCTCCAAAGTGCTCGATGAGGGCGTCGACGTTCCCGAGGCCTCGCAAGCAATCATTTTGAGTGGGACCGGCAGCTCCCGAGAATTCATTCAGCGGCTCGGGCGCGTATTGCGTAAGCGAGAGGGAAAGCGCGCAAGGCTCACCGAAATCGTCACGCGGGATACAACCGAGGCAAGGATGAGTCACCGTCGGAAGCGAAAATGGGGGAGCGCAGAGAATGCTCCCTAGCAACCTCCTCATTACGCGAACTCGCTCTGGGAAGATCAAACCGGTTTACGTCCCGATTGAAGGGCGTTACATAGAACTAGCTACGCGTTTGATCGAAACGTATGAAGCACACTTACACAAGCGCAAGGGCGAGCTAGCAGGCCGTTGTCAGCAGTTTGAGGGAAGCGGCTTTGACTATCGCTTGGTTAGGGGCTTAGTCGCATTGCTCGATCGCTCGGCAACATTTAAGCCGCATAGTTTTGTCGATCCCAAACAAGCCCGCCGTGAAGTCTTCCAAGAAGCAAATCGGTATCCGCTTGTCGGGACGGAAGCGCTGAGACAAGAGGTTATTGCTCAGGTCGCATCACGACTACACCTCTCATCATTTCAACTCGAGGCGTCGCTTTGGAGCGATTTCGAAGAAGAGCTGGTGCTAGAAAGCTTTGTTGCCCCCCTGCCGCGTGACTTGATTCAGCAGTATAACTTGAGTTTGACACAAACGTTATTGTTCAAGGCTGCCTCTTTTGAATTTATAGTCGGGAGTAACTACCAACGTATTTTCAGTCGGCTCAAGCGTTTGGGCCTCATGTACACGGTGGAACAACAAAATGCGGCTTATAATGTCGTCGTTGACGGTCCTATATCGCTTTTTAAGCTGACCGAACGATATGGCACTTCGCTTGCTAAACTGCTCCCTACGGTGGTTGAAGCTGATAACTGGCGCTTCAAAGCACAAATCGTCGGCGGCGAACGGCAAGCACCTAAGCTGCTCGAACTTGAACTTAGTGCGAAGACGGCAAGGGATCTTCTTCCGGTGCAACGTCCCCAAAAAACAGAAGAGCAATATGACAGTTCAGTTGAAGCGGCGTTCGCGCGCTCTTTTAAGGCTTTGAAGTTAGGTTGGACCCTCAAAAGAGAGCCGGAACTGTTGGTAGCCGGCCGCTATGTGTTTATCCCAGATTTTAGCTTTGAAAAGAACAATCTGAAAGCGTATCTTGAGATCGTCGGTTTTTGGACCGACGAGTATCTCAAAAAGAAAGTTTCAAAGTTGCGGGAGGTCGTCGTCGATAACTTGCTTATCGCTGTCGATCGGAGTCTCAAATGTTCCCAGTTAGAGAATGTCAAAGGATTCGTCATCTTCTATGATAAAAAGGTGCCGGTGAAGCCGATCGTCGACTTCTTGAAGCATTTAGAGGAAACCGCCATCGTAAAGGAAGTTAAAACCATTGACGGTTCTAACCTCAATCTTGAAGGGGACGTAATCGACGTGCCTCGATTGGCCGACGAACAAGCAGTTTCAGCGGGGGCTTTAAAACGATGGTTACAGACAAATCCGGCAGCGCATTACCGTCTTATTGGCATGCAGCTGATAAGTGATGGAAAACTCAAAGAAATCACAAAAAAACTCCAAGCGGTTAATGGATGCGTACTTTCCACTGCTCTAAAGACCATTGAAGAAGAAGGAGTTTTATCACCTGAGACAACCTTGGAATCGTTAAGCTTCGTCGTTGAATGGCGCGGCCTAGATCCGGAAAACGCTACGATTAGTAAAAAATCAAGCGCGTTGCGGTAGAATTACAAGTTTTGCGAAACCGTGTCACGTTTCGCGCTCAACACGACACTTTGTGTCAAGACATCTTATTTTGGTTTTTAACTGGAGCTTAGGAAGCCCGCATTTGCAGCGCCCAATGATATTTGCGTTCATCGGCAGAAGGAATGCCGTTTTGCACCCGTCGTAGTATTTAGTGCATCCAACGATGATTCCCTTCCGGCGAACTATAGTCAGCGGACTGTGACAACGTGGGCAGACGAAGTCGCTGGTGGCAAAGTGTCGGGCGATCACGTCTTCAATACGTTCACATTGACGGTCAATACATACATCCTCGCCTAAAAGCTGAAGCTTAAGTTTTGGCAATCCGCAGTTGCATGTAGAGTCAGCGAGATCAGCCCCACTAGGCAACTTGTAGAACGCCCCGCATTCGCACGTGATTACGTTCCCAGCGCGTTTTAACAAACCCCCGCACTTCTTACAACGCCCTACGGAACTTGTACGCTCCTCTAAAATCGACTCGTCAGACGACTTCGCCCCATTGCTTTGCGTCGACTCACGAGTAAATTCGTGCATCAAATTCTGTGGCAAGCGCTCAGCCGCCTCTTCTTGGGATGCTGGAGACGGTGCTACTAGCTCGGATTCTTTTAGCTGCGGTTTATCTCTGTCGTTCGCAAGCGGCCCTACACGCGTGCGTTCAGCAGCCTTCTGAAGGTTGTCTGGCAACTCGGTGACAACGATTGTCTTCTCTCGGGTCATGGGAGGTTCAATACAATTAAGAAAGTCAACTCTTGTTCGATAGCAGACTTGCACGTTTCCTGAACCAAATACGCCGATTGGAATAGACTTGGAGTAACCCTTCGCAAGATAAAAACTGTCGCGAAACATTTTTAGGCCATTAGCGAACACGGTCACAGTCAAACGTGCGCCTCCCTGCGCGTTTGATATGGTTGCGTAACACATAGCACTTTGTCCGAATGGGACAGAGTCGGGCAACTGCATATCTACAGTGATCTTCGGCAACCGATCTATTGACCGAGCAATTCGTGTTCCAGAAACGAGTCGAGACAGTATGGCCGGGGTTAGGTCAAACGGCGACCGAACTCCTTGGCTGTGTTGTTGAGTCGCTTGTTTTATACCTACCCCATCTAGCTGAAGCAACGAGCACAGCTCTTCTGGCGCTCCATATTCGAGCCGTAGCGCGAGGATTCTGGCTCGCAAGACGGTCTCCGGTGTATTGAAACGCTCGATAAATGCTTCAAGTGCGGACAAAAGTCGGAGCGCGTTTTGTCGAATGAGCCACGCATCGCTTTTTAATGCTTCGGCAATTTCTCCACGTCCAATGTAAGTATCCAAAATAGCACGCACCTTTGACTTGTGCCCTTGATAACTTGATTGTGTACGCTTTATCGCAGAGACCTCGTTTCGCCTCACGACGACGTCGGCAAATTCCTCAGCTGAGGCGACAGCGTCAAGTAGTTCCTCATCAGTCGGTGCCTCTTTTAATTGCGCAAATCCTCGAGCTGTGTTGAGACGGAGGTAGTATTTTGAGGCAAGTTTGCCGAGATCGGTTGGAAGCAGGAGACCTTCCGCCTCGACGGCAAATCCTTGGTTAATGAGGGTGTTTACGTGATCATCCAAAAGGACACTCGACTGCGGATTTTGCACATAATAAAACGTTTCGCTAAGCCATTTTTTGGCTTCCGCGCGGCTATTGATCGTGCCCATACTGATTTCTGCGTTCAGGTGCTCACTTAATGTCTTGTTTAGCTGTGAGCGTATTGGTGGGCCCTCTCGTAGCATCTCGATGAAGTCTTCCGCACGGTCGCGCGGTGCGATAATCCACCCGAACCCTCGTTCGTCGTACTGGGGCCTACCAGCTCGTCCGATCATTTGAAGGATATCGAGGGGGCTCATATCTTCGTCAATAACCTCGTTTGCTATGTCTCGAATTACGACGATTCGTGCAGGGAGGTTGACTCCCCAGGCAAGCGTTGAGGTGGAGACTAATATTTTGATGTGTCCTGCTTTAAAAGCCGCCTCAACTATGTCTCTATCTTGCTTGACAAGACCGGCGTGGTGAAAACCGATGCCGTTGCGCACAGCTTCGCTCAGGGATTTATTCTTTATTCGTGCGGCTATTTGTTCCGATTCGTGAGACGTAAGTTTCGCGCTTTTTTTCTCGAAGATTTCGACAAGTTTCGACGCTGCTTGTACCGTGTCAGATCGAGTTGCGACAAAAATAAGTGCTTGGCCGTCAAGAATATGGGGCTCTATCAACTGTACAGCCTTGTATAACCGGATGTACTTATCAACGAACTTGTTTTTACCAGGGTTGTACCGAAAGACATCGGCTTTAAGCGGAACTGGACGGAAAGAATCGTCAAAGGTAAAGGTGTGGTCGTCGGAAGCGCCTATCCACTGGGCGACCTCGCCAACGTTAGGCATCGTTGCACTTAGCGCAACAATGCGAACTTTATCATGTCGGATTCGTTTCATTCGCGTGACCAACGCTTCAAGCACGCCTCCGCGTTCGTCTGAATCCAGAAGGTGTACCTCATCGATGATGATCACAGAGACGTCATTGACGAACTTATGAGTCGTGCTGTGCTTTCTGCTTGAAGAATCCCATTTTTCCGGGGTCGATATGATAATCTGAGCGCTTCGTGCTTTTGTGGGGTCTAGCTCTCGTTCGCCAGAAACGACGTAGACTTCGAACCCCATTGGTGTAAACAGGGTTTTCCACTCAGTTTCTTTCTCGTTTGTGAGTGCACGCAGAGGGGCCAGGTAGAGGATTTTCCCTCTTTTTGGCTTTGAGAGCTCGCGAACCATTGCAAGCTCTGCAAGAACGGTTTTTCCAGATGCAGTAGGCGCAGCCACGACGACGTTTTCATCCGAGGTAAGAAGACGGGGCAAAACGCGCGATTGCATTTCATTAAAAAACGAAAAGGGGAAGAGGGAAACAAACTGTCCGCTAATTGAATCTGCAACTGACAGCATCCTCTGGGCCTACCTCGTAACAACAGGATTCTCGCCAGACTGCTATTTTAAGCTATGTATTAGGGGGAAAAAGTAATATCGCGTCACCAGCATTTGGAAACGACAGGAAAAGTGTGTGACGATGGCGATTGAAATAAAAGGCGACAGTGTGACGCTCTCGAAAGAATGCTTCGAGGAGCAGGATTTCAGCTACTATGGCCGGTTGAAAGGCGACGTTCTTGAACTATCACTTGTCGAGGCTGCTTTTCTCATTGAACGCGAGCGGCTCGACTTAGGAATCACACTCAAAGAGTTCTTCAAGGTAGCTTCCACCATTCAACCGTATCTGGATCTTAAGTACGTCGTCTACAAAGACCTGCGTGAACGTGGCTACTATGTGAAGCCCAGTGTAACCGACTTCCGATTGTATCCACGTGGCGGGAGGCCGGGCGAGGGCCCCGCGTCAGCTTACGTCTACGTGCTCTCTGAGCGCATCTCTGTTCCTTTTATGGAACTCGTGGAAAAGGTGAAACTCGCGCAAAACGTGCGGAAAAAGATGCTCCTAGCGGTTGTTGACGGGGAAAGCGATCTGACCTTTTACACAGCTAAAACTGCAAATATGCAGGGTAAGATGCCCCCACTCGGGCTTGATTTTTCTGAAGCGGATGCCACCCTGCTCGACGATCGAGTTGTGATTTGGGACGAACACGACGCCGTGCAGCTTTACCGAGCGGGTTTTTATGGAAAGCTCGTAGACGGGAAAATGTTGCAGCTCTCTCTTCTTGAGTGCGCATACCTCATGCAGCTCGGATTGCCGGTTGAGGATGGGGCTACAAACAGGCGCTTCACCACTTTGCAATTCATCCGCAGAGCCGAAGCTATTGAACCTGAATTCGCAATGAAACTAGACGTGTATAAAGATCTTAAGGATCGTGGTTTTGTCGTTAAGACTGGTTTTAAGTTTGGAAGCCATTTTAGGGCGTATGAGCAAATCGAAGACGTCGATCGGATACCGCACTCAAAGTACCTCGTACACGCCCTGCCAAAAGATTTCATCGTAATGCTACCTGAAATGTCACGGGCGATTCGTCTTGCACACGGCGTTCGCAAGCGGATGATTTTTGCTTATAAAGGAAAAAAGGCCCTCGAATACCTTGATATTGGGCGGGCAAAACCATGATAAGTCTATTTGGCACCCGGTTTCGAAATGGGGCTTATAATAACGCGCTAGTACAAAAAATTCCGTGTGATATACGGTGTCTTTATAACCGCTAATGACTATCAATAGCAGAAATAAGTAGAGGGAAGGGGCCAGAACAGGATGCCAAGCGACGAGTTTATCGTAACTCCGTGGGAAGTCAAAGGTCACGTTGACTACAACAAGCTGATAGCCCTTTTTGGAACGCAGCCCATTGACGAGGCTATTTTAGCGCGATTTAAGAAACTCACCGGTTCAATCCCGATGATGTTGCGACGGCAAGTTTTCTTCTCACATCGAGACCTCAATTGGATACTGGATCAGTACGAAGCAGGTGAGAAGTTCGCGCTCTACACTGGAAGAGGGCCTTCGGGGCAGACACATCTTGGTCATCTGATGCCGTGGATGTTCACGAAGTACTTGCAAGACGCATTTGGGGCTGAATTATACTTCCAGATGACTGACGATGAGAAATTCCTTCAGAAGGACGAGCTGAGTGCATACGCGACGCGCGGTTTTTCATATGACAACTGTCTCGATCTGATCGCGCTCGGCTTTGATCCGAAAAAGACGCGAATATTTCTCGACACTGAGTATGTAAGAACCCTATATCCAATAGCACTGGAAGTAGCGAAGCGCGTGACGTTCTCGGCAGCTCGAGCGGTTTTTGGATTCGAAACAAGCACTAACATTGGAATGGTTTTCTTTACGAGCATGCAATCGGCGCCAGCATTCTTGCCGACGATTTTGGCGGGGCATAACGTTCCTGTACTGATTCCATGCGCTATCGACCAGGACCCGCACTTTCGCATTACCCGCGACGTTGCGCAAAAAATGGGTTACTATAAGCCAGCGCTCGTATTTAGCCGCTTCTTCCCAAGCCTTTTAGGCCTTGACAAAATGTCCGCTTCGCTTCCGGAAACGAGCATTTTTACGACAGACACTCCCGAAGAGGCGAAGAAAAAGATAGCTAATGCATTTACCGGCGGGAGAACCACAGTGAAAGAACAGCAAGAACTTGGTGGTGTGCCTGACATTTGTGCAGTATATCAGTACTCGTTTTACCTGTTTGAAAAGGACGATCGAAGGGCGCTTGAGCTGCGTCAGGAGTGTTTGCAGGGGGTACGTGCTTGTGGGGAGTGCAAAAAGGAGCTGGCTGCTAAGGTTGTGCAGTTCCTAAAAAGCCATCAGATTGCGCGCGAGCGAGCACGAGATCATATAGAAGACTTCATTATTCGAGACTGTAGCGACTAAAAAACGAGCGAGTAAAACGGTAGCTCAGCTTGCTAATATAAAGCCAGCGCAGCGATTTATCTCAGCTTCTGAAGTCTGGATGCTACTAAATAGTATTAT
>PMYA01000123.1 GCA_003170935.1 Methanobacteriota archaeon
GCAGCTCTCCTGCTGGTGATCGCCAACCAGTTCCTGCTGTGGGGCATAAACATAACACCGCTGACCCTCGGCGTTGTGCTGACGCTCGTCGTCGTTGCTGCTTTATTCCTTGTACCGCGGAGCGACGTGGCCAGTTTTGCGGCTCTCCTCCTCGTCCTGTTTGCGGGCATACTGCTGACGCACGAAGGGACCGCGGCGTATACCGCAATCGTCCTTGTCGTCGTCCTAGCGTCCTTTTGGTTGGTCAGCAAGCTGTCGCGCGGAGCGACGGACCGAGGCGAAATGCCAGATGTGACCACACCTCCCCTCCATTTACGCTCACTTGCGCTTCTCGTGGGGCTGTTCATTGGGGCGCTCATAAGTTACTGGACCTTCATCGGTGGCTCAGCATTGAGCCGAGCGGTCGCTATCTTGCGCGGGGGCGTCACGCCGACGAGCGCCCTCACACCGCCTCCGGGTCCGTCAGCTGGCGCGGTAACAGGCCTCACGCCGGCCCTGCCGCCTTCGTCGCTTCCGGTGTGGACTGATTTGCCTGTGCTCATCATAATCTTCTTTGCCACGTTTGGATTTCTGTGGCTTATGAGCAAAAAAAGGAAAAAGGCGCTCACTGCCGCATGGCTTGGCGGGTCGGCGCTCATACTAGTGATTACGGCAGGCATCTACTTTTTAGGCTCAGCCGTGTCTCAGCCCGAGCGATGGATCGTGTATCTGCAGGTGTTCATGGTAACGCCTGCGGCAGCCGGTATCTTGGCGCTCGGCTCTCTCTCGAATGTGCGAAAAGGTTTAATTGTGATTTTTTCGGCGGTGCTTGTCATGGGCTTTGTGGGCGTAACGCATACCAATGCGAAGGTTGCAAGCGAAATGCCGTGGGACCAACGCCCTCGGATCGCTCTCGTCCAATCAGAAGTAGCCGCTGCTGAGACCATCGCAAATAAAACAAATGGACAGCTGTTCCAGACCGACCTTGCTTACGCTCCGATCTTCAAGTTTCAGTATAACATGTCGAACGTGTACACGTTTAGGCCCTTATCGGACACGAACGGGCTCTCCAATAAAAACAGCAGTTGGGTGTTGCGGCTTGAGACTGCAAACAACCCATATATTGCGAGCACGGGCCTTGTGCCCAAGCTCGGAGTAGAGCGATACGAATCCATTGAAGCTACCCAAAACGTGGCCTACGATGTAGGTACTGTCCAGGTCGTGACTGCGAAATCGTGAGCGCTGACCACGAACCGCCGGCACGCTATCGTAAGCGCTTACCAGGAGGCAAGCAGAAGCTCTTACGCCACAACGCACATTAGCGTGGTGAACATAGGCTGCCGAGCTGGCTCCGACATCGTCTGCGTTTACTTGCCAAGGTACCATAACCGTTATATGAGCGTTAGGCATGTAGCTGCTTAGAGCGCCCCACCACATTCTTGCGCTACAATGGGCCCTTGACGCACGCACGAAACATCCTGACCAATCATGCAGATTTGCGCTGTTACGGTTGCATACAACAATCCAAAGGAGCTCGCGCGCATGTTGCGTTCGCTGCAAACCCATCCGAGCTTGAACGGTTTGATCGTGCTCGACAATTCGCGCGAAGAGTACCTCAAAGAAAACGAGGCAATATTCAGAATGTACGCTGACCGCTACCAATTCACACATCTTGCCCACCCGAAAAAAAATATAGGCTCTGCAGGAGCCTTTTGTCAAGGGATGAAAATCGCTCACGAAAATGAGTTTGATTGGATATGGCTGCTTGATCAGGACGGCACTGCTGAAAAAGGCTGTTTAGCCTCTCTGCTGCGAAACGCTGGACAGGCAGACATCTTATGCCCTCAAATCGTAAATATAGACAATCCAGAGATGGTTCTACCCCAATCTGGAGCAGTGCAGAATTTTTGGGGTCGAATGGTATGGATTGCGTTCACTGAAAGTCGCAACATCTCTTTTTTTGCGACGCACGGAGCACTGATTTCGAAGTCAGTACTCGACCGGATTGGATATTACGACCCGCACCACTTTTTTGTTGGTTCTGAGGACAGCGATTATGCGTTTCGGTCAACTGCTGAACACATGGTTATCCGCCTTGTGGTTGAAGCCAAAGCTGGCCATCCAGATGCCCGCTATAGGAGTCTCGAAAAAAGACGCGGTTTGATTGATGCGGGGGTGATCGACAACATTTCTGCCGAGCGTGGTGGAGATGCTGTCGACCGTTTGAGCGCTCGTCTCCTTTTGAGGTTGCAGCAGTTTGTACTCCACGGTGCACGTTTGCTTCCTGAACACATGGGCTACGTGGACAGAAGGCTATTTTGGGAGAGAAATTGCCGTAAGACACAAGGTGTTGCCAGCTTGTCCTTCGCGTACTTGGCAACGAAACGATTGACCTCCTTTCAACTCGGAGCCGCCTGCTTATACTCTCTCATCACGTTGTTGTGTCGTAAGCTCATTGGCGGCAGTAGAATCAGTTTGAAGGGAACCGTCTCGATGTATTCGATCTGCTTTCAGAGCAAGCTAAAAAAGGAATGGCCCTTTGAATCAGTTGAACAGTTTTGTATGCGGATTGCCGAATAGGCATCTTGATTATATTAACGTCGTCATTTTTGCGACCGTTTGTCACGTTCATAACGCTTTCTGCGGATGCTGTAAGGCGTCTTAACGGCTCTTCGCGTGCTTGAGTTTGTGGATTGTCGTTTTCGACTTTCAGTAGTAAAAGTCTGTTACCAAGCTGTAGCGTTTAGCAACACATGATTTGTCTGCCACAATTACGGTCGAGCGTTTCGCTAAACATATAAAGCATTCGCGACGTTATGCGGACAAACAGACCAATTAAGCGAGTCCCGAAACGCAATATAGCACCGAGTAGTGATAGAGCAAGTGAAGCCCATTAACACCTTCGGAGACCTTGTCCTGATTTTTGCTCTCGCGCTCGCAGCGCTTGTGGTAGCGAGTATTCCAGCGTTTAGCGTAACTATCGCTCGCCCCATCATTGGCACAATAGCCGTTCTTTTCGTCCCGGGGTATGCATTCATTGCGGCGCTTTTTCCCAAAAAGGCGACGTTAGCAATCGGCGTCAGGCTGGGGTTCTCTTTTGGCGTCAGTATTGTCATCGTGCCGCTCCTCGAAATAGCCCTCAATTATACCCAGTGGGGCATCCGATTAGGTCCGACACTTGTCGTACTTGTCGTTTTTACGCTTGTGTGTGTCATTGTTGCGGGCGTTCGTCGGCATCAACTCCCACCAGAGAAGCGCTTATCTGTCAATTGGCCGGTATGGCACCAATCAGGCGACCGAGAGGCAGACTGGCTTGCTGGAAGCAGGTTCGATCGAATGCTCTCGATCGCCCTTGTTATCGCGATAATCGCGTCAGTCGCCGTTGCGAGTTATGCTCTGGTGATGCCGAAGCCCAGCGATCACTTTACTGAGTTTTACCTTCTCGGCGCTAACGGCACGCTCGGCAACTATACAACGGACCTCACGGAGGGGGTTCTAAGTCCTGTAACGGTAGATATTATCAACCACGAGGCGCGGGACGTTACGTATACGCTGGTCGTTTCTGCGAACAACAGCACGCAACGCAGCACAGTCCACTCTGAACAAGTGACACTCTCTGACGGCCAGCAGTGGGAAAAGCAGATAGATCTTGTAGTAAATCAATTGGGGGACAACGTGAAACTTGATTTTGCCCTTTACACGGACCCATCAACCGTTGACCCCTATCGCGATACGCATATCTGGGTGAATGTTACAGCATAACGTAGCGTAATGATGCTGGCACGCACGAAGCTTATGTGAGTGCAAATCTATTGTTCATTGACCTCCGCTGCATAAACAAAAACTTATGAGTAAGCACGATAAGTAAAGGGGTGACGTGAACCGTACTAAAGTTCTCACTTTAATCTTGGCAGCCATATTGCTTCTCGCTATTGCCGGAACAATACTGATCGTGGTCCTTCCGCAGCCTTCTGAACCATTTACTGAGTTATACCTTCTAGGTCCCGGCGGAAAAGCGTCAGGTTACCCTACGAATCTGACTGTGGGTCAAACTGGTAACGTGACCGTTGGTGTCGTCAACCACGAAAACGCAAATGTTGATTATAGATTGGTCGCGACGCTTGCCAACAAGACCGTCACGACAAAAACGTTTAGCTTGGCCAATGGTCAAAAATGGGAAGACTCGATCTCCTTTACCCCGACTACGCGGGGCGCGGGACAAAAGATGCAAGTTGACCTATACAAGGGGGGCAATACGACCGTTTATCGGTCGGTATACCTCGTTCTTACGGTCAACTGATACAACGGGGCGACTGTAGAAGACCGCCTTGGATAGCACCTAATCGTAAGCTATGTAAAACCGCAGCAGCTGTTCCGGGTAACTTCTAAGCATTATGCTCGATCTGGCAAAGACGGCTTAGGACGTCGTACAGCA